>JBHJIX010000154.1:0-38369 GCA_050043025.1 Cohaesibacteraceae bacterium
CTGTTGGTGATCGCTGGCACCGCTTACTTGCTTCCATTCTCGGTGCAGACCGGGCGTGCCGTCATCCAGCAAGTGGGCGGCGAGCTTGAAGAAAGCGCGCGCATCACTGGTGCAAGCTTCTTTCAGCGCCTTGCCTCCATCACGGTCCCCCTCGCTATGCGAGGACTAGCAGCCGGCGGCATACTGGTCTTCGTGAAGATCATCCGCGACCTCTCGCTAGTGGTGCTGTTGTTTACGCCCACCATGCCGGTTCTGTCGGTCGTAGCCTATCGATATGCCTCGGAAGGCTTCGCGCAATTCGCCAACGCGATCACGGTCATCATCTTGATAATCTCCATCGCCGCAACGCTGATCGCCAACGCCCTGCAGACCAAATCCCAACCCTGGCTGAAGAATTAGAAAGCGCCTCATGCTTGAGATCAAAAACATCACCAAGCGGTTCGGCCATGTGGAAGCCGTAAAAGACATCTCGATAATGGTGCACGATGGTTCCTTTCTTGTGCTTTTGGGTCCTTCAGGCTGCGGCAAAACCACATTGCTGCGGATGCTGGCGGGGCTCGAACATCCAAGCGCAGGTCAGTTGATCTTTGCCGGCCAAACCGTGTCTGACGGCGACAAGAACTGGACCGTTGATCCCGCCAAACGCAATTCCGGTCTGGTTTTTCAATCCTACGCGCTTTGGCCGCACATGTCGGTGCGCGGCAATGTCGAGTGGCCATTGAAAGTCGGCCAGATGACAAAATCCGAGCGGACTGCGCGTGTGGATGAGGTGCTGGAACTTCTCGACATTCACCAACTGGCTGCGCGCTATCCCAACGAGATTTCCGGCGGTCAGCAGCAGCGCGTTGCCATTGCCCGAACGATTGCGCCGAAACCCGGAGTTCTTCTGTTCGACGAGCCGCTCTCCAATCTCGATGCCAAGCTACGCGTTGAGATGCGCACAGAGCTGATGCGCCTGCACCGAGCCACGGGCGCGACCACTGTTTATGTGACCCATGACCAGATCGAGGCGATGACGATGGCGAGCCATGTGGCTGTAATGAACCATGGCCGTTTGCAACAGTTCGGAACGCCCGATGAACTTTTGCAGGATCCGGCGACCTCGTTCGTGGCGACCTTTGTCGGCACGCCGCCAAACAACATGATCCCCGTGTTGAAGAATGGGTCTGGCTTCAAGGTCGGGTCGAAGCACATGCCATTTGCTCCACCTGATGAGGCAACGGAATCGCTGGCCATGTTCCGCGCCGAGGCATTGAAGGTGAACCACGAGGAAAGCGCGACAAGCCTTCCAATGGAGCTGGTTGAAATGAGCGCCATTGCCGGGCGCACCATGGTGACAGCGCTGCGCGATGGGTTGCGGCTCACCGCCATCACCGATGATCCTCCAAAGGCTGGAATTGGCCAAACAATTCACATGGAGTTGCCGCCTGAGCCCGCCTGTTGGTTTGGCCAAGACGGCGAGAGGCTGCATTGATGCGGCTGTTGTTGGTCCGCCACGGACAGTCGGAGTGGAACGCATCGCACCGTCTTCAAGGCCAGGCCGATATTGGTTTGTCCGAACACGGTCGCCATCAGGCCGACACGCTGCGCCCGGTTATCGAGTCGATCAAACCGTGCCGGGCGATCTCGTCTGATCTTCAGCGTGTCCGCGACACGGCCGATCGTATCGGCGCGCGTGATCCCGTCTTCACCGAACAGTTGCGGGAGATTGATGTCGGTGAATGGACCGGCCGCACGGTTGAGGACATCGAAGCCAGCGATCCGGATGGATATTTGGGCTGGCGGGCCGGGCGGCAAACGCCGCCTGGCGGCGAGAGCTGGGACGATTTCGCCGGCCGTGTTCAAGCCGTGATTACCGCAGAAGAAGAAGACCCGTGCGAGAACCTTCTTGTGGTTTGTCACGGCGGGGTTATCCGCGCAGTTTTGCAGCGGTTTCTCGGCCTTGAGCCAGCCAACATCATTCCTGTTGGTCCGGCGAGCCTAACGGCCATGCGCTTGGCCAATGGAACGGGCAAGCCGGCCCGCCTGGAACTCTTCAACTACAGACCCGATACGCTTGAGTTCGAAGCGCCGGACTGATGCTGGTCGACATCCTGTTCATCGCCGGCGGCGGTGCTCTCCTCTATCTCGGCGGCAACTGGCTGGTCGATGGCGGAGCCGGTTTGGCGCGTGGCTGGCGGGTTCCCCCGGTGATGGTCGCCCTCATAGTGGTGGGGTTTGGAACCTCGGCGCCGGATCTGGTGGTGGCCATCAACGCCGTGCTGGCCGGACGCCCCGATATCGCCTTGGGAAACGTGATTGGCAGCAACATCGCCAATCTTCTGCTTGTCTTGGCTTTGGCTGCCTTGGTCACACCCATCATCATTGATCGGCACATATTGCGTTTCGATGGCACGGCGATGGTGATCGCAGCGCTTGCGCTTTGGCTCACAGCCTATGACGGAGCAACCACACGTCTGGACGCCGGCCTGCTCTTTCTGGGTATGCTAGCCTATCTCGGCCTGCGTTGGCGAAGCCTCGCTGACGAGGCGGAGCTCGACTTCAGTAAGACCGGAATGCTTCAGACTCTCGGTCTTACGGTCGCCGCACTAATCGCCCTTCCTGTTGGTTCGCACATGTTTGTTGGTGGCGCGGCAAACATGGCGGCGACGCTTGGCGTATCTGAGGCGATCATCGGTTTGACTGTCGTTGCCATTGGAACATCGCTACCGGAAATCGCGACCTGTCTAGCTGCCGCCATGCGCAAGCAGGTGGACACGCTTTTGGGCGGCGTGCTCGGCAGCAATGTTTTCAACAGTTCGGTTGTTGTCACCGGCGCTTCACTGGTCGGTGCGATCCCTATCGCTACCGTTTTCCAGACCTTTTGGCTGCCGATCATGGTTGGTGCATCGCTCGTGACGATCTTCTTCCTGCGAACCGGCTTCCAGTTGAGCCGGCTTGAGGCAACGCTGATGCTAGCGCTCTACGGCGGCATCTTCCTCCTGTAACGCCGTCGGCCTAACCCCAGCTCAGAATGCCCGGTCCGGCAGTGCGCAGTCCGCCAATGTGTGCCGATTAAGATCTTCGATGAAGCTCGTCTGGGCGGCGTTCAACATGCCTTTGAGACGACACACGGGCGTTACATTGCAGGAACCGCCATCGGCCTCGAAGCATTCGACAAGTGCCGACCTTCGCTCTAACACCTCAACAATATCGCCCAAGCGCATCTGATCTGGTCGCCCAGCCAAAGATGCCCCGCCGCCGCTACCGCGCCGTGTTTCAACGACGCCCGCAGCTGCCAGAGCGGCAATTGCCTTGGTCAGGTGATCTCGAGAAATCTCAAAATCGTCAGCCAAATCCGACGTTGAGTAGAAACGCTCAGGTTCAGCCGCCATACGCATCAAGGCACGCAGACCAAGGTCGGTGAAGCGCGTAAGTTTCATGACCGGACACCCGTTCGCTTGACTTGAATCAATGTTGCCAAAGACTGGCAAGTTTAATCGGTATTTCAAATACCAATTAATAGGATGCGGCCATCAGATGGCAAGCCTTGTAGCCTCAAGGAGATTTGGAAAACTGGATGCGAAGCGGATCTTTTGGCTCTTGCTTGGCGGCCTGGCGCTGGCCCTGGGTGGTATCGGCGTTGTGCTCCCAGTGCTGCCTACAACCCCCTTTGTGATCCTTGCAGCCTTTGCATTCGGCAAGAGCTCTCCGCGCCTGCAAGCCTGGTTGCAGGACAGCCGTGTCTTCGGCCCAATCATTGCCGACTGGCGAGAAAACGGCGCGATCGCCCCGCGCTACAAAGCCACCTCTCTCGTGATGATGGGTGGCGTGATCATCCTCAGCCTTTTCATGGCCGTACCCGCGATCGTGCTCATCATTCAGGCTGTTGCCGTCACAGGCGGAGCAGCCTTCATTCTCACGCGACCCAACGGTTGAGCGTGAGCCACCTGAAGCGGACTTGAAACCTGCTTCACTCCCGAACACCCACAATTGTGGGCTCTACCTCAAATGGAAGGAAGGCAGGCGTTCTATCGCTTGCCTTCACCCCGCCCCTTCTTATCGCCGGCGATTTCTGCGTTGGCGCGTCAGCGGGAAAACAAATTTCCTGAATTGAAGCCACAATGGAGTTTGCCATGCCCTCCCCTCTCATCTCCCGCCGCGCCGTTTTAGGCGGTGCCCTCGCCGGTTCGACAGCCATGATGCTGCCGAGCACTCTGCGTGCCATGGCACCCATCGAAAGCCTTGCTCTCTATGGTCCACCGGCCGGTCCGTCTGTCACCCTCGCCCATGCGGTGGCAACCGGAAAACTGGCAGGCGTCGCACAAACCATCAGCATGACAGCCTGGCGCAATCCTGATGAACTGCGCGCTGGACTTACCTCCGGCAGTATCCGCCTGTCGGTTGTCCCGGTTCAGGCCGCGACCAATCTCTATAATCGCGGCTTCGGTATCCGGCTCGCCAACGTAATGACGAATGGCTTGCTGTACATTGCCTCAGGCGATCACTCGATTTCGAGCATCGCCGACCTTGCCGGGCGCAGCATTGCCGTACCGTTCCGTGGTGACACCCCCGAGATCCTCTTTGGGCAGTTGTTGGAGCATCACGGTCTCAGCGCTGAAACCGACCTTCAGATCACGTATGCCGGCTCGCCAACGGAGGCGATGCAACTGCTTCTGGCCGACAGGGTCGAGGCCGCACTGACCGCTGAGCCCTCCACGGCAGCAGCCGTCCTGCGGGGCCGTCAGGCTGGCAAAGACATTCGCCGGGTGATCAGCATGCAAAACGCCTGGGGCGAAATGACCGGTGCCGCACCCGTGGTTCCGCAGGCCGGCCTGGCCATTACAACCGGCTTTCTTGAGGAGTACGGCGACACCGTGCCGGACATCCTGTCCATTCTTGAAGCGACAACCGCTGAGGTTCTAGCAGACCCGGCAACGGCCGCGGCTAACGCCACCGAAACCCTCGGTCTGCCGGCACCGCTCCTGGCCGCTTCCGTACCTCATTGCAATCTTGTCGCCCGGCCGGCGGCCGAGGCGCGCGAAGATGTGGAACGCATGCTCACGAATATGGCAGGCGATGACCTCAGTCGGATCGGCGGACAATTGCCAGACGATGAGTTCTATCTCTAACAGGATTGATCATGCAGGCCCCGCCGTCTCACCGACCCAAACTTGCTGCGCGCCTCGCCGACCGGGCGGGGCGCGTGCTGCAATTTCTGTGGTCGGGATGGGCCGGCCTTGCAGGGCTGTGTCTGCTTGCGGCGCTTTGGCAAGCCGGTCACGAGGCCTATGGGCCATTCATTCTCAGTTCACCGCTGGCAACACTATCTGAAATCGGGGCATTGGCTGCTGACCCTGACGCATGGGCCATCGCCCTTCTCACCCTACAAAGGGCTGTGACTGGCTTTGCCCTGGTAAGTCTTGTGGGTGTCGTTCTGGGTGTGACGGCAGGTTATTCTCCGGCGACGATGCGCATCAGCATTCCACTGATCACGGTCCTTCTGGGTGTGCCGCCCATCGCTTGGATTGTGCTGGCGATGATCTGGTTTGGCGGTTCGGACGCAACGGTACGCACGGTGATTGTGGTCGCGGCACTGCCTGTTGTCTTTCTTGGCGCAGCGCGCGGCATAGCCACCCGTGATCGAGGGCTGGACCGCATGGCCGAAGCCTTTGGCGCCGGACCGGTGACGAGATTCCTCACGGTTGGATTGCGCCAGACGACAACAACCCTTTTCCCCGCCCTCGCGCTCGCACTTGGCACCGCCTTCAAGGTCGCCGTGATGGCTGAGCTATTAGCTAATGCTGGCGGCATTGGTGGCGCGCTGGCAGACGCCCGTATCAACATCGATATTGCCCAGGCACTTGCCTGGGTCGTCATCGCGGTCGCCCTGCTGCTCATCGTCGAGTACACGCTTGTCCAGCCCGTGAAAGGCGAAATTGAGCGTTGGCGTCACGCGGCCCAGCCCTGGGGCGTGAAGCGATGACCGTACTATCGCTGTCCGGCATCGGTCATGCCTATCTGGGTCGGTCCGTCCTGGAAAACATCGATCTGTCAGTCGCCGCCGGTGAGATCGTCGCGCTCGTTGGGCCGTCTGGTTGCGGCAAGTCCACGCTTGCTCACATCGCTGCAGGGCTCACCGAGCCGAGGGCGGGGCGCATTGACCGCGGCTATCTACGCCACGCCATGATCTTCCAAGACCCCTGTCTCATGCCCTGGTCGGATGCTGCCGATAACATCGCCTATGTGCTGCGCCTCTCAGGCATTCGATCCAAGCAACGCCAAAACCGCATTGCCGAAGTGGCCGAACAGGTCGCGCTAGAGCCCGACGATCTGCTCAAGTTTCCGGTCGAACTGTCCGGCGGCATGAGGCAGCGGGTGGCGATTGCGAGAGCCCTCGCTGTGCGGCCAGACTTCGTCTACTTCGACGAGCCCTTCACCGCGCTTGATGTCGCGCTGCGTCGGCGCATGCAGGACCTTGTGATTGAGACGTGCTCAGCCAGCGGGACGGCCGGGCTGTTCATCACCCATGCCCTCCACGAAGCGGCGCGCATTGCCCACCGGATTGCCGTTCTCGACACGCGAGGCCATGGCGTTGTTGGCGAGCGCCGCCTTGAGGGCGATCCGGCAAGCCGCAGCGATACCGACGTCTTTCGCTGGGTCCAGCAGGCTTTGACGAACGATGCTTTGTTTCGGCACATCCATGATGTCGATGAAAGGCAGATCGCATGAGTTGTGGACCGTCCGGCACGGCAAAAGTTCGCCCCCTCCCTGTCGGCTGGCGCGCGATCCTGGCCGATGAAGGTTTCCGGCTGTTCTTTCCGCTCGCGGCAATCTACGCAGCCCTCTGGCCTTTGATCTGGGTGCTGGCTCTGAGTTTCGACCTTCCTCTAGCCCGCACAGTTCCGCCCTCGCTCTGGCATGCCCATGAAATGCTGGTTGGGGCGTTCGGGGTAGCTCTGATTGGCTTCGTCACGACTGCAGCACCGGAATGGACCGATACAGACCCCTTACGCGGCCGCGCATTGTGGATGTTGGCAGCAGCGTGGGGCATTGGTCGACTGATCGGTGCTCTGGGCTGGGACGGGATTGGCCTTGTTGGCGCGGTTGCCGATGTCAGCTGGATGGCCGCAATTGTTATTTACCTGGTCACGCTTTCCGTCCGGCGTGCCACCGATCGTCTCGTGGCCTTCATCTTTTGGATTGCGATCTTGGCCGGCTCCACAGCCGTTGCAAGGCTTGGCTTCCTGTTAGGCGATATCGCCCTAGCGACAACAGCAACCCATTTGGTCGGCTTTACCTTTCTCGGCCTTTTGGGCATCGCACTCGCGCGCATCACCGTGCCTGTCACCAACCTGGTGCTCGACCCAACGGAAGCGAGTTCTCCCTTCCGACCACACCCTGGTCGGCTGAATCTGGCACCTGGCTTGGTTCTGGTCGCGATGATCGGCGAGATCGCAAACCTCAGCGATGCAGTCTCCGCTTTTCTGCTGCTTGCGGCCGGTGCCGCCTTCATGGACCGGGTTGCAGAGGCTTTCATTGGCCGTTTGGCAGCACGAACGGAAATCTTGATGCTGGCTGGTTCATCGGCTCTCGCCGGCATCGGCCTCATGCTATCAGGCAGTGCGCGTCTTGGTGCACCATTGTCGGAAGTTGCAGGCCTGCACATCGCCTTCTTGGGCGGGTTAGGTCTTGGCGTGTATGCAGTGTTCTGCATTGCTGGTCTCCTGCACACGGACCGGCCGCTGGGCATCCCCAAGCTTGCCCGCTTGGGTGCCTTGCTCGTGTTGATGTCCATCGCTTTGCGCATCGCGCCCGACTTCGGGATCACTTTGCCGGGCCCCTTCCACGGACTTGCCTCGTTAAGCTGGGCAGCCGGATTCGCATTTTGGCTCTTCGTGTACGGCCCCTTTCTAGTCCGCCTTCAAATGCCAGAAGCTGACCAGGTCGAGTATACCCAAGCAGGAGGCCGCGAGGCAATTAAGTCGCTGCCTTCAAGCGATGCCAACGCGTCGGCTGTCTCGCGCTAGCTGCCAATGTCCGTGCCCACCAAAAACTGGAAAAACTGATCCATGGCCAGCAGTGCCCAACTCATGCGGGCTTACACCGGCCCTGCTCTGTTCTCTTTTGGCTTCCGCCCGTTCTTTCTATTCGGCGCCATCTGGGCGGCTACGGCCATGCTCCTCTGGTTGGCGATGCTGACAGGATGGCTCGACCTTCCAACCGCGTTCGATTCCATATCATGGCACGCCCATGAGTTCTTGTTTGGCTACCTCGGCGCGATCATTGCCGGGTTCCTTCTCACCGCAGTGCCAAACTGGACAGGACGGCTACCGATCATTGGCTGGCGGCTTGCTACGCTTTTTGTCCTCTGGGTGCTTGGGCGAGTGGCGGTGGCATTCTCCGCCAACCTTTCCCTGCCTCTTGTCATTGCGCTCGATCTGGCAATGCCAGTTCTGCTGATGCTCGCCATCGCGCGCGAGATCGTGGCGGGCAAGAACTGGCGCAATCTCATTGTGCTGGGGATACTTGCAACGTTCGTGCTCGCCAATCTGGTCTTCCACCTGGAAGCTGCAGATGGCGGCTACGCGGCCCAGGGTTACGGCTTTCGTATAGGGCTGGGAGCCGCTATCATCCTGATCGCCATGATTGGTGGACGCATTGTTCCCTCTTTCACCCGCAACTGGCTGGTCAAAAAGGGAGTAGACACCCTGCCTGCACCACCAATGCAGGTGGTCGACAAAATCGCGCTTCTTATCCTGCTGGGAGCAGTGCTGTTGTGGGTTGTCTATCCAGGTTCGGCGATTACAGGTGTCATGCTCATTATCGCCGGGATCGCCCATCTCGGACGCCTTGCCCGATGGCGCGGCCATCTAACCTTCAATGCCCCCATCGTCGCCGTATTGAATGTCGGCTACTTGTTCGTACCGCTTGGTGCCTTAGCGATGGGCTTCGACCAGCTGGCGGGCGAAACTGGAACGGCGATGCAGCACGTCTGGATGGCCGGCGGTATAGGGCTTATGACACTCGCCGTGATGACACGTGCCAGCCTTGGGCACACGGGCCGGGCTATCGTCGCAAACGCTGGAACGGTTGTGGTCTACATCTGCATCGTAGCGGCGACGCTTCTTCGGACCTTGGCGCTGTGGTTATCCGAATGGAGCCAAGCGCTGTTTTCTCTGTCTGGCGTCTTTTGGCTCTTAGCTTTCGGCGGATTTGCCGTGCTCTATGGACCACTGCTTTTCAAGCCGAGACAGTCGTAATCACGACCGACAAAGCGGCACTTGTCTGGCGGTTACAGTCTCTTCCTTGCTCAAAGGCGAGGAAGCGCCAGGATCATCTCGTGCCATTTCAAGCGCGCGGCTTGATCGGCTGACTGCTCAGTAAGCAACATAGCCACGCACATGTCGTCGCGATCATAAAATTCAAGCGCGATGACCACGTCCCCGGCATCTCCGTAGACGACCGCCCAACACTGCTCAATCGCGGAAAGGTCGATCGCCATGATCGCATCGCCAGAGTAGAGAAGCGCCAGGTTCTGGCGCAGTCGTAGGCTGTCCAGTGGCCCGCAACTCGCTTGCAAGAGCGTCGGTTGCGGGACGATCCGCGTGCAGTCGACCTTCTGATTGGTGAGGTGATTGAGGAAGGCCGGTAAAACCGGTCGATCAATCTCCCAAGCGCTGTTGTTGGGCAACTGACGAAGGTTTCGAAGCCGTGAGCGTCCGCCATCGCCAATCACCTCATCGAGATGATCTTCCAACGTCCGTCCATGCCAGTTCTGGCGTGCCTCCAGGTAGGGAAGAATAGAAATGACGTTGTCAGCACAGTTGCTCGGTCGGTTCTCATTGCCCAGGAATGAGACCGGTCCATCCCAGGTGGTGGCCATGGAACAGGCAGAGGCCAGCACCAATCCATCATCGGCATGGGTTAGGTCGATGCGGTGGACGATCCGGCCGGTATCGCTGAAGATGTGCATGGCCGGAGGCCGTCGCTCACCCTCATCAAGATCGGAGATCGCGACCAAGCATTTGTCTTCAAAGGCAGGCGTTCGGCGGCTAGTCCGCAGGGCAATCTCGCCACGACGGCAGCGAAAGTGCATGTTTGCGAACTGTAGCGGTCCAAATCGGCCCCGCTCGCTCAGCACGCTGCTGGCGCCAGATGTGGTGGCGACAGGGCTGAAAAACTCCGGCACGATCATGTTGACCGGTTCAAGACCGCCATCCAGCAAACGGCAGTCACCGCCCAGGTTTTTTTTAAGATCCTGAACTGAATGGAATCGTCGCGGACATGAGGTGCGGCCGCACAAGCAACCCCAAAGGCCGGCGTAGAACTCGCCCTGCGACATAACTCAGGCCTCACCCGATGGAATATCAGTAGACATCGCGCAGGTATCGCTTCTCGCGTTTAAGGTTGGTGACGTACTCAGCTGCTCCATCCGCCGATAAGGCTCCGTGCTCGGCAATCAGAGCTGCAAGGGCGGCATCGACGTCACGCGCCATGCGCGTTGCTTCGCCACAGACGTAGAAATAGCCGCCGTCTTCAAGCCAGGAAAACAGCTCTTTGCCGTTCTCGCGCATGCGCGACTGCACATAGATCTTTTCGCTTTGATCGCGGGAGAAAGCGAGATCGAGCCGCGTCAACAGTCCGTCAGCGCTCATCGCGCTGATCTCCTCTTCATAGATAAAATCGTCTGCGCGATGCTGATCGCCAAAGAAAAGCCAATTGCGACCCGATGCACCGCGCGCCTGGCGCTCATGAAGAAACGCCCTAAACGGCGCGATGCCGGTACCGGGCCCCACCATAATCATCGGGGCTTCATTGTCTTCTGGAACGCGGAACGCCCGGTTTGGCGACACAAACACGGGCGCAGTGTCACCTTCGGCCAGCTCATCGGCCATGAAGGTGGAACACACACCGCGATGTGCGCGCCCTTCAAACTCCCAACGTACCGATGCGACGGTCAGGTGCACCTCATCACCATGAACTTTGGGGCTCGATGAAATGGAGTAGGCGCGGTGCTGAAGCGGTTTCAGATAATCCAGGAACTCACCCGCCGACAGCACAAGGTTGTCATCCAGATTGAGGAGATCGAGCGTATCCCGCCCCCAGAGGAAGGCGTCCATCGCTTCCTTGTCGCCGTTGGTCACTATGCTGCACAACTCATCATGGCCACTACGTTCGGCGATCGCGGCGATCAGATCTTTGGGCGGCGTGGAGATTTCAAACCGGCTGCGCAAAGCTTCACGAACCGGCATGCCAAGTTCTTCGATATGCGCGTCTGCCGGCACCTCTAGCCGCGCCATTAGGGCGTCGACGAGCTCCAGATTGTTCTGCGGTATGACGCACAGGGCATCGCCTGCCTCATAGGTGAGGCCGCTGCCTGCCAGGTCGAATGAAAAGTGCCTGATTTCTTTCGCTGACCCAGCGCCCGACAACAGACGGTTTTCCAGTGTGGGCGAAGAAAAAGGATTCTTGCGGCTCCACTTGGGCTTTTCAGGTTCAGGTTCGGGTGCCGTAGAAGCGCCATTCGCCTGGGCAGATTGTGAAGTGTCCGCAATCAGCGGCAGCGTGCTTTCCACCCAAGCCACCGCTGGGTCCTCGAAGTCCACATCACAATCAACACGTGCGTTCAGCCGCTTGGCGCCAAGTTGTTCAAGCCGTATATCGATGAGCTTTCCGGCATGGCAGAATTCATCATAGCTGGTGTCACCCAGTGCCATCACCGAATAGGAAAGGCCCTCAAGGCGCGGTGCCGTATCAGCCGACAGACCATCCCAGAAAAGCTCGGCATTGTCGGGCATTTCACCCTCGCCATAGGTCGAGATGATGATGATCGCCTGCTCCATTTCAGCCAGACTTTCCATCGGTACATCATCAAGGCCAGCAACGTTGGTTTGGAAGCCCTTGCCCCGTGCGGTCCGGGCCGCATCTTGGGCCACGCTCTCCGCGTTACCTGTTTGGGTACCAAAGAGGATGTCGAGCTTAACAACCTCCTGCGCTGCGGCGGCTTCAGGAACCGCGACAGCTGCATGTCCGGCAAGTGCTGCCCTCGAGTGCAGACCGGCCAGGAAACCGGAAAGCCAGGCACGCTGATCCTCATTAAAGGGCGCAGCATCGGGGATGTAGGGAACTTTCATCGGAGAGGACTATCCATTACGCAGCGGTTTGCTCGGGCAGTGAAGTGCCGGCGAAAAGCTGCTCAAAACTTGGGATGGTGCCCATGGCCTCTTCGTTCTTGCGGTCTTGGTGCAAGATCCAGCCGTAGGTTCCGGGGCTATCCATCGACAAAATATTGCGGAGCGACAGCGCTTCCTTGAAATCGATGAGGCGCTTGTTGGATATCATGACCGCCAAATCGTGGTCGCTGTATTCGCCGACAGCATCTCGGGCATGACGAAGCAAACCGTTCATGAGCGCAAAATCCTCGGTCAGGACGAGATTGCGCGTTGCCTTTTGCGCCTGAAACGACTCCCGGGGCATACCCTTCGGCAGCCGGGTCATAGCCACCGACTGCGCCATGTCGAGAACAAACCAATTGTTCAAAAGACGGAACATGTCGTCGGTGTCGACTTCTCCATAACCGGGGACCCGGCCGTCCATCACCGGTGCGCCTGATTTCCAGGCCCGTTTGAACTTGGCAACCTGCATGGTCGCAAGGCCGGTCGCCAGCTCTTCGATCAACGCCTTGCGCGGCTTAGCCGCCAGGATCGCATCAGCGTCCTGGTACTGGAGAAGCGCTTTGGGCATGACAAAGGCGAAGTTCTTCCGCTCATTGTCCCAATCATCCAAGATGGCCAGCGCCTTAGCCGAGAATGTGGCCTCCGCATGCCAGCTTAGCAGCGTGTGAACAGCAAGCGCATGAACCTGCGCCTCAGGATCGTTGGCATTGATGGAACGCGTCAGCACCGAGTCCTGACTGATGAACTGGTTCAAGCGCACGTCCGGATCGTACTGGTAGGCAAAACCGCCAGACATCCCGTTGCCAAACCCTTTGGCGAAGCCACCCAGATTCAGCACCGCGCCGTTGGTCATGTACTCAGCAAAAAAGTCGCCAACGCCTTCCACGACAGCCGTTGCACCGGAATTGCGCACAGCAAAGCGATCCCCGGCCTGACCTTCAATGAAGGCACGTCCGCCGGTTGCGCCGAAAAGCGCGAAGTTACCGATCAAAACATTGTCGCCAAGCGCGTCGGAACCCGAAGGCGGCGAATGGACAATGATCTCGCCGCCGCACGCTCCTTTGCCAACGCCGTCATTGCAGGTGCCAGTGTGCTCAAGAAACATACCGTCATTGCAGAACGCGCCATAGGACTGCCCGGCCGATCCATATGTTGCCACCGAAACGGCCCTTGGCCGCAAATAGCGTCGGCCACGACTGTCTTGAAATGCCGCCGGGACAGCAGCATCAGGCATCTCATGATTGAGGATGCGCTCAATATCGATGGCCAACTGGCCACCAACACTCTTGTTGCGGTTTGAAAGCTGAAGCGTGTTGCCACCAAGCTCCACCGACGTCTTTCCACCTTCGATAAGAGCGGACCGCACGAGATCGATGAGCGTGTCATCGACCGCATAGTCACGCTCCAAATAGATCGGGTTCTCGACCTTTTTTTCCTCAACGCACGTCAACATCGCCCGCAGGTTCAGTTTGCCGACGGACGAAGGATGGTCGAGCAGATGCAGAAGGTCCGAGCGTCCCCTCGCCTCACGTAGAGACCGGAAGCCAAGCTGTGCCAGGATTTCGCGAACCTCATGCGCGATATTCAAAAGATACTGCGCCAATGCCCGCGGATCGCCGTCAAAAACCTCAGGGTTTGTCGTCAGACCCGCTGGGCATTTGATGTTGCAGTTCTTCGCCATGACGCATTTCAGCATCATCAAGGCCGTGGTCCCGAACTCGAAACTATCGCCGCCCAAAAGCGCGGACTTCACGACATCCGAACCGGTCTGATGCGCGCCTGAACAGCGCAAAACCACCTTCTGGCGTATGCCGTTCGCGCACAACGCCTGGTGAACCTCGGCAATGCCGATCTCAGCCGCACGGCCTGTGTACTTCAGCGACGTCACAGCGGCGGCGCCAGTACCCCCAGTGTTGCCGGCGACGTTGATCACATCAGCGCCGGCCTTGGCCACGCCGACAGCAATGGTGCCGATACCCTCCGAACTCACCAGTTTGACGATGACCCGCACCCGCGCCGCTTTGGCGTCGTGAATAAGCTGGGCGAGGTCTTCAATCGAGTATGTGTCATGGTGAGGCGGCGGTGAGATGAGTTCTACGCCAGGCGTGCCACCACGTGCTGCGGCGATTTCCACTGTGACTTTAGGGGCCGGCAACTGACCGCCCTCACCGGGCTTGGCACCCTGGCCGATCTTGATCTCGATTTCTTCAAGATTGGGGTCAGCGAGATAGCCGGCCCATACACCAAACCGACCTGAAGCAAACTGTTTGATGCGGGAGGCGCGGATGGTTCCGTAGCGCGAGATGTGTTCGCCGCCCTCGCCCGAATTCGACATGCCGCCGACCATGTTGGTGCCATGAGCAACTGCCTCATGCGCCGTCGCCACGAGCGCGCCATGGCTCATCGCTCCTGATGCCAGGGTCGGCGTAATCTCGCGGGCTGGTTGGACCTCATCGAGTTCGACAGGGTCCGGCGCATCTCGCAAGCGAGAGATGTAGTCGAGCGCCTCGCCATGGCAGGTAATACGCAAGCAACCGCCTTCGATCCAATGTCCGCTGATGGAGGTGCGGAACCGGTCAACGAGCGACTGCGCCAGTGCATCAAGGCGGCTCAAGTCTTTGGCAAGCGGGCCAGTAAGCTTCAACGCGTATTGCCCGTCGGCAATCTGCCGACATTCCACACCGCGGATAACAAAGTGATTGTTGCCCGCGCGGTTGAAAAGCATCATCTCGCGACGGATGTCTCCGGGCTCGCGCAGGAAGGTTATGTCGGCCGGGAATGCCAATACATCGCGCAAGGCTGCAGGTCGCTTGGCGCGCTCTTCCGCCATATTCCGGGAAAACCGCTTATAACCCGGCGTCATCGCAAAGGCGTCGATAGCTTCTGGCGTCAGCTTGTCGAAGCTGGTGTGCGTATAGCCTGTTTCATCGATTTCGAACGCATCGCGCATCTTACCGAGTGTCAGCAGGCGCATAGTATCTGACGCGGCCGAGGCGTGGTCATCAACCGCCTCTTCATCATTGGCAAAGGCGATCCTTTCCTCAGTCAGATCGACGAAGCCCCGCACAGCGGCAACACCGTAAGAGTGCCCCGCCCCCTCGCTGCGCTCCTTGAAGAGGCCAAGAATGGGAATGTCGGACTCGCTCTTCACCATCAGCGCGCGGGCGTGCCAATCGGCGGCGGATTGTGCGATCCCCGGATAACGAACGCCGCCAACCGGTGTCCTCATATTGGGGAAGTAACGCTTGAAAACTGGATCGTCTGTATCGAGGAAGTTGGGCTCGAAGAACTCACCGCCCGAATAGCTCTCCACGGTGCAAAGACCGACCTTACCCATCGTCTTCATCAAAGACTTTTCAGCTGCCTTGATGAACTTGCGATAGGCCGTTGATGGATCGTCCGGGAAAGTGTCTTCAGCGCGCAGACGAACAGCAAGCGGATAGACGGCAGACGCACCAAATCCAAGCGCGCAGGCGATATGATGGGCTGAAGCAATCTGCCCGCTTTCCACAATCAGCGAGGCATCGAGCCGAAGGCCTTCTTCAATGAGGCGCTGATTGACGGCAGATATCGCCATTGTCATTGGGATGGCAGCTCGCTGCCTGCTCACATGCCGGTCGCTCAAGATGGCGATGCCACCCTGCGCCCGCACGAAAGCTTCAACGTCATTGCATAGCTTGTCGATATCGCGCACCAGCGCGCGCTCATTGGCATCGCTGTCATCAAGATTAGGCTCGAACAGGAGGTCTAACTTGGCCACCGGGCACAAGTCCTGCGACCGGATCTTGAGCATGTCCGACATCGTCAAAATTGGTGACGACAACACGATCTGCTTTTGGCCAGGCCGGCTCCCAGACTGGCCGCTATGCGGCTTGGCACCCAGTGCGACCCTCAACGTCATGCCGTCGGCTTCACGGATTGAATCCAATGGCGGGTTGGTCACCTGAGCAAAGCGCTGCGAGAAGTACTTCGCAATCCCACCCTCATTGTCGGAAAGGGCGTTGATCGCATTTCCGTAGCCCATGGCGGACACTTTTTCGACGCCGGTTGCCAGCATCGGGTCCATCAGGAAGCGGAAGCTTTCTTGATAGTGAGAATACGCCACATGACGCGCAGGCGTTTCCAAGTCACCATCATAGCGCGAGGCAGCAACCTTCGGATCGATCACCGAGTCCGGCAAATCGTCGACATGCACCTGCGCTTGGTCCAGAAGGGTCGAGTAATCGCGTTTGCTCGCCAACATCTCCAGCGTCTGCCGCGTGTCGAAGCAACGCTTGGCGTCATGATCGTAATAGAGCATGCCACCGGCTTCGATACGGCCGCGGCTCAAGACGCTTTCGGACGGGAAACCTATTTGCCCCGCTTCCGACATCACCGCGATGTAATCGTCTGTTTCAATTGAGCGCAAAGGACGCAAGCCGAGCCGGTCGAGCCGCGCCCCGATGATACGACCATTGCCGAAGATCAGCGCAGCCGGGCCGTCGTTCTTTTCCTCGTAAAGGGAGAAGTAAGCCAGCATATCGCGAACCTCTGACGACAGCGTCTCATCGTTCTCCCATGCCGGTGGCATCATCGAAACAACGGCTGTCACGAGATCAAGATCGTCTTCGAAAATCCGCGACTGCAGCGTCTGATCCAGGCGGCAGCTATCCGATTGGCCTTTCGGACTAATAATCGCATTGTTGCGCGCCCGCGCGACGGCCGCTTCGGACAGACGGTTCTTCTTGTCGGTGTTGAGCTCACCGTTATGAGCCATCAACCGGAAGGGCTGAGCCATGGTGGGGTGAGGATCGGTATTGGTTGAAAAACGTGTGTGGAAAAAGAGCGAGTGAACCTCATGGTCCCGGTCACTCAGATCGTGGAAATAGGGAACGATCTCATTGGAGTTCAGCCGCCCTTTGAACACTTGTGTTCGGGCTGACAGAGAAATCGGATAGAGCCCTTGAAGCTTCGCGTCAGTGTAGGCACGAGCCTCGATCTGTAACAGAGCCTTGTGAATGAGCTTGTCGAACTCGTTCGGCGTGCAGCCCGCTGGCGCGGAAAAAATCCACTGGTGCACGGGCAGTTGGTAGTCGATCGCAGCCGGTCGGATAGCGTCATTGTTAATCGGCATATTCCGCGCAACAAGAAGGTCCATGCCGTTCGACTTCAGCGCCTCTTCTACGATTTCAAACGCTAGAACGTGCTGGTCCCCGTCGTCGGGAAGGAAAAAGTTCCCGACGCCGAACCGACCAAGCTCTAGTTGTTGCCCGACGACCTTGGAGAAGAATTTCAGCGACAGGTCGACACTGATGCCAGCCCCGTCGCCGACGCCTTCGGACGACATGCCGCCGCGATGTGGAACCGCGCACAGTGCCTCATGCCCAAGCAGCATAAGCTCGTGCGTCTGCACGCCGTCCTTGCGCGTCAGAAAGCCAACGCCACAGCTACTGCGCTCATCGCGCGGGTCGTAGAGCCCGTAGGGTCGATCAGAGTTTGCCAAGGATGCACAACCGCTGTCGTCTCACCATCGGCTGGCCTTCATGGACGAAGGGTGTTTGAGACGACCATGCCGCTCAAAACACCCATCCGAAGGAGCCAGGTAAAAAGTTGCTACTCAATTTCAGGTTTGGAGTTAGCCTGACGCGCCAATCGTTTCAAGCCTTTGGCCCCATGACTTTTTGTGGAAGCCAAACGTATTTCAGTGATGCGTTCGTTCGACAATCGGAGCCTCTAAACCTGTTTGGATCAGCCGGCCCGACTTGATTCCAAAGGGATGCAATCAGGAACAAAACAACCGCTGCAGCAATGTCAGCGACTATTTGTAATCGGACGTCCGGTACATGGGCACCCATATAATTGCAAAAAAAAATCAACATATGGGGTAGCAATAGCGACGGTGTGTCGCGATATGTCACGAAAACCAGCCGGCGTCGCTGTTCGCGGCCCTTGAGACAGGCAGTCAAAGGAGTTGAGGATGAAGTTCTTGCGCAAACCTCGCGGACGGGTTCCAGTTCTGGCAACCGTCCGCGCGAAGCATCATGTCACACCCAACATGATCCGTTTGACGCTACACGCATCTTCTTTTGCCGACATTGCTCCCAACAGCGCCGGAGGACACTGCAAAGTTATCCTTCCCGCAGCAGGGCAGGACGCCAAGACCTTTGCCGTAGCGCTCGCAAAGGGCGAGCGTCCAGTCATGCGCACCTACACGGTGCGCAACGCGCGCCCGGAGTCGGAAGAGATCGACATTGATTTCGTCGATCATGGCGATGAAGGACCAGCCTCAGCCTTCGCTGTCTCCGCAAAGCCAGGTGACGTATGCGGCTTTGCCGGTCCTGGCGCTCCCAAGCTGACTGTTTTCGATGCCGATTGGTATCTAATTGCAGCGGACATGTCGGCCTTGCCCGTCGCAGCAGCCGCGCTTGAAGCTTTGCCGCGTGATGCCAATGGCATTGCAATCTTTGAGATCACCAGCGAAGACGACTGCCAGCACATTAATGCACCAGAGGGCATTGAGCAGCACTGGTTGGTGCACCCCAACCCTCACCTGCATTCAGATGCGCAACTGGAGTTTTTGCGCAACATGGAATGGCCCGAAGGTGAGGTTCGCACCATGATTGCCGGTGAAACGGGCACTGTCAGCGCATTGCGATTGCTGACGCGCGGCCAGCGCGGCGTTGATCGCAAAAAGAGCTATGCATCAGGCTATTGGCGTATCGGCCTGGTAGAAGACGAACACCAGAAGGTGAAGCGCGAGGAGACAGAAGCCGATGAAAAGACGCTTCAGCAAAACATGAGTGTAGGCTGAACGGAGCTTCGTTCTCAGCCTAGCTCAAGACTTCCTCCCACCCGCTACAGAGTCTTCTGGACCGAGGTGTGTTGGGCAGCTCAACGAATGACTTGCCGAGCAATAGTGTTGCAACGGACGACCTACGGTTTTGGTGTCTACGACAGAATAGGCCTAAATTACTGATCCAAAAGACTTTTTCGATGGACGAAATAGTGAGTGTGCCTGACTGCCGACCTTTCCTTGCATGAACCGAAGCCCCCATCGGCTGTCCAGATGCCACTCATAAAAGCTTGCTTCCTGCCCAGAGCAGCAATGATCACATCATGCTCTCAAAGGCCAACGCAATGCCCTGTCCGCCACCTATGCACATTGTCACCAGGCCAAATCGAACTCCAGTGCGCTCCATCTCATAAAGAGCTATGACGGTTATGATTGCCCCGGTTGCTCCGATTGGGTGTCCAAGTGCTATGGCCCCACCATTGGGATTCACCTTTTCCGTATCAAGCTTCAGAGCCGAATTCACAGCACAGGCTTGCGCCGCGAAGGCCTCATTGGATTCGATGACATCGAATTGATCGGCGGTCATATCCAGTTTTTGCAAGAGCTTCGTAACGGCAGGAATTGGGCCAAGACCCATGACCTCGTGTCTCACGCCGGCGATGGCATAGCCCATGAGTCGCGCCTTGGGCTTCAAACCAGCCTGCTCCGCTGCTGTCGCGGACGCCAAGACCAAGGCAGCGGCACCGTCGTTCAGCCCCGACGCATTGCCGGCCGTCACCGAACCATCTTTTTGAAAGGCTGGTCGCAACTTAGCCAGACTATCAAGAGTCGTTCCAGCCTTGACGTGTTCGTCGACTTCAAACCGTGCGGTTTCGCGACGGACCTTAACATCGATCGGTAGGATTTGGCTTTTGAAGTGCCCAGCCTCAATCGCAGCGGATGCCCTCCTTTGGCTCTCCACAGCAAAGCTGTCCTGCTCTTCGCGACCAATGTCATTGGCGGTGGCAATGTTCTCCGCCGTCACACCCATGTGCCCGGCGCCGAATGGGTCATGCAAAGCTGCGGTCATCATATCAGAGAAGATGACATCGCCCATTTTCTGGCCGTTACGGATGGACTGGGTCGAATGAGGCGAGCGCGACATGGATTCAGCTCCACCGGCCAAAGCGAAGTCGACGTCATCAAGCATGATCTGCTGAGCCGCGCTGACGATGGCCTGCGCGCCTGAGCCACACAAACGGTTCACCGTAAGACCGGTGGCTTCTTCGGGAACGCCAGCGTCCACGGCCGCGACCCGGCCCATATACATATCACGCGCTTCGGTATGGATGACATGCCCAAAAACCGACGCACCGATCTGCTTTGGGTCTAGGTCGGAGCGATCCATAGCCTCTTTCGCCACAACAACGGCAAGCATCGTTGGCGGCGTACCTGCCAACGAACCGCCGAAGGTTCCTATGGCTGTGCGAACCCCATCCAGGATGACCACGTCTTTTGTCATGTCCATTTCTCACCGGCGCTATCTTGTTGAATCCAAGCTGACTTTCCGGTTCGCACCCGGAGCCAGACCAACGATCCCATTGACTTGAGCACAAGTCGGTCTCGTCGGCAGAGCCTCCAACCCATCACCCCTTACGAACACTCAGGCCGAGCTCCGAACGAAGAAATTATTATTGACTGATCGATCAGTCAATAATATCGAAATACTATGACAATGGTCCAAAACCGCGCTCATAAGACCGAGGGCGAGGCAGATGAAAAACGGTTAAGCCCTGCCTCCACGAAAATCGTGCATGCAGCAGAATTGGAGTTTGCGGAGAAGGGTTTTGACGGCGCCGGAATGAAGGCCCTCGCCCAGCGCGCAGGCGGCAGCCAGTCGTTGCTCCACTACCATTTTCGATCAAAGGATCAGCTCTACACAGCTGTCATTCGCGAACGATCAAAACTGATCAACGCCGAGAGACTAGCGCGCCTTCACGCGGTTGATCTTGACCAACCAGAGGCCCTTGCGAATATTTTTGCAGCGTTTTTTTTGCCTGCCTTGGGGCCTGCCGGAGGCGGGCGCGCCTATGCGCGGATCTTTGCTGGGCTGATCGCTGGAAATGAACGCGATCAGGCGCTCGTCCGCGAATTCTACGATCCGACCGCGCAGAAATTCATCGACGCCATTGCGCTTACGCTACCTGGTAGCGATCGCGCAGCAGCCGCACAGATTTATCAGTTCGCACTCGGGGTCTTGGCTTCGGTCATTTCAAGAGATGGCCGAGCAGATCGCTTGGGCGGCAGCAAGATAGCCAGCCTCGATAATGCGTTGCTGGTCGACAAGCTGACACGCTTCGCAGTTGGAGGCGCAAAAGCTCTAACGAACTAAAAAAATGAATGGGAGGAAAGCATGAACTTCAAAACCACCACGGCAGCCGCTCTGATGGCCGTTGCCCTGCCTGGTCTCGCCCTTGCTGACAGTTTCAGCGCAACGGTGGCGGCTGGTCACCCCGGTGTTTTCCGATGGGTCAAAATGATCGATGAGGCTTTCGCGCCAGCCGTAAATGTGGCCCTGGAGGCCAGTGGCCACACCATGACCTTTGACGGCCAATATGGCGGGGCCATTGCAGGCGTCGGCGATGAACTGGAAACTGTTGAGGCTGGACTTGCAGAGATCGGCGTCTGCCAGAGCTTGTTCGATCCGGCAAAGCTGGCCGTTCAGAATGTGACCTACTACACGCCCTTCGTGAGCGATAATCCGCGCGCGGTCGGCGAGTTGATGGACCGGCTTCACCGCGAGGACCCGCGCATGTCGGCGGCCTATGTCGATAACGGCGTTGTCTACCTCGGTGCACCAATTGCCATTGATGACTATTTGCTGATGACCAACTTTCCCATCGAGAGCCTAAGCGATCTCGATGGCCGAAAAATCGCAGCTCCTGGGCCTGCCATTAACTGGCTGTCTGGCACAGGCGCCGTCGGCGTTTCAGGCAATCTGACAACCTACTACAACGTACTCCAGACCGGCGTTTATGACGGCGTGATCGTGTTCGCGTCGGCGGCACTTCCCGGCAAGCTTTATGAGGTAGCGCCCTACGTCACGCGCGCCGGCCTGGGAGCGCAGTATGCCGGTGCTCTCTGCGCCAATATCGATTGGTATGAGGGCCTTCCGCAAGCAGCGCGCGATGCCTTGCACGCTGGTGCCGACGCTGCGCGTGAATGGTACTTGTCGGAACTCGAAGGTGCCGTTGAAACCTCATTTGCGGTCATGGGCGAGAATGGTGCAACCATCACGGATGCTAGCGCTGAGATGCGCGCAGCCTGGGCTGAGGGTATGGACAATGCCGCCCAGACATGGGCTGAGGGCCTTGATGCGCAAGGGCTCCCAGGTTCCGACGTTTTGGCGCTTTACATGAGCTCCATGCGCGATCTTGGCGTAACACCGCTGCGGAACTGGGATCAGGAATGATCTCCGAGCAAGACGGTCGGACATCAACGGTGTCCGGCCCCTTCCTCAAGGCGCTCGATGGCATCACAGCCCTAGCCAACGTCGCGGGCTCACTGCTGATTTTGGCGCTCGTGGTGCTGATTGCAGCCGATGTCATGGGTCGCAATGCGTTTGCTTCACCGATATCGGGCGTACCAGAGCTCGTGTCATTATCGATTGTCGCGATAGTGTTCTTGCAAGCACCGCAAGCCTTGCGGTCAGGACGCTTCACGCGCAGCGACGGTGTTATTCAAATCCTCCATGACCGCCTACCAACGCTCGCAAAATGGCTGGAGACTGCATTCGACCTGATCGGCATCTGTGTTCTGGCTGCCATTCTTTATGCGCATCTGCCGATCCTTGTTCGATCTTGGCAGCGCAACGATTTCGTTGGCGCCATCGGCGACTTCACCGCACCGACCTGGCCCGTGAAGGCCATGCTCGCCCTCGGGGCAACACTGCTGGCGTTGCACTTCCTCGCTCGCATCATCAGGCGATTTGGGTCCGACCATGACGCCAATTGAAATTGGGCTGCTCGTCTTGTTGCTCATGGGTCTCCTGGTGCTGCTCGGCCTTTATGTGCCCATCGCCTTGATTGCCTGCTCCTTCATGGGTGTTTGGGCGATCAAAGAGTCGCCAGTCCTTGCATCACGAATGCTTGGTCTTGCGGCGAATGATGCCATTTCATCCTATTTCTTCGGAGTCGTGCCCCTGTTTGTTTTGATGGGCTTCGTTGTCAGCGAAAGCGGCATGGGGCGGGATGCGTTCGACGTCGCCAATGCGATGTTTCGCAGGATCAAGGGCGGGCTAGGCGTGGGCACCATAGCCGCCAACACGATCTTTGCGGCCATTACAGGCATCTCAATTGCCTCAGCGGCCGTCTTCACCAAGATCGCCGTCCCAGAGATGCGCCGCCACGGCTACACCTCTCGCTTTTCGGTTGGAGTCGTCGCCGGATCGTCTGTCCTGGGTATGCTCATCCCGCCATCCTTATTGCTCATCCTCTATGGGCTTTTGACCGAACAAAGCATCGGAGATCTGTTCGTTGCCGGCATTGGCCCAGGACTTCTGCTCGCGCTGCTCTTCGGTGTGGGCACGCTTTTGATGGCGCAGTTTGCGCCAAAGATGGTGGGTGAGAATTTGGGAAAAGGCGAGGCAACGCTTTCCAGCCGTGAACTGCTGGCCAAAGGCCTGCCTATAACTGCCCTCATCGCTCTTGTCCTGGGCGGAATCTATGCCGGCTTTTTTACTCCTGTTGAGGCCGGAGCGATTGGTACAGTCGCCGCGCTGGCCATCGGAATTGCCAAAAGAACACTCACCCCGAAAGGGCTATGGCGGGTGCTTGTGGAGACCGGACTGGTAACCGCCTCGGGCTGCTTTTTGATCATCGCAGCACAGATGTATTCCCGGATGCTCGCGTTCTCCGGGTTGCCAGACAGTTTTGGCGAGATGGTCGTGACAGCCGACATGGGTCTGATTGGCCTCATAAGCCTCTATGTGGTCGTGGTGATCCTCTTCGGCATGATCCTGGACTCCTCCTCCATCATGTTGAGCTTGGTGCCGCTCATGCTCCCAATTGTGCAACCGATGGGAGTCGACCTGGTTTGGTTTGGCATTGTCACGGTGATTGCCGTCGAAATCGGCCTTTTGACGCCGCCCTTCGGCATCTCTGTCTATGTTATCAAATCAACCCTGGATGACGCATCGATCAAGCTCTCCGACATCTTTGCCGGCGCCGCCCCGTTTGCACTCATGATGTTGGTTTGCCTCATCGCCGTCATCGCGTTCCCCGTCATCGCAACTGGTCTTCTGGGCCGCTGATTAGGAAGTCCTATGCCAAGACGCTTTGTCGATCTGTCCGTGGCGCTGGAGGCCGACATTCAATCCGACCCTTCCATGATGCTGCCGCAGATCGACTATTTTTCCCATCAACAGACCGCTGAGCAGGTGATGTCCTTTTTTCCTGGACTGACCCGCGAGGAACTGCCCCATGGCGAGGGCTTGGCAATCGAGAAGCTGAGCATCTACACGCACAACGGGACCCATCTGGACGCCCCCTATCACCATCACTCGACGATGAATGGCGGAGAGCGGGCCATCACGATCGATGAAGTGCCGATGGAATGGTGCTTTTCAAACGGCGTGAAGCTCGACTTTCGCCACTTCGACGATGGCTATCTCGTAAGGCCTGACGACATCGATGCAGAGCTGAAACGTATCGGCCACGCGCTCGAACCGCTCGATATCGTATTGGTCAACACCTCGGCAGCCGCCCACTATGGCAAACCCGATTATCTGAGCAAAGGGTGCGGTATGGGCCGAGCCGCGACGCTACACCTTCTCGAACAGGGTGTTCGGCTAACTGGCACAGCCGCCTGGAGTTGGGACGCTCCGTTCTCGCTCACCGCTGAACGTTATGCCCAGACCTAGGACGCATCCCTCATCTGGGAAGGTCACCGTGCCAGTATGGACATCGGGTACTGCCATATCGAAAAGCTCGCCAATCTCGACCAACTGCCCGGGGCAGGATTCCTGGTCTCTTGCTTTCCCTACAAAATCAAAGGTGCCTCCGCCGGGTTCACCCGCGCGGTCGCCATTTTCGAGGACTGATACGTGGCCAAGACGATCATCACCTGCGCCATCACAGGGGCCGTTCACACGCCCACAATGTCGGACCACCTGCCAGTCCACCCAGACACCATCGCCGAACAAGCCATCGCCGCAGCAGAAGCCGGGGCGGCAGTTTTGCATCTGCATGCGCGCAACCCTGAAAATGGCGCGCCATCAGTGGATACTGCTCACTTCGAGATTTTCCTTCCCCGGCTGAAACAAGCGACCGATGCGATCATAAATATCTCCACCGGAGGCAATCCGGTCATGACGGTTGCCGAGCGCCTGCCACCCGCGCTGACGTTCAGCCCGGAAATGTGCAGCCTCAACATGGGCGCGATGAACTTCGCCATGCATCCTTTGGCCGACCGCTATTTGAGCTGGAAGGAGGATTGGGAAGAGGGCTATGTGCGCAGTTCTGAAGCCAATATCTTCCGCAACACGTTTACCGACATTCGGATGATCTCCGATCAGCTTGGCGGCGAAGAGCACCAGGTGAAATTTGAACACGAATGCTACGATGTCGGCCATCTCTATAACCTGAAATTCTGCCTGGATCAGGGCATGTTCAAAGCACCCATCTTCCTTCAATTCGTTATGGGCATTTTGGGGGGTATCTCCGCTGAGTTAGACAACCTGCTCTTCATGAAGCAGACGGCCGACAAACTCTTTGGCAGACAGTATCAATGGTCAGTGATCGGCGCCGGTGCGCAGCAGATGCGCATGGCAGCTGTTGCCGCGCAAATGGGTGGGCACGTGCGCGTCGGCCTTGAGGACTCGCTGTTCATCGCCCGCGGCCAGCAGGCTACGTCGAATGCCCAGCAGGTCTCCAAGATAAGGCGTATTCTCGAAGAGCAGGGCAACCAGATCGCAACGCCATCCGAAGCGCGAGAGATATTGGGCACCAAAGGCTCTGATCGGGTGAAGTTCTAATGTAGGTCAAGCAACCCAAAGACCCGCTTACCGTTACCTTCACCTGATCTGGCCATGCGACCGGCAAGATGCGCAACGAGCTCGACATTAAGATGACAGAACCCATGGAGGAGCGTTTCACTCTCGCCACTGACGAAGGCCCATTTCATGGTGGAGACGCCACGGCTCCACCACCGCTCGCCCTGTTTGTCGGTGGCCTAACGGGTTGCATCATGACCCAATTGCGAGCGTTCGCGAAACGTATGGACGTGACCCTCGACGACTTGCGCGTGCAAACTACGGTACGCTGGGGTTGGGTACCCAAAGATCGCATCTATGAGACACATCCAAAGTCCTTCGATATCGATATATTCTTGGAAAGCCCCTCACCCTTGGATGACCAGGTGGCTTTGGTGACGGCGGCCAAAAAAGGTTGTTTTGTCGAGCAAACCCTTGGCCAGGCCAACAGCATCACTCACCGCATCAAGACACCGACCGGCTTTGTGCGGATCAAATAGGGTCCGCGACAGGCTCCATTACCAGCAGCCATTTTCGCACCCCTCAGCATACTTGCTCAAGGAGGCGGCACGGTTACGGGGAAGCGGTGGATTTCCGCTGGCGGCATGAATTCCCGGTGGGCATTCTAAGCTGGGTAGGCCGCGACCAACTCATGAGCAAATGATGCGTCTGCATTCGACTGAGTACGACGTGCGCCTCAATCCCCGCCGATGTTCATTGACGACTGCGAGCAGCCATCTCATCGGTTGGATGTGGATTCCGTTGGTTGGGCAGTGAGCGACGCGACTTGCGACTGGCTTGGCCAACGCGCCGCGATAGAATCACTCCAGGATCAGGAGACTAGCTGCCGAGCCAGATGGTCTGGCCTAACCGCCGCCTAACGTCTCCTCGATTGCTGATCGTACTGCCTCAACGATCTGATCGGCTTCTCCCATCGACAAGCAAAGAGGTGGTGCCAGGCCGATGATGTCGCCCTCCGGCATGGCGCGCGCAATGACTCCATGTTCAAGCATCTTTGCCACCACGGCCGGGCCAACCTTCTTGGCGGATTCAAAAAAGGTGCGGCGTTCGCGATCTTCGACAAGTTCAACCGCGCAAAGCAGGCCTTCGCCGCGGACCTCCCCGACATTGGGGTGCTCCCCAATGATGCTCTGGAGCGTCTCTTTCAAATAACCTCCAGTTTCGCTGGCATTCGCCAGCAAGCCCATCTCGTCGACGAGCTTTAGATTGGCAATGCCCGCAGCCGTGCCAACCGGATGAGCCGAGTAGGTCCACCCATGGCCGATCGGACCGTTCTCATCGGTTCCCTGTTCCAGAACCTGCCAGACTCTGTCGGAGATAATGGAGCCGGAAAGCGGCGCGTAAGCCGACGTCAAGCCTTTGGCGATGGTGATGAAATCGGGTCGCATTCCGCAGTGCTGTGCGCCAAACATCGAACCCAGCCGACCGAAACCTGTCACCACCTCATCGGCAATCAGGAGGATATCGTGTTTGTCCAGGATGGGTTGGATGGCGTCCCAATATCCCGCAGGTGGAGGGACGAGACCACCGGTTCCGAGCGCTGGTTCACCGATAAAGGCGGCGATCGTGTCGGCACCTTCGCGCTCAATGAGAGCTTCCAGTTGCGTCGCGCAGTCTGCAACAAAAGCTGCTTCATCCATAGACGGGTCAGCACGGCGATAAAAATAGGGCGCCCGCGTGTGGAAGACATTTTCGAGCGGCAAGTCGAACTTGGTGTGAAAGAGCTTCAGACCGGTCAATGATCCCGTCATCAATCCCGATCCGTGATAGCCGCGCCATCGTGAAATGATCTTCTTCTTGTGTGGCCGCCCAAGGATGTTGTTGTAGTACCAAACGAGCTTGATGTTGGTTTCGTTGGCGTCTGACCCGCTAAGGCCGAAATAGACCTTGGACATATGGTCCGGAGCACGATCAAGCACCATCTTAGCGAGCGTTATCGATGCTTCTGTCCCATGGCCGACATAGGCGTGATAGTAGGCAAGCTCGCGCGATTGCTCGGCGATGGCGTCTGCAATCTCTTGGCGCCCATAGCCGACATTGACGCAGTAAAGGCCAGCAAAGGCATCCAGCAGCCGATTGCCATCGCGGTCCTGGACAAAGACACCTTGTCCGCCTGCCATAATGCGGCTGGGACTCTCACCGCGGGCGTGTTGGGCAAGGTGGGTGGAGGGATGCATGAACGCATCGCGATCCCACCGGTCCAGCATATCATTCGGCAAGGTCTCAAGTGTCATAGATTGGCTCCGTTGATCATGGAGGGCCAGCGGAAGCTGGCTACTTTGGCTTCGCACATCGCGGCAACAGCTGAAGCGACGCCTTCTCGGCCAAGGCCGGATTGGCCGGTCCCGCCAAACGGCATGGCGTCGAGGCGGTAATCAGTGCTGTCATTGACGATGACGGTCCCAACATCGAGTCTGCGTACCGCCTGATGAGCGACATCAAGCCGGTTGGTAAAGATCGCCGCTTGCAGACCGAATGGCGTGGCGTTGGCCTGTGCAACTGAGTCGTCAAAATCATCGGCAGGCAGCAGCGCCGTGATTGGCCCGAACACCTCATCATGAAGGATGGGATCGTTGGCATCGAGCTTTTCCAGCAATGTCGGCCGGTGCTGAACACCATCGCGAAGGCCGCCAGCTAGTTCTACCGCTCCGCCACCGACAGCATTTTGCCCCATCGTTTCGACCCGGAGCGCTGATGCTTCATCGATCATGCACCCCATCTGTGTGCGAACATCACTTTTGGGGCCGGTGACGACGGCCTTAAAGCGATCCGCCAGGCGGTCACGCAGTTTTGGGTAGATCTCACGTTGGGCAATGATCCGTTGGACGTGCAGACAGTTTTGACCGGCGGCCGCTATGGCACCCGACAGACAGGCATCGCCCGCTAGATCGAGATCGGCATCGTCCATCACGATGGTGGCGCAGTTGGAACCAAGCTCCATCACAAGCCGCGTTACGCCCGCTGCCGCCGCAATTTTGCGACCGGTTTCTAGGCCACCCGTGAAAGAGACCAGCCTGACGCGGTCATCGGCGAGCAATGGTGGAATTAGTTCGGCACCATGACCGGTCAGCACTTCGATAGCACCTTCAGGCAAGTGGGCCGCCAGAGCGTCACACAACCATAGAGCGCTGAGCGGCGTCGCTTCATGTGGCTTCAAGATGATGGGGCATCCAGCAGCCACAGCCGGACCCACCTTGTGCGCTACCAGATTTAAGGGATCGTTGAAGGGCGTGATGCCGAGCACCACACCCAAAGGGATAGGTTCTGCCCACCCCGTTCGACCCATGCCTGTGGGGTACTGGTCGAAACGGATGGTCTGGCCGGTAAGACTTCGGGCTGCCTCAGCGCAAAGCGTCAGGGTTTCAATCGCGCGGGCGACCTCGCTGCGAGCCTCGGTAATCGTCTTGATACCTTCTCGCGCAATAAGCGCTGCAATCGTCTCCGACTCGACCTCAAGTTCGGACGCGGCAAGCTTGAGTGCTTTCATACGCATATGGGTCGGCAGATCTGCCATAGCCGAACGTGCGCGATCTGCACGATCCAGCGCTGCATCGGCCTCGCGCTGATTATGGCGGGCCACTGTTCCGACTATCTCACCCGTTTCAGGGTCCGTCACATCCATGGATGCAGAAGCGACCATAGCTTTCATACAACTGCCCAGATCAGGTCCCGTTTCCTAGACTGTAGCGGCTCCTAACGCCTATAATCTCTGAACTGAGAAACCTAACGCCGAATTTCGGCAGAATTTGATCTTCTGACGCAGGAAAAATGATCGAGATCGATGACTTTGATCGCCGGCTTTTGCGCGCCATGCAAAAGGACAACCGTCTGACCGGTGATGCTCTTGCCCATGCAACGGGCTTATCGGCGACTGCCTGTCAGCGCCGCCTGAAAAGGCTGCGTGCAGCTGGCGTTATTGAGGGTGACGTCTCCATTGTCTCGCCAAAGGCAGTGGGACGTCCCTTGACCTTGATTGTCACGCTCACGCTGGAGCGCGAACGCGCCGACATTGTCGATGCATTCAAGCGTTTGGTGCGCGAGACGCCAGAAATCATGTCCGGCTATTATCTCACTGGCGAAGCCGATTTCCTGATGATTATAGCCGCTCGGGACATGGAGGATTTCGAAACCTTCAGCCGGCGCGTCTTCTATGGAAGTCCGCACATCAAAGGCTTCAAGACGATGGTGGTCATGGATCGTGTGAAGGCATCCTTCAGCGTTCCGTTCTAAACGCTCATGACGCTGCCAGCCGGCGGGAAAAGATCCCGCACATGACAGGCGATGGCCGTGTCTTGCGCTCCGGTGCCGGTCAGGTCGCACAGGGTGATGGCGTCCGGGTCCCAGCGACCCTGAACAGAGCCGCTGGCGATGGCGCCAAGCTGGAGTGGTTCACCCTTCGTCCAGTCGCCAGAGGCAAGCGCGGCTCGCCATTCACCGAGCGCGGCGCATTGTGATGGTGCGTCGCAGACATAGGCATGGACGGCAGCCAAAACAGATGGCGCGATCTCATTCTTGCCCGCCTGGTCCGACCCCATGGCCGTGATGTGCAAGCCAGGGTGCAGCATCTCGGCGGTGATGAGAGGTTCACGCGATGGCGTTGTTGTGACAACAAGTTGAGCTGCCGCAACAAGGTCTGCAACCGATGAGGTGGTGGTCACCGGAACAGCCAAAACCTTGGTCAGCTCCTCAGCGCATATCTTGGCCCTGTTCGCATCGCGCCCCCAAACGAGACCTTGCTTGAAAGGCCTCACCAGGTAGGCCGCTTGAATTTGCAGTCGCGCTTGAACACCGGTTCCAATGACGCCGGCCGTCTCGACGTTGGACGGCGCCAGATGGCGCGCCGCGCCCGCGCCTGCGGCGGCCGTGCGCAAGTCGGTGAGATAGCCATTGTCGAGAAAGACAGCCTCGACCAGGCCCGTTGTCGCCGACAGAAGAACCAACAGTCCATTGAGGCTCGGCAGGCCAAGTGCCGGATTGTTGAAGAAGCCCGGGCTGACCTTGATGGCAAACCCATGAAACCCGGGAATGTAGGCAGTCTTCACATCAACCTCGCCATGCACGTCGGGTAAGTCCATGGAAAGGATCGGCGGCATCACCACATCGCCATCGGCCAGCGCGCAGAAAGCGCGTTCGACCACATCAATAAGGACAGTATCCAAGTCGATCACAGCACGGAGCTGATCTTCGGTGACGATCTGAATGTCACGCGGCATAGCGGCGCCCTTGAAGCGTCATGTCACCTAGGACGACATCCTCGCCATTCACAACTTGCGAGAACTGCACCATGTCGACATTCCGACCTGTTATGATCGTCGCCAACGGGCCGGCGAACTTTGGAAGTTTTCCAGCCAGCAGTGCGGCAATGCCCACCACACAGGCCCCTTCAGCTACCAGACGTTCTTCAAAGAAGAATGCCTGCATCGCATGCTGTATCTCTTCCTCGCTGACGAGGATGACGTCATCGAGCAGATCACTGCACATGGGAAAAGAGAGCTTGTTGTCGAGGCCGATGCCCCCGCCCAAACTGTCAGCCAGCGAGACATGTTCGGTGACTTCTACAGGATGCCCGGCTTGGAGCGACGCATGCATGGCCGCGCCACGATCCATGGAAAGTCCGATGATGTGAATTTTGGGATTGATCGCTTTGGCAGCAAGCGCAACGCCAGCGGCCAGCCCACCGCCTGAAAGCGGAACCAAGAGAACGGCGAGATCGGGCAGGGCTTCCAGAATCTCCAACCCGATGGTGCCCTGCCCGGCGATCACATGGCGGTTATCGAAGGGTGAGATCTCCACCAGCCCCTCTTCACTGGCAAGACGCTCACTCTCACGCTGCGCCTCATCTTGGCTTTGACCGATGATGCGTACCGTCGCGCCTAGATCACGGATGCCTTGTCGTTTGGTTTCCGGCACCAAATTCGACATGCATATGATCGCCTCAATGCCAGCATTTCGAGCCGCGAATGCCACCCCACGACCATGGTTGCCGGTGGAACAACAGGTCACACCGGTGGTGCCGTTGGGCAGATGCGCGATGGCATTCACCGCGCCACGTAGCTTGAACGCACCAATCGGTTGAAGGGATTCAAGCTTCAGAAAAAAAGGCTGACCAGCGATGCGCGATAAAAACGATGACTGCACTTGCGGTGTGCCGTCAGCAATGCCGGCAATTGTTTGGCCCGCTGCAAAGACATCGGCAAGCGTGAGGTGCTCACTCATCAATCAGCCGGTCTGGCGTTGGGCGACCAGGGCATCGATCTCAGCAAGCATCTCGTTGGTGCTGCGCGTTCGGCAGTAGTGACCCTTCATTTGGTCGATGGAAACGTCGTGGCGACGCGCCTCATTGGTCGCGCAGCAATCCTCAATCTGCGTCACCAAAAATCCGCGGTCTGCCGCGTCGCGAATAGCGCCTTCCACACACTGGTCAGTGCAAACACCATAGATGATGAGATACTCGATCCCTAGATTGCGCAGAACATACTCAATGTTGGTGGAGTTGAAGATGCCGCTCGCCGTCTTTGGGATCACAATGTCATTGGGCTCGGGGCCGACGGCATCGATGACCTTCGCCTCCCAGGAGCCCTTCGGAAAAAAGAGGTCTGAGATCTTCTGATCCAAACTGCGGTCGCGGCCATCGAGCGTGTAGGCTTCGATGGTGGTGTAGATCACCTCGATCCCAGCCGCTCGTGCAGCCGTTTGCAACCGCTGCTGGTTCGGTATCAGCACATCACCGACACGCTCGAGAAAGTAGCGCTCCTTGGCCTCCGGCGAAGAAGAGTCGGCTGCGGCGTCTTGGCGTTCAGCCGTCCACTCTGCATTCTGCATATCGACCGACAGCAGCGCGGTCTTGGCCAACTCAACAGGTCGCTCGCGATAGGCTCCATCGGCGGCATCGACGGTTGGAATCGGCATTAGCATCACGGTTTCCCTTTCTGTTGGCGCGGATGCGCCGCGTGTCATTTTGGCCAGCGCAACGGGTCGAGGTTGGCGCCAGCACCAGTCTTGTGCCGCACCTCTTCCAGGAGTTTCATTCGAGCTGAGGATTGTTCTTTGTAGACATCGACGAGCGATGCGAGGACGGCATCCGTCGCCGCAATCGCGGGCGCCAAGGTGTCGAGTGGAGAGGTCGTCGCCACGGCCACCGGCAAGGTGACCTCGGCCAACTCGCAGACCGGCGACAAATCCACGTCGGTCACCAGTACAATCTTCGCGCCACGCGCTCGAACGATCTCAGCGACCGCGAACATCTCGTCCTGGTAGCGCCGAAAATCGTACAGAAACAGGACGTCGCTTCGCTTGACATCACAAAGCCGATCGACCCAAAGGCCGGAGGCTTGGGGCATGAGCGCATGGACTTCACCGCGCATCGTCGCAAGCTGAAACGCCAGATACTGGGCCGCGACCGAACTCCACCGGCCACCGATGCAGTAAATGCGGCCGCGCGTTGCTGCTATGATTTCGACAGCTTGGGTAATGGCCGTGGCGGCCGGATCATCCTCCAGGCGAGCAACCGACGCGGCCAAGTCCGCGAGGATGCCCTCGTCCGCGCCGCGTTGATGGTAGCGATCAAACAAGGCAAGCGGAGAGGACTCACTGTCCTGCACTTCATTGCGGATCGCACGTTGAAAATCGTTGAAGCGATCGAACCCTAGCCGCTTGGCAAATCGCGTCACAGTCGGCGGGCTAACCTCGGCGCGTTTGGCGATGTCTTCAATGCCGCCAAGCGCTGAGATCGGATAGCGCTCTGTGATAACCTTGGCGATCCGCCGCTCGCTGGCCGAGAGCTGGTTGAACTTTGAATCGATGAGCTTGCGAACAATCAAGGGATGTCTTTCCTCCAATCTGAGCGGCGCCAGACGGCGTCGTCAGCTTCGGTTGGTGCTAACGCCGGGCAGAAGCCCGTCCGGCCGCAGGACCAATATCCCAACAATGATCGAAAGCGCTATCGCATCGCGGTAAGGCAAGATGCTCTCTGGCAAGAATGCTTGGAGATAGACCTCCACGATCCCAAGCACGAAGCCACCGACGACCGCTCCCCCCAATGACCCAAGCCCGCCGACTACAGTCGCAATGAAAGCTTTCAGCACCGGGATAGCTCCCATCAGCGGATCGACAGACCCACGCGTTGCGACCCACAAAACTGCCGCGATGCCGGCCAGCGCACCCGAAATTGCAAATGCTGTGGCGATGATCCTGTTCGCTGAGATCCCCATCAACCGGACCACGGCAAAGTCTTCGGCCGCCGCACGCATCGCGATACCGGTCACCGAACGGGTCAAAACCAACCTCAGGACCACCAATGAGACGATGACGACAGCAATGGAAAGCACCGACACCATGCCGACGCGTACCGGTCCAATCATGATGCTGTCCGTCAGCCAGTCAGGCAGGATGACGGCCACCGGCCGTGCCGAGATGCCGGTCTGAAAAAGCACCTGGATGATCTGACTCACCGCAAAGGAGGTGATCAGCAGCGTTGTTACGTCGGCGCCGCGCATTTGGCGGAACGCGGCCCGTTCCATGGTCATGGATGCAGCAATGGCGGCAAGGACGCCGAAAGCGATGGCAAGGCCTACTGGAAAACCACTTAAAAGGATGAACCAGATCCCGTATCCAGTCACCGTCATCACCTCGCCATGGGCAAAGTTGAAGAGCCGAACGATGGAAAATACAACTGCCAAACCAAGCGCCAGCAGCGCATAGATGCCGCCAAGGCTGAGTGCGTTGATGGTCTGCTGGATAAAGACGTCCATCGTTTTGCTGCCCCTCTAATGACCCAGATAGGCGCCTTGGACGGCATCCGACTTGGCTACTTCATATGTGGTGCCACGCACGGACGCGCGTCCTTGCGCAAGCACGAGCGCATGATCGGCAATGTCGAGCGACATCGGCACATTTTGCTCAACCAGCAGGATCGTAATCCCTTCATCACGCAGCGAGGCGATCAAATCGAACACGCCTTCCACAACCTGCGGAGCCAGACCCAGTGAGGGCTCGTCCATCAAGAGAAGTTTGGGCTCAGCCATCAGCGCGCGGGCGATCGCTAGCATTTGCTGTTCCCCGCCAGACATGAGCCCAGCCTTCTGATCGCGGCGCTCAGCGAGAATGGGAAACCGTTCCTGCATTCTGGCCGCCCGTCGGCGCAACTCAACCGGCGGAGCGTGCACCGCCCCGCCCAGCAACAGATTTTCAGAAACCGTGAGGCCGGCAAAAATCCGCCGGCCTTCTGGCACGAGGCCTATGCCTGAACGGGTAATCGCCTCAGGCGACTGCCCTTTCAGACTTTTGGTTTCAAAATGGATGTCACCTGCCCAGGCAGCCAGACCGGAAATCGCCGCAAGGGTCGACGACTTTCCGGCCCCATTGGCACCGAGAAGAGCGACAATCTCGCCCTTCCCGACGCTCAGGTCGAGGCCGCGAACGGCCTCAATCGCCCCGTAACGCACCTGAAGGCTGGTGACATCCAACATGGCTCAGGGGGCCGGCATCGTCTCTGGGTCGGCAAGCTGCCGACGGATGAAGATTTTCTCCCCACCCTCAATGCGAGCCAAGACAACCTCGCGCATGGGCATGCGATTGGTACCTTCAAAGGTGAAGCTCGACATGATGCCGGACGTTTCACTGAGGTTGGCGAGTGCCATGCCGACGTCAGCGGAGTCAGTGCTTCCGGCAGCCTGCACGGCGGCATCGATCATGCCGAGAATATCACAGCCATTCACGACATAGTTCGTGTCCGCAACGGTTCCAGTCGCGGCCTCGAATGCAGCGTTGAACTCGGCGTGGTCACTGCCCTCGGCAGCGTAGCCGCCAGAGGTGTGCACGATGCCCTCAACCACATCGCCCAGACCTCGAACCGTCGGTGTATCAAGCACATCGGCGCCCATTACAGGAATGTCCACACCAGCGCCGCGCAGGGCACGAATGAAGGCGGGGAAGTCCGGCTCCCAGGCCGATGTCATGATAACGTCCGGCTGTGGATCAAGGCTCTGAATGGTCGTGACGATTGCCGAGAAATCCGGCTGGCCCATACTGAAGGAACCTTCTCCAAGCAGCGTGCCGCCGTTAGCCTCAAAGGCCGCCGCAAAGTAGCGCGGTCCAAACTGCGTGTAGGCGGCGTCTGGCGAGGTCAGAATCCAAGTGCTTTCGTAACCCAGTTCGGCAGCGTAGGCGCCCAACACCGCAGCTTGCTGATTGTCAGCTGGATAGCTGCCGAACACATAGTCCCCAGCGGAGGTAAGGATTGGTGCGGTGCCGGCAAATGTCATCGTCGGGATCTGAGCAGGGCTAGTAATTTGGCCCATAGCCATGGTCGGATCGCCATCGGGCGGTGCCACAATGAAGTTCACGCCAAGATCGACGAACTCCTGAGCGAACTTCACCGCTTCTGCAATGTCGGAGCGGGTGTCGCGCACCTCCAGCCGGATTGGGTACTGGCCAGCAATTCCGCCTTCTTCGTTCAACTGGTCAACGCAGTAGCTGAACCCATCGAACGATGGTTGGCTGAACGGAGCAAGGCCGCCTGAGTTAGCGACCGCAACGCCGATGACATACTCATCATCGGCGTGAGCCGCGAGTGGAACGCTGGCGGCCAATAAGGCTGCGAGCGCCGTGGTTCCTAGATAGTGCTTCATGACTTCCCCTCTTGCTTTCAAATAACGTTAGAAGACTGGGCTACTTGAAGCCCGGCCTGCGAAGCGCGCGTACCGAGGTAAGACTCGATAACGGCTGGGTCCCGTTGGACCTCTTCCGGGGTTCCATCTGCGATGAGAATCCCACGGTTCAGAACGACCACGCGGTGGCAAAGCTCCATCACGAAGGTGAGGTCGTGGTCGATGAGAAGAAGGCCGATCCCGCGCGTTTCTGCGATGTCACGCAGGCGTGCGCCCAGATCGGCGGTTTCAGCAGGGTTCATGCCTGCAGCAGGTTCGTCGAGCATGAGGAAGGACGGTGCCTGAGCTAAAGCGCGGGCGATCTCCAAACGGCGCCGCGCGCCATAGGACAAATCACCGGAACGGCGGGTTGCCTCTTCAAAAATGCCCATGAGCGAAAGCTCGCGCGCCGCAACCTCGCGCGCACGCTTCATCGAAAGTCCCCGGGCTAGACCGGCGACAACAACATTTTCCTCAACCGTCAGATTGGAAAACAACCGGATGTTTTGGAACGTTCGACCGACGCCAAGACCTGAGACACGATAGGATGGAGCGTTGTCGATCTGCGCCTCACCAAGCCAGACCCCACCCGATGTCGCTTGAGAGGCACCTCCGATGGCGTTGACGAGCGTCGACTTGCCAGCACCGTTTGGGCCAATAAGGCCGGTGACCTGACCAACGGGCACGGTAAACGACACATCATCTAAGGCGACCAGACCAGCGAACGTTTTGCCAACGTTCTTTATGCGCAGGACCGGAGCAGTGCTTTGCCCACCAACTTGTGCCGGTGCCGGGTCCACCGAGACGCGCGGCGGCCATGGCATACGCTCAGCCAACTCCTGGCGGCCCATAAGCCCGTCGCGCCGGTACTTGAGCACGGCTAGCATCGCGAAGCTGACGCCAAGGACCTGAAGTCCAAACAGGTCGGGCAGCTCGACGCCGGCGATCACGGCTCCGCCTTCAAAGCGCTGCAGAATCTCGCGGATCGCCATGACCAAACCAACCCCGCCAACGGCGCCCGTCACTGTGCCCATACCGCCAAGGATGAGCATGGCGACAAAACCGAATGTGGTTGCAAGATAAAAATCGCGAGGACTGAATGCGCCGAGCATATGGCCGTAGAGCGCGCCAGCCAGGCCAGCCAATACGCCCGATACCACCCATGTGATCAGCCGAACCTGATAGGGCCAGACCCCGAGCGCTGAGGCTGCGGCTTCATCGTCGCGCACGGCCCGCATCATCAGCCCATAGCGGCTTTCGCGGAACAGCCGGGCGGCGATGATAAAGAAGCAGGCAGCACCTGTGGCAACGTAGATGTCGGTGAAACGCGGCACGCCGAAAAACGCCTGGTTGCCGCGCGTGAAATCAACCGCGGCAGCCAAAACCGAATAGACGATGATTACGAAACCAAGCGTCGCGATCGCACCGGACGCGCCATTAAGGCGAGATATGCCAAGCCCTGAAATCAAGGCCATGACCGCGGCTACGATGACGACAACTGCCAAAGCGCCCGGCAAAGCCAACTCATAGCCACCCAAAACATCAGGCAGGTTGGGTAAGTTCAGGTTCAACATCGTAGGCGGCATGGTGATCCACGCCGAGACATACGCTGCAACGCCCATACAGGCCGTATGGCCAAACGAGACCACGCCCGAGTTTCCGCTGAAAACCTGAAATGCCAGAACGGCACACACGTTCACGGCAAAGAAGGTCGCGATCCGACCGCCCGGCAAGCCCAACACGGCTGCCAACAGTCCGATGCC
>JBHJIX010000155.1:0-2295 GCA_050043025.1 Cohaesibacteraceae bacterium
CTGGCCAGTCGTTCAGCAGGCTCGGTCGTGAAAAAGCCGGTATGGGCGTAGGCGAGCTGCTCGGCCTGATCGTGGATCGCCGCTTTCAGCTTGGCATCCGAATGCCCCAGGCACGAGACGGCCGCGCCGCCGCACGCATCCAGATAGCGCTTGCCATCTGCATCGATCAAGAAGAGGCCGTCACCTGCAACGGCAACTGGCAAGTCAGCCTTTGTGTGGCGAGGGAAAACGTGGCGCGAGTGCATGGATCAGTCACCTGATGCGGAGAAAGTGCAGCTGCATACGCAGATCATCACACCTTATCCAGTGCCTTCGGTGCAAGGGTCTCATGCGCTATTCGATTAGCTGGCTCTCTGCTAGCGGTTCAGGCACAGGGCATCAGTCCCGAATGACCATCACAGATTGGCTGGCATGGCGCACCACCCGGGCCGCGTTCGGTCCAAGCAAATAGTCTTTCAGGTCCGGTCGATGGGCGGTCATGATGATCGTATCACAGCGCAGATGATCGGCGGTGTGAATGATCTCCTGATAGACTGAGCCCTTGGCCACATGGCCATGGATGGTGGCAGGCGCGCAGGCATTTTCCTTGCCGGCCAGCATGTCCGTCAGGGTTTCGCGAGCCCCGGCGATGGCCTTTTCGGCATAGTCGTCGGGCAAGTAGGACCCGACGATGGCCATGCCTGATGTCGGCACCACCGTCAGGACGTGGACCTCAGCATCTTCGGCCGTCGCCAGCGATTTGGCCACCGGAAGTGCTTTGTCCAGACTCTCTGGGTCGGCCAGATCCACCGGCACAAGAATACGATCGTACATGGTGTGGTTCCTCCCGCCCTAATCCACAAAAGCTCGGCTATCGGTCCTCATCAGAATGCCGGGACCGTTTGCCTGCGACGCTGCATCATCACAACGAAGCCCAGAAGCAGCAGCGCTGGAATGTAGAAGACTTCCTTCGGCATCCGCTCGCGCTCCAATTGGACATTGTTGATGGTTACGAAATCATCGCCATAGAATTCGAACATCTGGAACGTCGTGAAGTACGGCGTGCCGGCGAACGGCTCTTCCAAAATCGCCTCATCGCCTTCGACTGCAACCAGGATACCTTGACGTTGAAGCCGCTCTTCGCCCGGCCCTTCAGCGCCAAGGTCGAGCAGCACTGTCGTCTGCGTCATCTGATCCAAATTGTCGAAGTCGGGGCCGCGCACTTCTACACGCAATCGGGCATCGGCTGGCATGCTTTCAGCGATTTCCACGATCTCGGTTCCAGGGCGGAACTCATAGCGAGGATCGACCTGGTCCAGCCAATAGCCCGGCCTGCACAGCGTGAAAGCGGCGAGTAGGAGCGCGATCGTCTCCCACCATCGACTCCTTGCAAAGAAATAGCCCTGGGTCGCGGCGGCAAACAGCATCATCGCGATGACCCCGACAATGAAGACGAACACCGCCTTGGCCAGCGTCACATCGATGAGCAACAACTCGGTGTTGAAGATGAATAAGAACGGCAACAGCGCGGTACGAATGTCATAGGCGAAGCCCTGCACGCCGGTGCGAATGGGATCACCGCCCGAAATCGCCGACGCGGCGAAGGCCGCCAGACCGACCGGGGGTGTATCAGCGGCCAGAATACCAAAATAGAAGACGAACAAATGGACAGCGACCAGCGGCACAACAAGGCCTTGAGAAGCCCCCACAGACACGATCACCGGCGCCATTAGCGACGAGACGACGATGTAGTTGGCGGTGGTCGGTAGACCGAGACCGAGCAACAGGCTCATCACGGCGACCAGAAGCAGCATCAAGATGAGGCTGCCGCCAGACAGGAACTCGACAAAATCACCGACAACCTGATGGAGGCCGGTGAGCGAGACCGTACCGATAATGAGACCGGCCGCACCCGTCGCCACGGCAATGGGGATCATGTTGCGGGCGCCGGCGATCATGCCCTGGACGAAATCATCGCCACCGCGACGCCACTCCTCAGCCCGATTGCCCGCACCGCGCATCATAGCTTTCAGCGGGTGTTGGGTAACAACAACGAAGACCATGGCAAGCGTCGCCCAGTACGCAGAGAAGGCAGGCGACAGGCGCTCGATCAGGATACACCACAGGAGCACCACGATGGGCATGAGGTAATAGTAGCCAGTAACCGCCACATCACCTGCACGCGGCAGTTCCTTGATCTCTGCATCGGGGTCGTCGACCTCAAGATCGGGTCGCCGCGCAGCAACGGCCAGAAGGAACAGGTAGGCGGCCAGGAAGAGCAGAACGCCCGCCCAGAACCCGAAGCCCGGAATGACT
>JBHJIX010000156.1:0-14943 GCA_050043025.1 Cohaesibacteraceae bacterium
TGCGTTGGCGACACCATCGAGAAGACGGCCAAGGTCACCAGCGCGGCTGTTCAAAGACGATGCGGTGAAGAAGTTGGTCGGGTTGTCGAGTGCTGAGTTCACCTCAAGACCCGTCGCAAGACGCTCCTGCGTCTTCGACATCATGTCGGCGGTGTTCTGCAATGACAAAAGATTGGAGCGAACGGCGCTCGAAAGCGTAATGTCGGTCATTCGGTTGGATCCCTTCTAGGTTCACATGAGCGCCTCTTCCTGGAGACGGTTAGCGAACCATGTGCCGACATGGCTAATCTAAGGTTAATGGGTCAGCCGAATGCAAAATTAGTTTGGATTTTTACGTAAATCTGGACAGCGTTGGTTGTCGGTCAAGTTCTTCACTTGAGCCAGTGTCCGCTGTCAAGTTGTTGTTTTGATGACAGTTTTAAAGGGCGTAACTGGCTACGGTCCGTCAGACCGTGCGTTTGATCTCGCCCGCGCCTTGGACGGCTTGATAACGCGCAATGGCGCGCTGCTTCAGCGTTGCATCATTGGGGAACTGATGCAGCAGATTGCCCGATTCCATCGCCAAAGTTTGAACGACCAGCGAGCCGGTTGCGTCGTGGGTACGGACAGCGAGCTCTGATCTGGGTTGGAGGTCGGCCTCTCGTGCCTCATCATTGATGGGCTGAACTTCTTCTTCAGCCCTTTCAAAGGCACGCGTTTGCGACGTCTTTTCAGAAGGGTCGACGGATTTTGGCTTCGGCAAATCTGTCGCGGCCGAACCGCGTTTTACCTTAGGTTCGACAGCGGCAACCACCGGCACAAAGCCCTGAGGTGCTCGCGTTTCCATCGTTGCGTCCTCTCATACTCACTACCAGGCGAGATGAACGTGTCCTGATGTGAATCACTATAGAACGCAGCCATGAATCCTTGGTTAAGGGTTCGGTTAGGGGTTTTGCCGATACGGAAAGCTTTCACAAAGCTCGATCGACGGCGAGCGCTGCACCCTTTGATGTCGGCGTCATAGAGCCGCTCGCGTTGTAGGTCTTGGGTCGATTGCCTGCAGACACCTTGTCGGCAAGGCGGGTGAGAAGCTGCTCGGAAACCGCCTTGGCCGTTGTCACCGCCGCCAGATTGACCTGAAGCTCGCTTTGGAAGCTGGCGTTCAGGCGGCGCAGTTCGTCAAGCTTGACCGGCACAAAGCGTGACAGACTGTCCTTGTTGGCTTTCAGATGGGCAAGAGACGTGCGGTAGGTGTGCACAAGGTCCGCCTTGGTTTCAGCATCGGTCAGGCCGGTTGAATAGTCGCCGGCTTTCAGCGCGTCGGTTTCGCGGCGCATATGCTGGGTCAGATTGATCATCAGCCCGTGCAACGCCTCAGTGAACTGCTGCGCGGTTTCGCGATCGGTAATCGGCAAGGTCGCTGTGTTGATCATCTCATGGTCCTTCCAAAGCGTGCCCGGGGGAGGCGGAGTTAGTGATTGGTTTCGCCAAGCGCTGCTTCTTGAGCGCGCAGCAGCTCGGCACGGATTTCATCGGCAATGCCAATGCCGCCGGAGGCTGCCATTTCTCGGGCATACTCTTCGACCAGCAGACCCTTCCACATCTGTTCGCCTTCGCCACCGCCAAACGGCTCGGAGATTGTGACGCCTTCAAAAACTGGCTTCAGCATGGTTGCCAACATGACAGCCTCAAACTCGCGGGCGGCTGCGTCGATGGCATCGGTGTTGCCAGCGCTTTGGCTGGTTGCAAGGCGTTGAAGGTCGGCCCCTCGTGAGCCTAGCTGGCTGGCAGCGAATTGGGTCAGGTTGGCGTCCATTACATCACCTCGATTTCGGCTTGCAGGGCGCCGGCAGCTTTGATCGCATGCAAGATGGCGATGAGGTCACGGGGGCCAATGCCAAGAGCGTTCAGCCCATCGACCAGTTCGCGTAAGGTAACGGTTTGTTCGACAATGCCGAGCTGCGTATCCGACCCTTCGGTGACGTCGATGGCGGTGCGCGGCACGATGACCGTCTGGCCGCCATCGGCCAATGGTTCGGCTTGGCTGACTTGGGGCGTTTCGGTGATCGTCACCGTCAGATTGCCTTGCGCGATGGCAACGGTCGAAACGCGGACAACACGGCCCAACACGATGAAGCCAGAGCTTTCAACCACAAACACACGGGCTGGCTGGTCGGGCTCGATCAGAAGCTGCTCGATGTCGGTCAGGAGCTCAACCATCGATGCGCCGTAGCTTGCCGGAAGCGAGAGCTGAACTGTTCCAGGATCGGTGCTGACCGCAAGCGGCTCGCCAAGCAGAGCATTGATTGCAAGTGCCATCCGGCGGGCGGGCGTGAGATCCGGGTTGCGCAGGGCGAGGCGGATCGTGTCCATGTTGCCGAGATCGAAATGCACCTCGCGTTCGACCAGCGCGCCATTGGCGATGCGGCCTGTCGTTGGGACACCTCGCGTGATGGAGGCAGCCGCGCCTTCGGCCGCAAAGCCTGCAATCGCCAAAGAACCTTGTGCGATGGCGTAGACCTCACCATCAGCGCCCAGAAGCGGGGTCACCAGAAGTGTGCCGCCTTGCAGGCTGTCTGCGTCACCCAGCGCTGAAACGGTGACATCGATCCGGGTGCCTTGGGTTGCGAAGGCGGGAAGGTTGGCCGTGACCATGCCGGCAGCGACGTTCGCCGTGCGCAACTCATCACCTGGCGTGTTGACCCCCAAGCGTTCCAGCATCGCTTGAAGGCTCTGACGGGTGAAAGGCGCATTGTTGAGTGTGTCGCCTGTTCCGTTGAGGCCGACGACCAAGCCATAGCCAACCAATTGGTTTTCGCGCACGCCTTCGAAATCTGCGATGTCCTTGATGCGCGACGTCGCATAGGCCGGCATTGCAACCGCAATCATCAGTGTGATGGCGAGAATCAGCGTGGTGATTGACAGGACATGGGCGCGCATAAGGAGGCTCCGAGGGTGGGCATTCACCTTGATCCATTCAAGCGCCGTGCCAAGCGCACTCGTTACTATCAACATCTTGATCTAAAAGACTTATTTTGGTCAGTGGATGCCGATCTTCGCTCGTTTGCCTTGTCTCCGTAGGGACAGAAGTGTCGCCGGATAGGCCAGTTTTGCCGGGCCGTTAGGGTTTCATTAACCAGTGTGGTCGGACATAGGTGCGGATAAGGCTTTGAGACGCCACGAGGAAAGCAGATGCGGGTCGAAGGACCAAAAAGCAGCAGCGGTGTTGGTTCAAAGAAGCGAGCCGGACAGCAAGGTGGTGGCTTCAGCCTGCCTGGAGCTGAGGACTCATCGGGCAGTGCATCGTCGGCTGGTGTCGCCGCCGGGTCATCTGTCCAAAGTCTCGATGCAATCTTGGCCCTGCAATCGGTTGAAGATGAAGGAGATCGCTCGCGGCGTGCGGTGAAGCATGGCCACGATCTCCTTGATCAATTGGAAGCTCTGCGGGCCGACCTTTTGGCCGGCCATGTTGAACCACAGCGCATCGGCTCTCTCTTGTCGCTCATCCGGGCCAGGCAGGACGTGGACGAGCCACAGCTTAAAAGCCTCGTCGACGATATTGCCCTTAGGGCACGCGTTGAGCTCGCCAAACTTGGTGTCGACGCGTAAGCCTCTGTCATCACGTCGTTTCTTTTTTTCGGAAACGATGGTGCCCAGCTATCACAAAACCGTTGCTTGTCGCCCGAACGACATTGGCGTATAGGCTCCCGCACGCGCTTCAGGCGCCGCTGGAATCGGACGGAGAATGGTGAATGTTGGACGTCCAGGATGACTATCGTCCATCGGATGATGAGCCGTTTATGAATGAGCGGCAGCGGCATTATTTTCGCAAGAAATTGCTCGCTTGGAAGGATGATATCCTTGCTGAGGCCCGCGATACGCTGGCGACGATGCAGGATGAAACCGTCAATCACGCCGATCTGACAGATCGAGCCTCATCGGAGACCGACCGCTCGATTGAGCTGCGGGCGCGTGATCGGCAACGCAAGCTGATTTCGAAGATTGATGCTGCCCTTCGAAGGATTGAAGATGGGACCTATGGTTTCTGTGAAGAGACCGGCGACCCCATCAGCCTTAAGCGGCTCGATGCGCGCCCCATCGCGACCCTATCGCTCGAGGCCCAAGAGCGTCACGAGCGTCGCGAGAAGGTTTACCGCGACGACTGATTGTGATGCCGGGTCACGCCGGTTTTCAGGGCGTATCAAAATAAGAGGCGCAGCACCTGTTCTGGATGCTGCGCCTTCTTTTTTGCCCACTTTGACCTGGTCCGGCACCGCGATTTTGGGGAGCTGCGGTGCTGGCTGGAGAGTGGCCAACTGGGGGCGAGGCCGATGGGTTGGGTCGCTGGTTAGGCGTTTGCGTCCATCGGGAAGAGGGATGACAGCCTCTGCTAGAACGGCATCACGAAATCTAACAGTTGCAGGCCGTAGCGCGGTAGATGGACGTCCGAGATCTGACCGCGACCGCCATAGGCGATGCGGGCTTCGGCGATCTTGGAGGAATCGATGGTGTTGGACGCATCAATATCTTCCGGCCTAACAACGCCGGCGACGATGAGCTCGCGCACCTCGAAGTTGACGCGCACCTCCTGGCGACCTTCGATCACCATGTTGCCGTTGGGCAGGATTTGCGTGACGACTGCAGCCACCGTGGTGGTCAGCTGTTCTGATCGGTTGACTGAACCCTCGCCGCTTGTCGCTGAATCGGAATTGAGGTCGGCGATGACCTCTGGCGTTGCACCTTCAGGCAAGATGAGGTCGAGCTGCGTGCCAACGCAGCCGCCTCCGCCGAGACCTTCAGAGGAGGACCTGGAGCGCTCGGACTGGTTGGCGATCTGAGCTGAGTCAGTAATATCGACCCGCACCCTCAAAATGTCGCCGACCTCCGATGCGCGTTGATCATCGAAGAAGGATCGCGCACCGGATCGCCAAAGCGAGTTGGGGCTGTAGGTTGCGATCACAGGATCGGGCATGGGCAGCGAGACTGGCCGGTAGCCCGGCTGTGACGTCGGGTTTTCGATAGCCGAAAGAGAGGGCTGTTCGCCGATATTGGCGATGCGGTCTGCGGCCGAGCAGCCAGCAAGCGCTGTGCCTACGAGGGCCAGTGCAGCCATGCGGGCGGGGGCGGAGCGGCGAGCGGTCATTGGATGATCTCCGCAGAGTTGGGTGTTGGTGTCGCAAGGTAAGAGGCGATGTCCTGCATCGGGCCCAGCACATGGATGAGGCCAGGGCCGGCCACCACACCGCGAACGGTGCGATTGGACTGCAAGTTCATGACATCGACGGATTGGCCGTAAGCTCCCTCATCCAGCGCACGGGCTCGCACGGTGAGTGCCAGGGCGCCATGACGGTAGACCAATGTCACAAGGTCCTGGCGTTCCACCATCAAAGGTTCGGTCAGATCGTCCGGGTTCACCGGTGCGCCGGCACGCAAGGTACGGCGTGCGGCCTGGCCGATAATGTCCTGACTGCGTACCAGCGTCGGCGTCCCGATGGTGCGGGCGTAGTCAAGTTCTTGAAGCCGCAGATCGCTGGCGCGCACAACGTCGCCGCGCGGAACTGCGCGAGCTAGCACGGGAACAGCAATGCGGTGTTCGGCCTGTCCGTCGAGGCGAGCAATGTCCAGACCCTGTGGGGTGCGTATGACGGCGGCGAATTGCGTGGAGCGCGTTGATGGACGGGCAATCAGGTCAACGCGCAAGCGATCAGCGATTTCAGCGCCGATCATTACGGCTTCCAGCGATTGGCGGAAGGCCACGACGTAGTTGCCCGACCCTTCACCCAGGCGGGCAGCAAGGTCTTCATTGAGGGCTGCGATTACCAGCGCTTCCAAGTCTCCTGCCAGCAAGCGAACGCCGGCCCGCTCGACTGTGACTTCGCTGAGACCGGCAAGGTCCATCCGGTCAAGGCCTGCGGAGCGGGCCACATCAACGACGGTGTGGGTTTCCACGCGGCCGCGCGTGCCTGGCTCAGGGGCGCGAAAGACAGGGGTTTCGGCCAGCATGCCGGCATGGTCGAACAGGTCGCCCAGGGTCACCAGATCGCTGTAGACGATGACCGATGGGCGCAGCATCGGGATGCTGGCCTCAAACGATCCCAGGAAGCGGTCGCCAAGACCGGAAGTCTCTCCATCGGCGGCGTGGAGGGTGCGGTCGGTCGCCGCGCCGTAAGGGACGGTTACCAGGAAGAACAGAAGAGCCAGAATGAGCCGGGTGATCATGACGGGCCTCCCTAGCGGATCATCTGCGAGGTAGTGGACATCATCTCGTCCGCGGCCCGCACAACGCGCGAGTTCATCTCGTAAGCCCGCTGAGCGGAGATGAGGTCGGAGATTTCCGTCACCGAGTTCACGTTGGCGATCTCAATGTAGCCTTGCCGGACGGTGCCGAACCCCTGATCGCCGGGGTTTCCGGCGATCGATGCCCCGCTGGATGCTGTTTCCAAGAACAGGTTGTCGCCAATGGCTTGCAGGCCGCTCTGGGTGGCAAAACGTGCCAGCTCGATACGGCCGAGAACCTGCGCGCTTGTCCCGGTTCCAAGAAAGGCCTGGACCGTGCCATCGGCGGAGATGGTGACATCGCGTGCATTGTTGGGAATGGTGATGCCAGGTTCGACGGTGAATCCGTCTGCGGTTACCATTGTGCCATTGGCGTTTCGCTCGAAGGTTCCAGCCCGGGTGTAGGCGGTGCCGCCATCAGGAAGCTGGATTTGGAAGAAGCCGGTGCCGGAGATGGCCATGTCCAGCTCCTTCTCGGTCGGGGTGATGGAACCTTGGCTCATGATCCTCGGCGTTGCGGCGGTCATGACACCAGAACCGATCTGAACGCCTGAGGGAACCAACGTTCCCTGCTCGGATGTCTCCGAGCCGACGCGGCGCAAATCTTGATAGAGCAAGTCCTGGAACTCTGCCCGCTGACGCTTGAAACCGGCGGTGCGCAGGTTGGCGATATTGTTGGAGATGACCTCAACGTTTAGTTCCTGGGCCATCATGCCGGTGGATGCGATGTAAAGCGCTTGCATGGGATTTCTCCTTCGATCCTTACGCGTTCAGACGACCCAGAAGGCGAATGGCCTCCTGGCGCATCTCATCGGACTGGCGGATCATGTTGGCTTGGGACTCGTAGGCTCGTTGGACTTCAACCAGGCGCGCCATCTCGCGGACGGATTCCACATTGGCTGTTTCCAGCACACCTTGGGTCACACGAACGGTGGGGTCTGGGTCGACATTCTCTGGAGCGGAGAACAGGTTGTTTCCGACCTTCTGCAACGCCTGCTCGTTCTGGAAAGAGACAAGCTGGAGCGTGCCGCGACCGCCAGCATTGGTGGTGATCTGCCCGGTCCCGGTGATGGTGATGTCGGAGTCTGCTGGCGTGAACAGGACAGGCGTGCCGCCTAGACTGATAACGGGAAAACCCTGCGCAGTGACGAGCTGACCCTGGTCGTTGATCTGGAGGGCGCCATTGCGGGTGTAGCGAATGCCTTCAGGTGTCTCGACCGTGAGGTAGCCTCCAGGAGACAGGGCCAGGTCCAACTGGTTGCCAGTTTGCTGGCGCGCTCCGGGCTGTAGGTCGCGGTAGGTGGCCCAGTCCTGGACGAACGCGACGTCATGGTCGCGGCGCATGAAAGCCGTCGCTTCTGAACGCGGCATCATGTAGTCGTCAAACGCTACGCGCTCGGCCTGGAAGCCGGTGGTGTTCATGTTCGCCAAGTTGTTGGCGATGACGTCGAGTTCACGGCGCAGGGCTATTTCCCGCGACAGCCCGACAAGTTGGGCGTTCATCATGACAGTCGATTCCTCTCCATGAATCAGGACTGATCGTTAAACTTTGGCCTTCCGGCCGGGCGCCGTTTGTCCACATTGCCGAGCTCCCCAGCGGGCAACATGGTGAACGACATCCTAAATAAAGCAGATGGCGTGCCAGTTTTAAAAATGTATATAAAACAATTATTTAGAGTGATTTGCGTCTGTTTTGACGTCATTTGCGGTGGCGTTTCCTGCCGCCACAGACTGTTCAACCCGGCAAATCTGACCGGCTTGTCAACACTTCGTTAACCTTGGTTCACCAATGGTCTGTGGTGTCCATTAACCGGGTCTGGAAGACATGGCGAACACTGACGTCACAGCTGATGATATGCCCGATGAGGCCGCTGCCGACGCCCCTGAAGGCGAAGAGGGGGAAGGCGGCAAGCGCCGTCTTTCGAAAAAGATGATGATCATCGCAGCAGTCGGTGGATTGCTGCTGTTGGGCGGTGGCGGTACGGGCGCAGCCTTCTTCTTTGGCTGGATCGGTAACAGCGAAACTGCCGAGGAGGTGGCGCTGGAAGCGGCGCTGGAAGTTGCGGCCCAGCCTGTCTTCTACTTCGATATGCCGGAGATTACGGTCAACCTGTCGAATGCTGAACAGCGCGCGCAATATCTGCGCATGACGGTTGCGCTCGAGATCTCCGACCCAGAGATTTCCACGGTGTTGGAGCCAAACCTGCCGCGGATCACCGACGTCTTTCAAACCTATTTGCGCGAACTCCGCGTTTCTGACCTGGAAGGGTCTGCCGGTCTCTTCCGGCTAAAGCATGAGCTTCAAAGGCGCATCAATCTGGCGATTTTTCCTGCCGAGGTCGATGCTGTTCTGTTTCGTGAAATCATCGTTCAGTAGATCGGAGCGACCATGATTGCCGACGACGACGATTGGGATGAGGACGGCGAAGATGCCGACGATATGGCCGCCCAATGGGCTGCCATGCTGGACGACGAAGAGGAAGATGAAGGCGACGCGCAACAAAAGGGCGCGGACCGTGTTCTCAACCAGGATGAGATCGACAATCTTCTCGGCTTTAATGCCGAGCAAGGTCATGATGGTGAAACATCCGGTGTTCGTGCGATCATCAACTCCGCGTTGGTGTCCTATGAACGCTTGCCGATGCTGGAGATCATCTTCGATCGGCTGGTGCGCCTGACGACGACCTCGTTGCGCAATTTCACCTCAGACAATGTGGAGGTTTCGCTCGATGGCATCACATCGGTGCGTTTCGGCGATTATCTCAACTCCATTCCACTGCCGGCAATTCTATCGGTCTTCAAAGCCGAGGAGTGGGACAATTTCGGCCTGGTCACGATCGACTCCGGCCTGATCTACTCGGTCATCGACGTCCTTCTCGGCGGTCGGCGGTCTTCCTCGTCGATGCGCGTTGAAGGCCGGCCTTACACGACGATTGAGATGAACCTCATGCGGCGCATGATCGAGGTTCTGATCGGCGATGCACAGGCAGCGTTCGCGCCTTTGTCCAAGGTCACCTTCTCTGTCGACCGCCTTGAGACCAACCCACGCTTTGCAACCATTGCTCGCCCTGCCAACGCCGCCATCCTGGTTGAGATGCGCGTCGATATGGAAGATCGCGGCGGGAAGGTGGAACTCCTTCTGCCCTACGCCACCATCGAGCCGATCCGTGAACTGCTCCTGCAGATGTTCATGGGTGAAAAATTTGGTCGCGACTCGATCTGGGAAGGCCATTTGGCGAGCGAGATCTATGCGGCGAACGTCAATGTCGACGCGGTGATCTATGAGGAGATGATGCCGTTGTCGAAAGTCATGAACTTCAAGGAAGGTCAGACGTTGATGTTCGACACGATTCCCACCGACTCCATCCTCCTTAAATGCGGCGAGACCATTCTCACTGAAGGTCAGATCGGACAACGGGACCGCAATATGGCGGTGCGCGTTCTCAAAACGCTTCGCCGTCCCAAGACCACCCTTGAATCCTTCGAGCATGCCGCCGACCAGCCCAACGCAATGGAGCCCTAGCGATGAACCTGCCTCTCAGCCTCATCATTGAAGGACTTGTTGCCGTTCTTCTGATCATCACGATTGGCTATTGCATGCTGCTCAATGGTCGTTTGAAGCGCCTGCGCGCCGATGAAGAAGGCTTGCGGGCCACGATTGCGGAGCTTCTGACCGCGACGGAGATTGCCGAACGGGCCATTCAAGGTCTTAGAACAACGTCAGCCCAGTGCGAACAGCAAGTTGGCCAGCGTCTCCACGCTGCGGCGCAGGTTTCCGCTCAGCTTTCGGCATCGCTCAATGCTGCCGGTGCGGTGGCTGACCGGATCGGCAAGCTGGCTGCGGCGGCTGGTGTGCCAACGGAAACGCCTGCGCCGATGCCGCCGCAACGCGGCTTCCAGCCCGCTCAGACTCAGGGCGGCATGGGTGCCAAGCCGGCTGCTCAACCCAATCCCGGCCGCCGGCTGGATGAGGCGGCGCGGGCCCTTCAATCACGCTTGCAGCGGGCCGCGTCTTAGACGGTTTGCCCAGGAGGCTTTCTTCCATGCGTCAGCTCCGCCTTTTGCCGATGGTCATTCTGACAGCGCTGATGCTGCTTGGCTTGAAGGGTTTCAATCTCATCGCGGGCACCCATGGAAGCCTGTCCGGTGTCGATGTGGCCCAAGCGCAGCAGGCCGAGGCTGACACCATGGCTGAGGGCGAGGCCATGGAAGCTGAAATGGACGGCGAGGGGATGGAAGCTGGGATGGCTGACGTCGAAGATGCCGAAGCAACTGAACAAGCCAATGGTGGCGACATCAGAAGCGTGACGGATCTGCCCGTAGAAACCTCCCGCGACCTCCTTCTGGAGCGCCTTGGCGACCGCCGCCAAGTTTTGGAGGAGCGCGAACAGGATTTGCGCATTCGCGAGCAGTTGTTGCAGGCCGCTGAAAACCGTTTGGAAGAGCGTCTTGCCGAGCTTGAAGCTCTGGAGCAAAGGGTCAGCGCCTACTCCGAAGAGCAGGAACAGCGAGAGTCCGAAGAGATTGGTCGACTGGTCCAGGTTTACTCCGCAATGCGGGCCAAGGACGCTGCGGCAATTTTTGATCTCCTTGACCTGCCCATCCTGATGGAAGTGGCAAACGCTATGAACCCGCGCAAAATGGCTGATATCCTTGGCCAAATGAACCCGGAGGCGGCCCGTCGGTTGACCATTGCCCTGGCCGGGACATCGCAACGCGAAGCGGATTTCTTGGCATCGCCTGAAGATGGTCTGCCACGTATCGAAGGCGTTCCAGTTCAGTAAGCGGTTCTTAAGGCGTGGTGGCTAGCTTTCACGGGTGGAGGTTTGCCGGTGAGCCTGGTCTTGTCACGTCTGTTTGCATTGCACGCTTTTTTTGCTCCGTCCTTCGTCCGACAGCTCTTTGGGCTCGCGGTCGTTTTTGGCGTGGGCAGCGCTTTGGCGTGCGCGCTTCCAGCATCTCCATCTTTGGCACAGGATACATCGGCAGTCGCAACCGCTGAGCGTGAGCGCGATTATGGCCGCATGCGGCTGGAATTCCGCGATCGCCTGGACCTTCCCGCTTACGAGGTCGACGTGGAGAACGGCGTGCTCCGGGTTGTTTTCGAAGAGCCAGTGGAAACCGATATTCGCGACGCGACGCGGGTGCTTGATGATTTTGTGACCATCGCCCGCCAGGACCCGGACGGGCTTGCGCTTCGGTTCGGCCTTTCGCGTGCCGTGCGCATCAACACGATGGAAGCCGGCGAAACGCTGTTCATCGATTTTCTTCCCAACACCTGGCAGGGCTTTCCGCCGCCCTTGCCGGAGGACGTTGTTGAGCGCTTGGCTGTCCGTGCTGAGCAAGCCGCGCGTGAGGCTGCCGAAGCTGAACGCCGTCGTCTTCTGGGTGAGTTGGAGCCAAGCATCTCGCTGCGGGTTGGCAACGCGCCGACCTTCACCCGCTACTCCTTCACCTGGAACGTGCCTTACAATGTCGCCATTGAGCAGCAGGGCTCGATGATGACCGCGCGGTTCGACTACGACGTTCCGGTGGATCTGACGCCGGCTCGCATCGACATGCCTGTCGAACTGGAAAGCATCGACTATGAGCGCGATGGCGCTAGTCTCGCGATCACATTTGAGGTTGTGCCCGGAACAGAGCTTCGTTGGTTCGAAGATGATTTGACCTTCAACGTCGATGTTACCCGCGCGACACCGCTTAATCCCCAGGAAGCCGAGCAGGCCGAGCTTGATACCCTCTTGAACCAGATCACTGGTGGTCAGGGCATTGAAAACACGCAGTTTTCGGCTCTGGGCGGGCGTTCGGACGAGGTGATTGAGACGCCTGAACCATCCTCGGTGGCCGTTCAATCGACAGACCTTGCAGATGCATCGCTTCGCCCAACCAGCGCGAATGCCGATGCGATGGATACCAATGGTCAGGTGGTGAGCTCTGAGGACGTGTCGGACAGCATGACCGGCGAGGGCATGGCCGACGATGACATGCGGAGCGATGCCGCCGAACGGCAATCACCCCCGATGCGCTCTGAAGATGAGATGCAGGCCAACAATCTGGCACTGTTGCAACGGCCGGACGTGGCCTCAGCCGATAGTCTCATCACTGCCCGTCGCCCGGTTGAGGTCAGCGAACGGCTGGAAGAGGATGCCTTACCGGAGACGATCCGAGTCGAAGTGCGGCCAGACGGCGAAACCACACGCTTGTGGTTCCCCTTCACCCATCCGACGCCGGCCGCAGTGTTCCGCCGTGGTTCAATCGTCACGATGGTGTTTGAAACCACAATTCCCTTCGATCTGCGGGCCGTTCGCATCGAGCTGGCCGATTTGGCGCACTCCATCACGGCCAACCGTTCCTCAAACGAGACGGTGATCCACATCGATATGCGTGAGGAACGCCTGGTTTCGGTGGCACCGAGCGGCGATCGATGGATTGTCCTGCTTGGGCCCACCGTGGTGGAGCCGGCGCAACCCCTTTTCCTTGGCCGTGGAACGCAGCCGGATGGCAAGGCCTATGCGGAGCTCGTGGCCGAGGGCCTGGGGTCGGTGCATCAGATTACCCACCCTCAGGTTGGCGACACCTTGTATGTGGTGCCGATGCTCGCGCCTTCACGCGGAGCGCTAGCGCGTCAGGAGTTGGTGGAGTTCAGCGTGCTCAGTTCGACCCACGGCGTCGTGCTGCGCCCCAAGGTCGATGAGTTGGAAGCTGTCGTAGAAGATGGCATGCGCCTGCTTCTTTCGCGCCAGCAGGGCCTGAGCCTGTCCGAAGTGGGCCTATCCTTGGGCTCGTTTGGATTCTCACCCGATGAGCGTCCGGGCTATTTTGATCTGCGCGCCTTCGCAGGGCAGGGACCGGGAGCGTATGAGAGCAGTTTTGCTGCCTATCAGCGGGAGATCGCTTTTTCTGAGGGCGTGGCACGCAGCGACAAGATGTTGGAGTTTGCGCGCTTCCTGTTGGCCCATGAGCTTGGGCAAGAAGCCAATGGCATGCTGGAAATCGCACTGTCGGAAAACTCGGCGCTGGAGCATGATCCGGCATTCCTGACGCTCCGTGCGGCCGGCCTCACCATGGCGCGGCGGTTTGAGGAAGCCATCGATGTCGTTCGCTCGCACGCTATGGAAGGCGTTGAGGACGGCCGGGTTTGGGGTCTTTTCGCCGATGGGGGGCTGCGCAACTGGGCTCAGGTGAATTCTGAGTTCGATGACGTTTCGGCGCTTTTTGACGGCTATCCGACATCGTTGGTGACTCGCGCCCGGATGGTTGGTGTGGAAGCGGCGATTGAGGTGCAAGCCATTGATGTTGCCAGCGACAGGCTGCGGCAAATTAATCCGACCACGATTCCGGACCCGCACCGCTCCCGTTATGACCTGTTGCACGCCCGTCTGGATCTGGCGCGTGGTCGCAACGAGGATGCCATTACCGGGTTTGAACGTGTGAAGGCCATGGATTTTGGCCCCGATGGTGCCTTCGCAACGCTGCTCAGTATTGAGGGGCGCATCGACAATGGCGCCTTGTCGCGTGAGGACGGCGTTGAAGAGCTGGAAAGCCTGGCGGTTGCTTGGCGCGGTGACGATACTGAGGTGCGCACGCGCGCGCTTCTTGGAAAGCTTTATGTCGAAGACGACCGGTATGCCGATGCGCTGCGCGCGTTGAAGGGTGTGCTAATTGCCCAGCCTGATCATTCCCTGGCCAGCAGCATCTCCGATCAGATGATGGAGATATTCACCTCGCTGTTCCTCGACGGCGAGGCAGATGCGATGCCGGCCATCGATGCGCTGAGCCTATTTTACGATTTCAGGGAACTGACACCGATCGGCCGTCGCGGCGACGAACTGGTACGGCGGCTGGCTGACAGGTTGGTTGAGATCGAGCTGCGCGACCAGGCCGCTGACCTTCTTCAGCATCAGGCGGACAACCGGCTGACGGGGTCCGCCAAAGCCCAGATCGCGGCCGATCTGGCGCTCATCTACCTGATGGATTATCGGCCGGCCGAGGCGGGCGCGACCTTGCAGCGCTCGCGGGTTTCAAGAGCGCCGCGGGCCATTGAGCGTGTGCGTCGGATCATTGAGTCGCGTGCGCTTTCTGAGCTCGGTCGGCATGAGCTGGCGCTAGAAATGCTGCGCACGATGGAAGGCGAAGATGTGGATCGCGTGCGGGCTGATATCCTGTGGAGTGCAGGCCGTTGGCAGGACGCCGGTGAGGCGATTGAGCGGTCCCTTGCCAATCGTTGGAACGACCGGGTGCCGCTGGATGAGCCCGAGATGCAGGATGTTCTGCGGTCGGCCATCGCCTACAGCTTTGCCAATGACGAGTACAGTTTGCAGCGGCTGCGGGCGCGTTTTGATTCCAAGATGACCGATGGAATTTATGCCAGCGCGTTTGATGTCGTGACGTCGCCCATTGAGGCGCAGGGCACGGCGTTTCGCGATGTGGCGCGCAGCATTGCTGGATTGAACACGCTCAACCGCTTCCTTGAGGATTACCGGTCTCGATTCTCCTCCCAGTCGATTTCTCCGGCGGCTCCTGGGGCGTGTTGCGAGCTTGGCTATAAGCCTGGAGGCTGTGTGTAGCGTTGGACGAGAGACCCGGCCACCAAGTTCCAACCGTCCACCAGCACAAAAAAGATCAGCTTGAACGGTAGTGAGATGATGATGGGCGGCAACATCATCATACCCATCGACATCAGGACCG
>JBHJIX010000157.1:0-7327 GCA_050043025.1 Cohaesibacteraceae bacterium
CGCCCGTTTGATGTGTCGAACTATCAGGTTCTGGCGGCGTTTCTGGATATCCCCCGAGAGCTGTTCGTGCCCGAAAACAAAAGAGCGCTGGCGGAAGGCGCCGCCGAAATCGACATTCCCGACGGCGATCTTCTTCGGCCAATGATCCGGCCAATGCATCTGGCCCGGATGGTTCAGGCCGCCAATCTGAACGCCGACAGCGTCGTTTTGGATCTGGGATGCCTGACAGGCTATTCGTCAGCCGTTCTGTCGCGCCTGGCCGGCTCGGTGCTCGCGGTGGAGCATAGTGAAGCCATGGTCCGCAGAGCGACCGATGCGCTTGCTGCTGCCGATATTGATACCGTCGCCATGGTGCAGGGAAACCTTGCCGACGGTATGGCCGCAGAGTGGCCGTTCGATGCCATCTTCTTGGCTGGCGCAATTGATGCCGTCCCAGAGGCGCTGGTCAAGCAGCTTCGCGAAGATGGTGTGCTGATCACTGTTTTAGGTTCTGGCGGAGCCGGCAGAGCAGTCAGCATCCACCGCGATGGCGATGGCCACACCGTCGTTCCGCTCTTCAATTGTGCCGCGCCTGCCGTACCGGGCTTCGAGCGCGAACAGGCGTTCGCGTTCTAACCTCAAGACCCATTCGAAATTCCCCAATCTGCATTTTGGTGACGTTGCGGAACCGTTGCGCAATTGCCGCAGTCGGCAATCGCCTGCGCTGAATGGCACCAGACGTCATCACAAAATGTAAGAGCCGCTTGCGCACCGGGTTTCGCAACCTTAACAAACGGTAAACACAAGGCCGTGGTGGGTGTGGTTAAAGTCCGCCATCAGCTTGCAGATGGTGCGGTTTCAACGGGCGTTTTCAATGACAAAGTACAAGCGTAACAATGTGTTGGGTGGTATTCTGGCCGCCGCCTTGCTGGGGGCGATGGCAATCCCGGCGCATGCTGAAACCCTGGCTGGAGCGCTTGCGCGAGCCTACCAGCACAATCCCGAGTTGAATGCCGCCCGCGCGGGACTGCGCGCGACCGACGAAGGTGTGCCGCAGGCGCTTGCGGGCTATCGTCCGACAGTCACCGGCACCGGATCGGTCACCGCCACGTCACTGCGTTTGCGCCCCGATGGCATGGCCAACAATGATGGGTCGAACACCCAGTCGGTCCTGCAGGTTGAAGTCCGGCAACCTTTGTTCCGTGGATTTCAAACCCAGAACTCGGTCGCTCAGGCCGAGGCAGCTGTCGCCGCCGGCCGTTCCGGTTTGGACAACACTGAGCAGAACATCTTCGTCTCCGCCGTTCAGGCCTACATGGATGTGCTCGCCGACCGGGCGATCCTTCGCCTGCGCGAGCAGAATGTAGCCTTCCTGGATGAGCAGGTACGTGCTGCGCGGGCACGGTTCGATGTGGGTGAGGGCACCCGTACCGATGTCGCACAAGCGAACGCCCGCCGCGCGTTCGCGCTGGCGCAGGTGAGCGCTGCCCGTGCCGCGTTGACGACATCGAACGCTGTCTACCGACAGGTCATTGGAAACGATCCAGGACAGTTGGTCACGCCGAGCCCTCTGACACGCGGTATCCCGGCGACCCTCCAGGGCGCCTTGGACAACGCCCTTGCCACCCATCCTGCTATCGTTGCGGCGCGTGCCAACATTGATGTCGCGCAGAGCGCTGTCGCGATTGCCGAGGGGGCACTGCTGCCGTCGCTTGATTTTGTCGGTACCGCCCGCCGGTCCTGGCAGGAAGGCGGAACCGGTGCCGGTGGTCCGAACGACAGCCTGTCAGCCTCATTGCAATTGTCTGTCCCGATCTATCAGGCAGGCCGTGCCTCCTCGCAGGTCCGTCAATCGATTGAGACACTAGGTCAGCGTCGTTTGGAACTGGATGTATCGCGCGAACAGGTGCGTGCGGCGATCTATAGCGCCTTTGGTGGACTGGAAGCGGCGCGCGCCCAAATCGAATCCTCGGCCGCAGAAGTTGCTGCCTCGCGGATTGCGCTGGATGGCACGATCGAAGAGCAGCGGGTTGGTCAGCGCACAACGCTCGATGTGCTCGATTCGCAGGAAGACGTGATCACCGCACGCATCAATGAGATCAATGCACGCCGTGATCTCGTCGTGGCTTCCTATTCGCTTGCCTCGGCCCTTGGCCGACTGTCTGCCGAAGAACTTGGCCTGCAAGTCGCCCAATACAATCCGACCGAGCACTACGACGCGGTGCGTGACCGCTGGCATGGCTTGCGCACACCCGACGGGCGCGGCGGCGTCATCTTCGGCGACTAAGGCCGTCCTTTATCGCGCACAGTCAGCCGGGTCGGTTGCCTCGAGCCGGCTCGGCGCAATGCGTTATGGTTAACGCCTCGTTAATCGCTTATCCCCAATTATCGCGCCCAGTCATCTGTTGATCTGGATTGGTTGCCCCTGTCGGGTTGTAATAGGCCAATCGAATCAGACCGGTTTCGCGCGTCTTTTTGTTTGCGACGATTGAGTGGCAGACCCAGGGTGAGCGAAAAGCGGCCAACGCAAGCGGTGCGTCATGTCCAAGTCTAGCGCCAACGCTGAACCGTCGATGGAGGAGATCCTGGCGTCGATCCGTCAGATCATATCCGACGAAGAGACCACCGGCGAGGAAGAAGCCGACAAGGGTGAGGACACAGCTGCGCCCGAAGACGAGGCTGATGGTGGCGGCGAGACCATTTCTGAAGCGGATTTAGATGCGCTCTTTGCTGATGCGCCAGCCGTCAGCGATGAACCTGCGGCCGACGACGAGTCAGCCGCTGACGGCGAAGATGTTTTTGCCGCCGCGGCTCTGGCAGAAGACGAATTCGATCCGCCTGCCTTGGAAGAGGACGAACCGGTCGAGTCTGAACCGGAGGTCGAGGTCGATGACGAGGATGACGTTCTCGATCTCAGCACTTTGCCTGAAATGGCAGAGGAGCCTTTCGATCCGCCAAGTGATCTGGATTTTGCTGAGCCGGAACCAGAGCCCCAGGCAGAACCAGAACCTGAGTTAGACGTCCTAACCGTTGAGCCTGCTGCTCCGGCCGCAGCCACCAAACCAATCGGTGAGAACCTCCTTTCCCAGGATGCCGATCAGGCCGTCTCAGCCGCCTTTGCGAACCTCGCCAACACCATGCTGTCTGGCAACGCCCGCACACTTGAAGACCTTGTACAGGACATGTTGCGACCCATGCTCAAGGGCTGGCTTGATGAGAATCTTCCCACGATGGTGGAGAAGATGGTGCGTGAGGAAATTGAGCGTGTCGCCCGCCGTGGGCCTCGCACCTGATAGGCGGCCAATCATTCCATCTTGGCGCGGCTCGCTGGAGCCCTTATCTCTGCGACCTGTCGGCTGTTGACAGGCCGGCGTTGCTACGCCTTTAACGGGCGCTGATCTCTACCAAAACATCTGTGATGTCATGACGATGGACAAGACCTTTGCGCCCGCCGATATCGAGGCGCGCATCAACGAAATGTGGAACAGCGCGAGCGCCTTCGCGGCTGGCGCCGGCTCGACGCCCGGCATGGACAGCTTTTCCATCGTAATTCCGCCGCCCAACGTTACCGGCTCGCTCCACATGGGCCATGCGCTCAACAACACGCTTCAGGATATTCTGGTCCGCTGGAAGCGCATGCAGGGCTATGACGTTCTGTGGCAGCCAGGCACTGACCATGCAGGTATCGCGACCCAGATGGTTGTCGAGCGTCAGCTTGCAGAAGAAGGCAATGAGGGCCGTCGTGAGATGGGCCGGCAGAAGTTCATCGATCGCGGTTGGCAATGGAAGGAAGAGTCTGGCGGGACGATCCTCAACCAGCTCAAGCGTCTTGGTGCATCCTGCGATTGGTCACGCGAACGTTTCACCATGGATGAGGGGCTGTCCAAGGCCGTCCTCAAAGTCTTTGTCGAGCTCTACAATGAGGGCCTGATCTACAAGGGCAAACGACTGGTCAATTGGGACCCGAAATTTGAGACCGCGATTTCCGATCTTGAGGTCGAGAACATCGAGGTCGATGGCCATATGTGGCACTTCAAGTACCCGCTTGCTGGCGGTGCTGCCTATGAGTATGTCGAGAAGGACGAGGATGGGAACGTCACGCTGCGCGAGGAGCGTGACTATATCTCCATCGCCACCACGCGACCGGAAACCATGCTTGGTGACGGCGCTGTTGCCGTTCATCCATCCGACGAGCGCTACGCGCCGATTGTCGGCAAGCTGTGCGAGATTCCGGTCGGCCCGAAAGAGCATCGACGGCTGATCCCGATCATCACCGATGATTACCCCGATCCGGAGTTTGGCTCAGGTGCGGTGAAGATCACCGGCGCGCACGACTTCAACGACTACCAGGTCGCCAAGCGGGGCAACATTCCGCTCTTCCGTCTGATGGACGAGCGCGGTGGCATGCGCGCGGATGGTGAGCCTTATGCTGTCGAGGCGGCCAAGGCGAAAACCCTTCGCGAAGAAGGCGGAGTGCCCGATGAAGAGCATGTCGACACCATCAACCTGGTCCCCGACGAGTATCGCGGACTAGATCGCTTTGACGCACGCAAGCAGGTCGTCACCGATATTGATGCCGAAGGCTTGATGATCCTCGTTGAGGACAAGAAGGTCATGCAGCCGTTTGGCGACCGCTCGAAGGTCGTTATCGAGCCCATGCTCACCGACCAATGGTTTCTGGACGCCAAGGTTTTGGCAGAGCCCGCGCTCGCTTCGGTCAAAGAAGGCAAGACCAACTTCGTTCCAAAGAACTGGGAGAAGACCTACTTCGATTGGATGGAAAACATCGAGCCCTGGTGCATCTCGCGCCAGCTCTGGTGGGGCCATCAGATCCCGGCCTGGTACGGCCCGGACGATCACATCTTCGTCGCTGAAGACGAGGAAACGGCGCTCAACGACGCCATCCAGCATTACATGGCAAGTGAAGGGCCGTGGAAGGCCTGGCTAGAAGACCGGATCGACAACTTCCACCCTGAAGAGCTGATCACGCGCGACCCCGATGTCCTGGACACCTGGTTCTCGTCTGCCCTTTGGCCGTTTTCAACGCTCGGTTGGCCCGATAAGACGCCCGAGCTCGCACGCTACTACCAGACCGACGTTCTGGTGACCGGCTTCGACATCATCTTCTTCTGGGTTGCCCGCATGATGATGATGGGCAACCACTTCATGAAGGATGAGGACGGCAAGATCGTTGAGCCGTTCCACACCATCTATATCCACGCGCTGGTCCGGGACGAGCACGGGCAGAAGATGTCCAAGTCCAAGGGCAATGTTCTTGATCCGCTCGTCCTAATCGACGAGTTCGGTGCTGATGCCGTTCGCTTCACGCTTGCCGCGATGGCCGCACAGGGCCGCGATATCAAGCTCGCGACCAGTCGTATTGCTGGCTACCGCAACTTCGCGACCAAGCTTTGGAATGCAGTGCGCTTTGCCCAACTGAACGGTGCAGCTCTGACCCGTGGGTTTGATGCCGACGAGGTCAAAGAACCGGTCAATCGCTGGATTCTGACAGAGGCCAGTCGCGCCATTCAAGAAGTAGAAGAGGCTCTTGCGGAGTACCGCTTCAACGATTCGGCAAGTGCCGCCTACAAGTTCACCTGGAACCTGTTCTGCGACTGGTACTTGGAGCTTTTGAAACCCACGCTCAATGGCGATGACAGCCCGGCTATGCATGAGGCGCGGGCAACGATGGCCTATGTCATCGATACGATCTTGGCACTGCTGCATCCCTTCATGCCTTTCATCACCGAAGAGCTATGGGAAGCATCCGGTGGATTCGACGGTCGGCCGCAGCTTCTGGCCCTTTCGCCTTGGCCAGAGCTGGATTATGCGGACGCAGAAGCAGCTGCCGACATCAACTGGGCGATCGATCTGAGCACGCAGACCCGGTCGGTGCGCGCGGAGATGAACATTCCTCCCGGCGCACGTCTTTCGGCGAGCCTTGTCGGTGTTACGGATACCGTCCGTGATCGGCTTGACAGCCAGGCGGCTGTCCTTGAGCGCGTCGGCCGGTTCGAGGCCCTCGTTGAAGCGGCAGGCGCGCCGGAGGGCACCGTTCAGATCGTGGTCGGTGGCACGACCCTGTGCCTCAATGTCGGCGAGGTGATCGATCTTGGCGCTGAGCGCGTGCGGCTGGCCAAAGAGATCGACCGCCTCGACGGAGAGATCGCGCGGATCGACAAGAAACTGTCGAACGACAAGTTCACCGCGCGCGCGCCGGAAGAGGTCGTCCAAGGCGAGCGCGATAAACGCGCCGGCTACGAGGCCGAAAAGGTCAAGGTGGGTGAAGCGCTGGAGCGGATGGGCTAGGCCTACCGGCCAAGTACGTCGCTCGGAAATTGGAAAGCTGGCTAAGAAACCGCAAGTAGAAATTATGGCTAACGTTGAGTTAGTTACGCTTCCTTAAGTACGTTTTTCTATTGGTTTGACCACTGTTAAACAGAGGTAAACCATGAAGAACGCAAATCTAGTCAAGTGTATTGCGGCAGTTGCGACTGCGTCGGCGCTTGGAATGCCAGCAAGTGCCTCGGCCTCCGATTGGTTCGAACCCTCCGCCGGTATCGTTTCCTATGAAGATTTCCAGGACCGATGGACTGGATTCTATATAGGCGCCCATGCTGGTTATGGCTGGTTGGACACAGATGATCCCATCGAAGGGAAAATTGAGAACACAGAAAGTGGTCTCGGCGGTGGCTTTCTGGGCTATGGTTACCAGGCCAACTGGCTGACATTCGGCGGTGAGGTCGATTTCTCAATTTCAGGGTTCGAACGAGACCGGGTTCCCGGATTTGCATCAGGACTGAATGCAGATTTTTTGGGGAGCGCACGGGCGCGTGTCGGCGCGGCCGTTGACGCCCTCCACGTTTACGCGACAGGTGGTCTGTTCTTGGGCCATGTGCGGCTTGAATCGGCCACGACTACAATCGTTTCCGAAACCAATCAGTTTGGGTACGTTTACGGTGTTGGCCTGGAGTACGCAATCAACCCTGATTGGACGGTTGGCTTAGAAGGCCTTCGCCATGAACTGTTTGAGGATGAGTACAGACTGGCGACAACGTTCACCGCAACTGGCAACATTGAAGTTGTTCGTGCGCGATTCTCCTATCAGTTTTGATCGGCGGTTTTGGGCCAATCCAAAACGAACCTAGCTAGGCCACCCCATTGGGGTGCAGTGTCTTACCCAAAATATGCTCGTCTCTGCCGCTCCCAGCGCCTGAGTGGCCAACGATCAGCGGGTCCGGCCCGCGAACGATTTCGCGTGCCTTGTCGGGGTAGGGCAGCGACCAGAGGAAGTGCCGCATACCGCCCAATCTCGCGCGCTTTTTGTCGTTGCTCTTCGCCACCGTCC
>JBHJIX010000158.1:0-45612 GCA_050043025.1 Cohaesibacteraceae bacterium
GCCATGGCCAGCAGATCGCGCAGATTCACATTACCCCACTGCATGCCCATAATGTCGGCGCCAGGATTGATCGGATGAATCACCTCGGCGACCTCGCGCAGCCGCTCCATGCCCACGCGATCCAACTTGCTCAGCAGAATACGGTTCGCGAACATGATCTGCTCGGCCAAAAGGTTCTCAATACCGCGCTTTTTTTCGGCAAGGTTCTGCTGGGCGGCCGGCACAATAGCCCGGCCCATATCAAAATCATGCGCCAGGGTGACGGTATCGACGATCGATAAAAACCCATGCAGCCGAACAGCCCCCTGGGTCCGGATCACCTCAAGAAGCGGCCAGGGATGGGTGCTGCCGGAGGTTTCGATGAGGATGTGTGTGGCGCCGCTCTCGCGGAACGTGTCCACCGCCTCGGTGAAGCGCTTTAGGCCCTGCTCGCTGCTTATGCTCCCGGCGGGAATGGAGGCGAACAAAGGATCGCGGTTGGAGAGAACTTCGCTGGTGTCGAGGATGCGCCCATCGACATCAAGCTCACTCATCTCATTGATGATGACGGCGAGGCGCACATCATCGAGCTCGCGCGCCTGAAGCAACAGATGCTGGAGAAGTGTCGTCTTTCCCGCGCCGAGAAACCCGTTGAGGATCGTGATCGGAAGCTGCGGGCCGGCCGGTTCGGCAGACATGCTCACTGGCTGAGCCGCACCTCAGCTTCGCGGAACCAACCGAGTGTCCGCTCATGATGCGCCTCACCCCAACGCTCGATGAACTTCAGAGTGTGGAAGTCATCCATGTCCTGGAGCGCTTCGATCCGCTCGGCAACATAATCAGGCGTCAATGGGATACGGCACTTCACCGTGATGCAGTGTTCCCATTCTTCATAGCTCGTTGGGATGATGGACATTTTCCTCACACCGGATGTCAGACTGCATCGCGTCCATCGGCGTATTCGTTACTTTATAACACGACCGACGGCTCGAGCCCTCTCACTCCTGCGTGGGCATGTCAAGCGGACACAGGACGAGGCTCGCCCCAAGCCTGGCTATCCTACGCCGTTCAGCACCCAACCGATGGCGACAACCTGCGGCCCGGTGAGCAGCGGCGGAAGGAGCGCGGCTTTCAGCCGGCCGGTGACCTCTTTCAGCACCAAGATCTCGGTGTAGTCGGTGGCCGCGCCTGCCATCAGGAAGGTGAAGGCGTTGCCCGGCGCCTGGGCACGGGCCATCAGGTCGGCAGCGATAGGTACCGACCCCTCTGAACAGACTTCGATGATGGTCGCGGCGACGAGCGTGGTGAAAAGCCCGAGGAGCGTCGCGCCAAACCAGGCGGCAAAGACGTCGGTTGGAACGGTCACTTGAATGAGCGCGGCCAGCACCACGCCGAAGAACAGCCAGCGCAGCACCATGCGGCTGGCGGTGACGGAACGACGGGCGACATCCTTCACGAACGCATAGTCATAGCGCTGAGACTTGAGACCGGCTTTCGCCTCGCGCGAGACGTGAAATTCCTCCGGCTGATCATTGCGGTTCCGATTGGCCTGCACTTTCCCGGCCCGCTCCAGCGCCTCCACAATCAGCCCCGCCACCAGGGCAATCACCAGCGAGGCCAGGATGAACACCACCATCCAACCCCACCCCATCATCAGGCCGATGATGATGGTGAGCGACAGCGAGTTCCAGGGTGAGGCGATAAGGAAGGCAAACACCTGACCGAGACTGGCCCCACGCTCATAGAGCTTGGCGCCGACCATCAGGACGCCATGGTTGCACAGATCGAGAAAGAAGCCGGCAAGCACCGCACGCCCGATGCTTTTCGCACCCTGGTCGCGCCCAATCACCGCAATCACGAACTCCCTTGGCACCCGGTCGATCAGGCCAACAGCCACCATGCCGATCAGTATGCCCCACCACATAAGGTGCATCATGTCGCGGATGGCATGGGTGAAATGGCCCAGACCCCACAGATCGCCATGGTCGAGGAAAAACGACGCTGCATAGGCGATGAGGATCGTCAGGCCTGAGCCCAGCTGCAGCCAGTCGCTTTTGCGATTGGGCGTGGTTACTGACGTGTCGTCATTCTGGCTTGCGGCGTTGCCACAGCATGAGGCGGCCTTTTCCACGGCAGATGATTCGGATGCAGCGGCGGCCGAACCGCAGCACGATGCGGCCTTTTCCAAGGCGGGCGAGGGGGAAGCTGAATTGTCCATGTGGAGTGAGATAAGGCTTCCAGTCACTGGAAGGGCAAGAGGATTGGGAAAACGCCGGATGCCGCTTTAATCCTGGCCAACGCTACACTGATGATTCAAGCGGGCCACAAGCCGCCGCCACGGAGATCATTTCCATGCCGTCCCTGCTCTATGATGCCTTTCCCTGGTGGTCGATCCCAGTCGCCGCGGTCGTCGCCTTCATCATCGGGTCGGTCTATTACGGCGCGTTGGCTAAACCCTGGGCAGCAGCGCAAGGCAAATTGCCCAGCGACTTCAAGCCGAGCGCCAGCCTCTTCATTACATCTTTCATTGCCGAACTCATCATGGCCTGGATGCTGATGGGCATGATGGGCCATGCCAGTGCTGTGACGGTGCAGGCCGGCCTCATCTCTGGCGCGTTTCTTTGGTTTGGCTTCGTGATCACCACCATGGTCGTCAACCACGCATATGGTGGCGCCAAGCGCGCGCTCACCGTCATCGATGGCGGCCATTGGCTGCTGGTTCTGCTGGCCATGGGTGCGGTGCTCGGCTTCTTCGCCAGCTAGCGCAGGCGTGGTTGCGCCCGCGAAGACTTAGACATTGGTCGCGTTTGCCAGCGGTTTTGATACGGCTCAACGCGGTTTCAGCACGCTGGCTAAACTAAAGGGCGAGCCGCCGCGCCTTGCTGCAATGCAAGAGAAGGCAGTACAAAATCCAGGAAGGCTGACGCCCGACCCGATGAAGTTTCCCAGCGCCCTTGTTCAACCGGGGCGCGCCAAGAGAAACACTGGATCGATGGCTGTGCACACGCCTGTCTTTGAGAGGGAACACCCATGAGTGAAGTATATCCGGTGCCGGATGCGGTCGCATCGGCCGCCCTGATCGACAACGCCAAATATCTTGAGATGTACGAGGCGTCGGTGAAAGACCCGGACGCTTTCTGGCGCGAGCACGGCAAGCGACTCGACTGGATCAAGCCCTACACCAAGGTGAAGAACACCAGCTACGATCCGCACAATGTGGATATCAAATGGTTCGAAGACGGCACCTTGAACGTCGCCGCCAACTGCGTGGACCGGCATCTTGCCACCCGCGGCGACCAGGTCGCCATCATCTGGGAAGGCGATGACCCTGGCGAGCATCTGGAGATCACCTACAAAGAGCTCCATGCCCATGTGAACACCATGGCCGGTGTTCTGAAGAACGCCGGGGTGAAGACGGGCGACCGGGTCACCCTCTACCTACCAATGATCCCCGAAGCGGCCTATGCCATGCTTGCCTGCGCGCGGCTCGGCGCGGTGCACTCCATCGTGTTTGGCGGCTTCTCGCCAGACTCGCTGGCCCAGCGCATTTCAGGCTGCGATTCCAAGGTCGTCATCACCGCTGATGAAGGTCTGCGTGGCGGCCGCAAGGTTCCTCTGAAGGCCAATGTCGACAAGGCCGTTGAGACAGCGCCGGTCGATGCGGTCGTGGTTGTGAAACGCACCGGTGGCGACATCGCCATGCAGGACGGGCGGGACATCTGGTACCACGAGGCCGCGACCAGCGCGCCGGATCATGTTGAACCCGAGGAGATGAACGCCGAAGACCCGCTGTTCATCCTCTACACCTCCGGTTCGACAGGGCAACCAAAGGGCGTGCTGCACACAACCGGCGGCTACCTTACCTATGCGTCAATGACGCACCAATATGTCTTCGACTATCAGGATGGCGACGTCTACTGGTGCACGGCCGATGTTGGCTGGGTTACCGGCCACAGCTACATCGTGTACGGCCCGCTCGCCAACGGCGCGACCACGCTGATGTTCGAAGGCGTGCCAACCTACCCATCGCCATCGCGCTTCTGGGATGTCGTGGACAAGCACAAGGTCAACATCTTCTACACAGCCCCCACCGCCATCCGCTCGCTGATGGGCGCCGGCGAAGAGCATGTGAAGAAGACAAGCCGCGCTTCCCTGCGGGTGCTTGGTTCGGTGGGTGAGCCAATCAACCCGGAAGCCTGGAACTGGTACTATGATGTGGTGGGCGATAAGCGCTGCCCCATCGTTGACACATGGTGGCAGACCGAAACCGGCGGCATCCTCATCACGCCCCTTCCGGGCGCAACAGCCCTGAAACCGGGCTCCGCGACACGGCCTTTCTTTGGCGTGCAGCCAGCACTGGTGGACGCTGAAGGCGGAATCCTGGAAGGCGCAACCGAGGGCAATCTTGTGATCCTCGATTCCTGGCCAGGACAGATGCGCACGGTCTATGGCGACCATGAGCGCTTCGTGCAGACCTACTTCTCGACTTACAAAGGCATGTACTTCACCGGCGATGGCTGTCGCCGCGACGAAGACGGCTACTAATGGATCACCGGCCGCGTGGATGATGTCATCAACGTCTCCGGTCACCGCATGGGCACCGCCGAGGTGGAATCGGCGCTGGTCGCCCACCCCAAGGTCTCCGAAGCCGCCGTGGTCGGCTATCCGCACGACCTCAAAGGCCAAGGTATTTACGTTTACGTCACCTTGATGGAAGGCGAGGACCCGACCGATGAGCTGCGTAAGGAGCTTCGTGGCTGGGTGCGTCAGGAGATCGGACCGATTGCTTCACCGGACCTTATCCAGTTTGCACCAGGCCTGCCTAAGACCCGGTCGGGCAAGATCATGCGCCGCATCGTGCGAAAAATCGCCGAGGATAGCTTCGACAATCTGGGCGACACCTCAACGCTGGCCGATCCGGCCGTCGTCGATGATTTGATCGACAACCGGCAGAACAAGAGCTAGCACGCCGCGGTTGGGCTGAAAGCCCAGAGCCAAAGAGAGTGCGGTTGGGCCGAAAACCCAGAGCAAAGATCTTATTGGCGGTCGTTCCGCAGGAGCGGGGCGAGTGAGCGCAAAGACGTTCTGAAAGAACCGAGCAAAAGAGAAGGCGGGCCACGTGCCGGCCTTTTTCTTTTGAATGCAGCACTGGGGCCTTCGCTCGACAGCGAAACAGAAGACGAAACTCGCGCCAGCGCACGATGTGCAGTAGAACAAAGCATCTGGCCTAGCATGGAGCAGTCCGATGGCGTCCTTTTTCCCCGACCCAAACGATGATGCGGAAAGCCATCGTCTTCGGCCACTTAGCGACGATGATATCGAACGTTTTCGCGCTGCTTCGCGTGCGCAACGCATAGAAGAGGAAGAGCCGCCTACCAGTGGCGATGATGAATCCTTGTTCATCGAGTGTATGGAGTTCTTCGTTGATGATCTGCGTGCCCGCGGTTTCATTGGAAGGCGCTGGCCCAATGGCGTCCTAGTCTATGCCTTCGCAAGCGATGTGACCGCTGACCACCGCGACAACTTTGTGGAAGCCGCGCAGGAATGGAGCAAAGTCGCCAATGTCTCATTCCGTGAGCGCACCAATGAAAAGGGCTATGTTCTCGTCCAAAACGACATCACCAACAGCGCTACGGTTGGCTATCGGGGCAAGAAGCAAAACTTAAAGATCGCCCAGTGGGACCAAAGGTTCGTCATCGTGCACGAGATCGGCCATTCGCTCGGCCTTGATCACGAGCACTGCCGTGATGATCGCGACACCTTTGTTGAGATCTTGGAGGAAAACATCTGGCCGGGGTACGGCATGAACTTCGAGATCAGAGAGGGCGAAACCTACTCCGACTACGACTTTAAATCGCTCATGCATTATGGCCCGCGCGATGCCTCCAAAGACGGCGTAAGCCCCACCATCCAAGCTCGACCGGCCTATGCCAGCCAGGGCAAGTACATGGGAAACCGCACGTATATCAGCGCTGACGACGCTGTGGGTATGGCGGCGCGCTATGGGGCCCCGGTAACCGGCTAACGCTCGCTTCTCAATTGACCGATCACATTTGGGCCATACCTTCATGGGTCAACTAGTCTTGTTGCCAATCGACACCGGCAGGGGGGCACCGCCCATGCATCCCGTCGCGACCGCCACGCTTGCAGGCCTCTTCACCCAGTGGAGCAGGGGGCGACTGAAGCCGCTGCCCTTCGCCGTGCTGTTCGCCGTTGCCTTGGCGGCGACCTATCTGTTCAGCTTTGCTTTTCTGGCCACCATCGGTAGCGCTCAGGCTTCGCAGCCCGGCATCGCAGCCAATGCCGGCCAAACCTTCGACGCTCTGCCGTGGAACAGCGCAAGCCTTTGGCTGTCGGCAGGTCTGCTTGGGTTGTCGGCCGCGGCATGCGGCAACGTGATGGCCAAGCGCATCCGCGATATGGGTCTGCCCGGAGGGCTGGCGACCTGCATGCTCGGCATCATGATGCTGGTGTTCCTCGGCGGCGGCTCCGCCCTGCAATGGGCCACCAATCTTTTCGTCTTTTCGGTGTTTCTGGCGCTGCTTTTGATCCCGACCGACAGGCTTGAGGCCGGCTCTGGCATGCCCAAACCCCGCGATGGCGACGGCCCGCGCTGACCCACCATCAGAGGGCAGATCGGCCAGCCTTTCCGACAAGCAGGTCTGCATGTTGGTTCATCAAATCCGCCATCCGGTCGATCACGGCGCGCACCTCGGGGCGCTTGCGCTCATCGTCATGGATCACGATCCAGTTTTCATGGAAAAGATCGTCGATCAGATCACCGGCACGAACCAGATCAGGCTCTTGATCCCCGATATAGCAGGGCAGCACGGCCCGCCCGGCGCCGGCTCGCGCCATATCGAGCAGAACAGCCGGCGTATCGGTCCAAAACGTGATCCAGTTGCTTGATTGGTCAGCGGCCCAATTGGCCCACGGATCGCCCAGAATGCCGCGCCCTACAGAGATCCAGTTGCAATCATAGGTCTGGTCAAAATCGCGCGCGCAGTAAGGCGCATAGGCAATCGGCGGCGCCTTGCGAAGGGCAACATTGCCGTTCTCTGGCCGTGACCGGGCCAGCATGATGTGCGCCCGGCGGTGCAGAAGGGTCGCGTCATGCTCTTCGGTCTGGATGCAAAGCTGGAACGGATCGATGGCTGACCAGATCGCCGCTCGGTTCATCGCTAAGAAACGCGCCATCCAATAGTCGACCGCGATATCAACGCCGGGCAGGGGTACAGCATCCGACCGCCAGGCCTCCACGACGCCAGCGGCGGACTGCATGGAGGCCACCCGGTCAAACAATGCCTTGCCGTCCGGCGCCAGCGCATATCCCGTCTGCCGGCGTACAAAGAGTTCGCGTTGGGTGGCACGCTCCAGCTCCAGCATTTTGCGCCCTATGGTCGGGGAGCTGATGCCTGTCTCCGCCGAAGCAGCCGCCAGACTGCCAAGACTGGCAACCTGATAGAACAGGCGCAAATCCTCCCAGTCCAACACGTCGTTCATTTCTGAAATACCTCGTTTGTCTGCGGCTCTACCGTCCAAGGCGCCCGCTCCTTAGCTTCAGGGCCAACCATGACGGAAAGGAGCGCGGCTATCATGTTGCATTCTTATGGTGTTGCTTTCGACTTTATCACCGCAAAGAACCGCGAACGATCTAATCCTGCAACCGCTGATCCACTTGATGCGCCCGAATGGCAGGGCATTGGAAGGATAATTGAAGTCATTGCGGCGTTCAGCACCCGGCGGCAAATGCGGCAGGCCGCCAAACGCCGAGGTCAGTCCAAGCAAGGCATCCTGCAGCCGCCGCAAGCGAACTCCGCGACGTGTGTGCGGCCCTGAGCTGCTGCTTATCAGCAAGTTTGAGAGGTTCTATCTTTCATATTTGAACGATATCCCTCACCGATGAACCATCGGTCGACAGTCCCCAGAGCGCGCGATATGACCGCGCCCATGACTTCCTTTCAGGAAAACCGGTCCGTCGCACGCTATGGCGATCAAACCAAACGCCTGGTGCCCGGCCTTGATGACATGCATCGCATGGCCGGCCTTTTGCTTGCAGAAACGTTGGACGAGGCAGCCCACATCTTGGTTCTGGGCGCCGGCGGCGGGCAGGAGTTGAAAGCGTTCGCAGACAACAGCCCGTCGTGGCGTTTCCTGGGGGTCGATCCCTCCACCGAGATGCTGGAACTGGCCAAGCAGGTGGCGAGCGCGCATCTTGGGCGCATCGCCTTTCAGGAGGGCACCATTGAGGATGCACCGGCAGGACCTTTTGATGGGGCAACCTGCCTCCTCACATTGCATTTTCTAGCACCTGAGGATCGCCTTCGAACGCTCATCGCGCTTCGCCAGAGAATGAGGCCCGGCGCCCCGCTTATCATCGCCCACCACAGCTTCCCGCAGCAGGAAGATGACAAAGCGCGGTGGCTCGGCCGATTTGCAGCCTTCGCGGTCTCATCGGGCCTTTCGGAGGATCAGGCGCAAAGGGCGGTGCGTTCTATCGGGAGCACACTGCCGATCCTTTCGCCGCAGGACGATGAGGACCTGTTGCGCGAGGCCGGCTTCGATGACGTTCAGCTCTTTTATGCGGCCTTCACCTTTCGCGGCTGGGTGGCGTATGCCCGCTAGGACAGGCCACCCCCAGCAAGTTTAGCTCGTGGTATTGAGGGCGCCGAGCAGGCTGCTTGCCAGGTTCAGCCAACGAGGATCGCCCGCCAACATCAAACGACGCTTTCGGCCACCCACGCGCTGTAACCGGCGCTCGCTCGGTCCACCGGCAGAACGATGAATTCCGGCTCGTCATAAGGGTGATGGGCGCGCATATGCGCCTCCAGCGCATCGACTTTTTCCGCCAACGTCTTGATGGTCAGCAGCTGCTCCTCGCCCTCTTCAACAGCGCCTTGCCAGCGATAGACAGACCCAATCACCGTGATGTGAACACACGCGGCCAACCCCGCCTCGACCAACCCTTTGGCAAAAGATCGCGCGGCTTGCGGATCATCCAGCGTCGTCTGCACACAAACGAGTCGCCCTTGTGTCCTTTTTTCCATCGATCTGTGCCCTCCTGCCCCCTTGTCAGAGGCTCGAATCATCACCACCATCCTACCTGTCTGCAACAACCGAAAGGAGGTGACTGATGTCGAGCGATTTTTATGGCCAGGGGAAAACTGGTGGTGAAGCGAGCGGGGCAGAGCAGCCTCTGAGCGCGCGCTAATCCACTACGATGGCGCCTGGGAACAGGCGCCACGGCAGGTTCGATCCTGGATAAAAAACGCGGGGGTTGGCTCTATCTGGCCAACCCCTTTTTTGTTGGCAGATTTGGTTGTCGGCAGGTGCAGGCGAGCTAGGGGTCTGACCCTTCAACAGGGCCCACCCGCTACTATCGAGGAAATGCGCGCTAGTCCTGGTCCTTTAGCAAGGCCTTACGGGCCGCTTCGCGATGCTCCTCGGTGATGTGCGCACGCATAAGCGCCAAAACACCCATGATCACCGCCGCGTCATCGGTGAAGCCAAGACCCAGGATAAAGTCGGGAATGCCATCGAGCGGCAGAACGAAATAGCCAAGGGCACCAAGGAGCGAAGCGCGCACGCGTGTCGGCGTTTCACGGTCAAGCGCACAGTAATAGGCGGCCACCAGCTCATCCATGAACGGGATCGCGCCTGCGGCTTTGCGGGCCGTGACCCAAAAGTCCCGACGAACGCGCGCTTCCTCCTGATCGAATTGGGTGCGCTCTTCCTCCGACAGAACATCGCCGTCCAGCGGCACGTCGCCCGTATCAGCAGTCGTTTGATTAGTGTCGGCCATGTTGATGCCCCTGTCCATGCCTCAGCTGTTCGCGCCCCCGCCCGGTCGCGTTGCAACGATTATTTGGGGTCGAAAGGCGCGGCCCGCAAGGCCGAAGAACGCTCGGGGCCGGTCAGACCAGGGCGTCAAAGGCCTTGGCGAGGGCGACGTCTTTTTCCGTCAAGCCGCCCGCATCATGGGTGGTGAGCACCACATCCACGGTACGATAGACATTGGCCCATTCAGGATGGTGATCAGCCTTTTCAGCTTCCAGCGCACAGCCCGTCATGAAGCCAAAAGCCTGAACGAAATTCTTGAAAACATAGCGCTTTTCGATTGCCTCACGACCCTCCACCATCGTCCAACCATCAAGGCTGGCAAGGGCATCAGTGCGAGCATCATCAGAAAGGCGGGGCATCGGCGAACTCCGTGTGACAGATAAGGCATGAAGGCCACTTAGGCGACCAAAGGGTAATCCTCTTCCACCACATAGGGCCCACCACCGACACTGTCGCGTGAGGAGAAAAGAACAAAGCGCTCGACCTCAAAATCAAGCCGCATCAGACCGCCACGCTGTGACAACCAATGCGCAACCGCTTCGGGCTGAATGCCGCGCAGCCGGGCTAGCGTGACATGCGGTACGAATTTGCGGCCTTCCGGCTTGAGGCCAAGCCGCTGCAACACCCGCTCATGGGTTGCTTGCAGATCCATCAGTTCTTCAGTGGGCGCGATGCGGGCGAAGACCGAATGCGGCTTGTTGCCGCCAAAGGAACTCAGCCCGTCGATCGTCAGCGTCATTGGCCCACCAGCGACGCGGTCAAGCGCAGAAACCACCTCGCGGGCATCGCTATGGTCGATATCGCCAATGAACCGCAGTGTGATGTGATAATTTTCAGGGTCGATCCAACGCACCCGGCCGCTGGCCTCGGGTAAACCACCCCGCAAGAGAGAAAGCTGGTCGGCGGTCATACGCGGAAGTTCTACACCAGTGAACAAACGCGGCATCTTCGACCTCCTGACCATCCAATCGAGAGTCGCCAACTGCAACGCGTTAGATATCGCGCTGGCGACGAGCACCATCAGAATCAACACCCTGATCGGACTGTGCAAGCGGAATGTGAACCCCGCACGACATTGCCTTGGGCGATGGGCCGGTCCGCTAACCCTCGGGCCTGATTCTTCTTTTTTGCCAACGGGCCTCGAGCCGCTTGACACAAGATCAAAGCTGAGTCCGCCTATCGTGCGAACAAAAAGTGATCAATCTCCGGGAAAAAACGAATCGACCGCCGGCAAAAGGTTAACGCGTGCCGCTGATCTAGACTCAAAACCGGACCGAATCCTCGACTTCGCAACACAACCAAAGAGCGAGGAAACAGCAGCTCTTCGTGTTCAGGTAAGCGACGGTGGCCCGCTTCAGGGCGAGCATCGCAGGTGTCATATGACCCACAATGAAACAGAGCGGTCGATCCAGGGCAGGCCAAATTTCATATCGGCAGTGGAACAACATCTGGTTCGCATTGACCCGGCGTCAGTATGGTAAATGAACGGTAAAAACCCTGCCGTTCACCAAGCTTGGACGGCGTTGCTCATCGACGCTGTCAATGGAGAACAAACAGCGGCTTTGTACCGCCCGACGGAATGATGGTGAGTCCAAGTATGAATCAAAACTAGAACAAAATCGAAACGCCCTTTCCAGTCGCGATTCGTTCTCTGGTTGTAGTGGTCACCCGATTCGCCGCTGATTCGCCCGTTTGTGACAGCTCGCCGGCTGCTCAAATGACGATGCGTCAGCTTGCTTCCACCTTGCCGGACCGCTAAGCGATGCCCACCTTCGCCCTGCGGCAACGCTTGCGCCGCTGCGCCACAACCAACAGCTTCCCGAATCTGACCGTCCCGCGTGCCGCCAAAACTCAAAGCCATCTACAGACGGCTGTTCCCGTCACGCCTTGCCGAGCGCTCGGCCTATTTCGAGCCGCCGCTGGACGCCGCACGTCGCCGCCATGCTTGGCTGAGCATGCTGTTCGTCGATCATGGTTTCATTCGATACGTCTATCGCAACTTTCACAAAGTCGATGACGCGGTCTATCGCTCCTCACAGCCACTCCCCCATCAGGTGCGGGGCTGGGCGCGGCGCGGCGTGAAAAGCATCATCAATCTGCGCGGCGGCATGCAATATGGCTCCTACCCGCTTGAGGTTGAAGCAGCCGAAGAAAGCGGGATCGCCTTCCACACGCTTCAACTGCGCTCCCGCAATCTTCCAAGCGTGGAACAGTTGGAGAAATTCGAAGCCCTTTTCAAAAGCGTCGAGAAGCCTGTCGTTTTGCACTGCAAGGCGGGCGCAGACAGGGCGAGCCTTGCCAGCGCGCTCTACTTTCTCATCGAGCACAACGATCCAGAGCGCGCACTCGGACAGATGACCCTGAAGTTCGGCCACATCAAAGGCTCAAAGACGGGCGTCCTGGATGCCATGGTCGAGACCTACATCCGTGATGGCGCATCGAAGGGCCAACCCTTCATGGATTGGGTCCGCAACGACTACGACCCAGAAGCCATCGGCCGGGACTTCCAACCCAACTTCCTGTCATCCTTCCTGAGCGATACGGTCTTGCAACGCGAGTAGACAAGAATAGCGGCGACGATGGCCTTCTTTCCTTACAGTTTTGAAGCGCCCATCACCCACCACGATGTTGGGTCTGATCGCTACGTCTACAAAGTCGTCTTTCTGCCGGAAGATCTCGAAACAGAATTGCCGTTCAACACCTATCCTCGTCTACGCATCGAGGGCGAAATCGGAGGCGCGCCCTATCAAGGCGCCTGCACACCGGTGCGCGGTCGCCACTATCTTCTCCTATCAAACAGCTTCTTGGATGACATCGGCGCGGAAGTTGGCGACGAAATCGAGGTTCGGTTTGCAATCGCCGATCAAAAGGCGGTTGATGTACCGATCGCCCTGATCCATGCCCTGCAAGAAAACCCTGACATGCAGGCCTTGTGGGACGCTCTAACTCCCGGCAAACAGCGCGGGCTGGCCTATCTCGTTGCAAACGCCAAGACCGCGCCGACCATCGCCAGACGGATCGACCATGTGTTCGATATGATGACGGGCAAGCGCGATGCGCGCGGCAAGCTGATCAAGCCCGACGCATAGGCCAACCAGACATAGCGCGGACCAGGTCCGTGCCGTCTCGCTGCTCTTAAAATCCGTGGTATCGCCTAGCAGTAGGGCGCGCCACGCCCATAGCCACTGGCATCGGTGATGTTGCCATTGTCGGAGTCGGTGTACCCGGTGTAGACGCCGCCACCGCCGCGTGGGCAGCTGCCAGAATCGGTCCAGTTGCCATTGTCGACATCCGTCGCTGCGGCCTCTTTGGGCGCCAGCACAGTTCCGACCGACCCGGCCGTCAAAAGACCTAAAAAGGCACGCCGTCCAACACTGCGCTTGGTGACGATCTGGTCATCTCGCAAAGGCGCAAGACGATTGCTCTTCTTTGTGTCCATCAAAACCCCCGATCAGTTTTGGACATCACATCATCCGCGTGGGAGACGCGGCATTGCAAACAGAATGGGTAGGCCCGCAGCGGCAGACAGGTCAGCAGTAAGGCGCGCCGCGGCCATGGCCGCCAGCATCGCTGATGTTGCCATTGTCTCGGTCGGTGACGCCGCTATAGCCCCAACCAACCGGATCAGCGCCATTGCCAACATCAGAATCGGTAAAGCCAGTGCCATAGCCACGCGGACAGCTGCCAGAATCGGTCCATGTGCCATTGTCCGTGTCCGATGCCACAGCGCTGGTCGGCGTCAGCACGGCGCCAACCGAGCCGGCGGTCATGATGCCCAGAAAGGCCCGGCGGCCGACACTGCGCTTGGTGACAATTTGATCGTCACGCAAAGGTTCGATCACGCCCTTCTTGGGCGTGCGTGATGAAGGTCCCGACATGCATTTCCCCTTTTTTGGCGCTTCCAACACGTTTGCGGGTCCCGAATCCCTGAGTGTTGGTCACGCGGCGCCGATGTCCTTGAAAAGGCTGACATCGATCACGACCAAAACCCTACGCCTGGCCTAGTAGACAGGTCAACGTTTGATTGCTTAGCTAACAAAGCAGGCGCGTCAAAAGCGCGCCGCCCGCGATTCGGGACCGCGGGTTCACTCAGAACATCGGCTTATCGGGAAAGAGCCATGGAACACGCACGCCTTGATTTCGACTGGTCGATCGCGCCAGTCGATCGTGAAGCCTTTTTTCGCGACGCCTATGAAAAAAAACATCTCGTCATCCACAGGGGCGACCCTGACTATTACCGGGATCTGGTGACGATTGCCGAGATCGATCGCGTGGTCACGACCATGGGGCTTTCGGTGCCGGAGGTTTCCGTGGTCAAGGCCAATGAGAGCATCACCGCAGCTGATTATGCCTATGAATCCGGCTTCATCGATGCGGTGCGGGTGAACCAGCTGTTTGCCGACGGCGCGACGATCATCATGGCCAATCTTCAGGAGCGGCTACCCACGCTCGCCCGCTTCTGCCGGGCGCTGGAACATGTGTTTTCCGCCCGCATCCAGACCAACATCTATCTCACGCCTGCCCATTCGCAGGGGTTTCGCGCTCACTACGACAATCACGACGTGTTGGTTCAGCAGGTCGAAGGCACCAAGGAGTGGCGCATCTACGACCATCCGGTCGAGTTGCCGCTCAATACCCAGGCGTTCAACCCGCACGACGTGCCGATCGGGGAGGAAACCGACCGCTTTGTGCTGGAACCAGGCGACATGGTCTATGTGCCCCGCGGCCTGACCCATGATGCGGTGGCGACAGACCAAACCAGCTTACACATCACCACCGGCCTGATGACCCGCAGTTGGGCCGATCTTCTGACCGAAGCAATGGTGGACGTTGCCCACAGGGATCCGGCCTTCCGGGCCTCATTGCCGCAAGGTTACGCTCAAGACGGGTTCGACAGCGCCGCCATGGCCGAAACCTTCGCGCGGCTCGCCCAGCGCTTTGCGCAAAAGGCAACGCTCGATCCCTTGCTGGACCACATTCGCGACGAGTTCATCGCCAACCGCGTTCCGCGGGTGCCCGGACAGATGAGCGAACTGGCCCGCCTGCCGGGCTTGACGGCCGCCTCTAAGGTCAGCGCCCAGCCCCAGCTGATCTACCAAACCCGGGAGGGACTGGACCCCGATGGTAGCCCAACGGTTCATATCAGCTGCCAAGGGACGGAAATCGTGTTGCCGGCGCACACCAAAAAGGCTGTAGAGGCCTGCCTGTCAGCCGATCACATGTCGATCCGCGACCTGCCTGGTGAACTGAGCGCCGACGACAAGCTGGTGCTCGCCAAACGCTTCATCCGCGAGGGACTAATGGTCAGCCATCCCGGCTAAGGCCGAGGACCAAGCGCCAAAGCGCATCCTCCGCGTCCCAAAGGGCGCGGCGAAAGCGTCTGGCAGCAAAGCTGGAAAATGGAGCGGGCGATGGGATTTGAACCCACGACCCCAACCTTGGCAAGGTTGTGCTCTACCCCTGAGCTACACCCGCATCCGAACACCTGACAGGATCGCTTGCGCAACCTTGTTGGCGTGTGAGGCGCCTCTATGCATCAAGCGCCGGGCATTTGCAACCACCTTGTGAGGGACCATCAAGCAGGGTTAAAGGGGCCTCCGCCAACTATCTTTCCTGCCGCTCTCCAATGTCCCAATCCACGCTTCAAACCGCTCAGCCGTTGCACAATCGCAAAAGCCTACTCGCCAAGCTTGCGGCCTGGAATTTGCCCGTTTCCACGGTCGATCACGAACCGCTTTTCACCGTGGCCCAGTCAACCAATGTCCACCGCGATATCGCAGGCGCACACACCAAAAACCTCTTCTTGAAGGACAAAAAGGGCACCCTCATCCTCATTACGGCCGCCCATGCAACGGTGGTCGAGTTGAAGCGGCTACATGCAAAGATAGGCTGCGGTCGGCTGTCCTTCGCCAGCGCCGAGCGGTTGATGCAGTATCTGGGCGTGACACCGGGATCGGTAACACCTTTTGCTTTGATCAATGACACAAATGGCAGTGTCCGCTTTTTCCTTGATGCGCATCTGGCCAACGAGGACATCATCAATGGGCACCCTTTGGAAAACACCGCCACGACCTCCATCGCCCGCACCGATTTGATGACCTTTGCGGAGAAAACCGGCCACACGGTCACCGTTCTTGACCTTGAGGCAGATGTGAGCGTCTGAAAGGCGCTGCGCGCTGCGCCGGACACCTTGTTTTTGAGCATTCCAGCACCCATTGTCTGGCATCCCACTGGAAGGAAGTCTTCATGCTGATTGGATCCGGCAGCCCTCAACCATCACCCGAAGGCGGCGCGCCTGCCGGCGGCGACATCATCGATGTCACAACCGCTCAGTTCATGGCCGACGTGGTGGAGGAATCTAAGACGCGTCCGGTCCTGGTCGACTTTTGGGCCCCCTGGTGCGGACCCTGCAAGCAACTCACCCCCACACTGGAAGCCGCAGTCACCAAGGCAGGTGGCAAAGTGCGGCTTGCTAAGATGAACATTGACGATCATCCAGAAGTCGCTGGCCAGATGGGCGTTCAGTCAATCCCCGCAGTTTTTGCCTTCGTTGATGGCCGGCCCGCCGACGGCTTCATGGGTGCGCAAGGCGAAGCGCAGGTTCAGGCGTTCATCGAAAAGCTCATTGGGCCACAAGGCCCAACCCAGGCCGATGAAATGCTCGCGCTTGCCGATCAGGCGCTTGGCACTGGCGACATTCAGTCCGCAGCCAACCTTTACGGGCAGCGTCTGCAAGCCGAGCCAGACGACAAACCGGCTATGGCCGGCATGCTGAAAGTGTACATAGCCGCTGGTGAACTGGAGACCGCGCGTCAGGCAATCGGATCGCTCACCGACGAAATGAAAGCCGCCCCGGCCATCAAGGCTGCCATCACGTCCTTGGAATTGGCTGAGAAGGCCGCCGCCCTCGGCAACCCGGCAGAGCTGCAAGCCACGCTTGCCGCCGACCCTGACGCTCACCAGGCCCGATTCGACCTTGCCCTGCTTCACAACGCTCTTGGTGAGCGCGAGGCAGCCGCCGACGCCCTTGTCGATATCGTCCGGCGCGATAGGTCATGGAATGAGGAAGCAGCCCGCAAGGAGCTCTTACAGCTTTTTGAGGCCTGGGGCGTCGGCGATCCCGCCAGCATCGCCGGTCGCAAGAAACTCTCCAGGGTTCTGTTTTCCTGACACGAAACGCGCGGTAAGCCGCGCCGATCCGATTGGTCAGTGATGATTGCATCGTCTCCAGGCGGTCTTGCCCAGCGCATACCGGACATCGTACCGATTTTTCCGCTCGCCTCGGCCCTGCTGCTGCCACGCGGACAGATGCCGCTCAACATTTTTGAACCGCGCTACCTGGCTATGGTTGATTATGCGCTTGGCCATGAAAGGTTGATTGGCATGGTCCAACCAAGGTTTGAGCGCGACGGATCGCCGGTAATGGGCCTGGATCCAGATAGCCCACCGCTCTGCTCGGTTGGATGCCTGGGGCGCATTTCGACCTTTCAGGAAACCGATGACGGGCGCTACCTCATCACACTCACTGGCCTCTGCCGGTTTGCGATTGAGGAAGAGGAAACCGCGATCACGCCCTTCCGCCTCTGCCGTGTGACGACAGACCAGTTCCAGGGCGATCTGGAGCAAGGCGCTGGCGAGAAACTGGTCGACCGCGACACACTGCTTTCCACCTTCAAGGCCTATCTGGAGGCCAATGATCTGGAAGCCGATTGGTCAGGTGTGGAGAAGGCATCCAACGAAGCGCTGGTGAACGCGCTGTGCATGATGAGCCCGTACGGCCCGCCGGAGAAACAGGCGCTTCTGGAAGCCGATGATCTTCGTGCCCGCGCCGAAACCCTGATTGCCATCACCGAACTGTCGCTCGCCCGCGAAAATCAGGATGATCGCTCTACTCTCCAGTGAGCCGCGATCTGGCTTTACAGCCCGCCCTCCGGCTGGCACGACTTGCCCATGACCGATGCTTCAACTCCATCTGATGCAGCCGCCGACGACAAACCCTCGGTTCGGCCCAGCGTTGATCGCAAGCTGCTTGATATTCTGGTGTGTCCGGTGACCAAATCGGTGCTGCACTATGATCACGAGGCACAGGAATTGATCTCCTATGCCGCCAAGGTCGCCTATCCGATCCGCGACTCCATTCCGATCATGCTGATTGAAGAAGCCCGCGATCTAACGGACGAAGAAATAGCCGGCCAAAAGGCATCGCCAAAAGGACGTTAAAGCGCCTCGCCACGCAGAAGCCGTGGACGATTGTCGTTCATACCGGCCGCTTCCTGGATGAAGGTCCGTTTGAGCGGCGGCAGACGATCCACAACCCCCAGCCCGAAAGATCGCAGCGCCCGAACAGGCGCCATATCGTTGGAAAAAAGCCGGTTCAAGATGTCGGTGACGACGCCCATCTGGGCGGTGTCGAACCGCCGCCAGCGTTGGTAGCGCTCCAGAACATCGTCCGACCCGATATCGAGTCCAAGCCGCGCGGCATCTACCACCGCTTCGGCGAGCGCCGCCACATCCTTCAAACCGAGATTGAGACCCTGCCCGGCAATGGGGTGGATGCCATGGGCCGCATCACCCGCCAGCGCCAGACGCGGCGCGATGAAAGAGCGCGCCAGTTTAAGACCAAGTGGATAGGCGACACGGCGGCTATCCAGTTCAAGCTTGCCAAACATGGCCCCAAACCGCCGCTCCAGTTCCAGCATGAACGTGAACTCATCGCCGTTGACCAACGTGTCGGCGGTGGCTGTCTTTTCCGTCCAGACGATGGACGAGCGATTGTTCGGCAATGGCAAGGTCGCAAAGGGCCCGGCGGGCAGGAAGTGTTCATAGGCAACACCTTCATGATCACGCTCGTGCTTGACCGTGCACACAATGCCCGACTGGCCATACATCCAGCCAACGGTTTCGATGCCGGACAGATCGCGCAGCTTGGAGCGCACGCCGTCGCAGGCGATCAACAGGCGAGACCGAACGATGCGAGTGTCGCCAAGCGTCACATCCACGTGGCCGGGCTGGGTGGCGAAGTCCTCCACCGTTTGCGGCGCTTCGACCACGACCCCTTCATCCAGGCACCGCGTGCGCAGACTGGCCGTCATCGCTCCATTGGGAACCATGTGGGCAAAGGGCTCACCGTCGCTGGTTTCCCCATCGAAGGTCAGGAAAACGGGTCGAACCGGATCACCGGTCTCCGAGTCGGTAATCACCATGCTGTGGATTGGCTGCGTTGCTGCATCCATCGCGTCCCACGCACAAAGAGCTTTGAACATGGACCGCGCGGCGCTGGCGATTGCCGATGCCCTGCCATCCTTGTCCGCGACGGCCGGTGCGCGAAGATCGACCACCATCACGCCCAGGTCCGGTGCCCCGGATTTGATGGCAAGCGCCAAGGACAAACCGACATAACCACCGCCAGCAATCACGACATCATAAGAGGAGGATGGGGCGCGTTCGGTCATCGGAGAGCTTTCTTTTTCAAGCGTCTCAGCTAGCTTGCGTGAAGACGATCAAAAAACAAGCACGCAGCTTGTCTCACCCTATCCATCACTATCCACGATATGACCCTGCCTCAACCTTCCGCCCCTGCCACCGACGCCATGGCCAGCCTGATGCGCGTGCTCGATCTGGAACGCTTAGAGCACAACCTTTATCGCGGCATCTCTCCGGACGCCGGTTGGCAGCGCGTGTTTGGCGGCCAGGTGATCGGGCAAGCGCTGATGGCGGCCTGCAAGACGGTCGATGCGGCGCGTCCCCCGCATTCCCTGCACGGCTATTTCCTGCGTCCTGGCGATCCCACGGTTCCGATCATCTATGAAGTCGACCGCATTCGCGATGGCCGCTCCTTCACCACACGGCGCGTGGTTGGCATCCAACATGGTAAGGCGATTTTCTCCATGTCAGCCTCGTTTCATGCGGCCGAGCCGGGATTTGACCATCAGACGGCCATGCCAGATGTCCCAGAGCCGGAGACATTGCCGGGCGAGATGGATGTCGATGCCTCCTTTTTGAAGGTCGCCCCAGAACCCATCAGGCGCTATTGGCAAACCGAGCGCCCTCTCGACATGCGTCCGCAATCGCTGGCGCATTACACATCAACAGAAGCTCTGCCCCCGCAGCAGAATGTCTGGCTGCGCTCGACCGGGCCCATACCCACGGCGCACACCGATGATCCATGCGTGCATGCGGCGATTCTCGCCTATGCCTCGGACATGACGCTGCTTGATACGGCACTATTCCCGCATGGGCGCTCAATCTTCTCCGACAGCATCCAGGCCGCCAGCCTGGACCACGCCATGTGGTTCCATCGGCCGTTCCGTATCGATGACTGGCTGCTTTATGCCCAGGACGCCCCGACAACGGCTGGCGCACGCGGTTTCTGTCGTGGGGCAATCTACACGCGGGATAGGGTGCTGGTTGCATCCACGACGCAGGAAGGGCTCATTCGCATGAGCCGGCCGAAGCGCTAGCTAACCGCACAGCGATCGGGCAGATACACCGCCACACCCTTTATTTGCACATTTATTATGCATTCTGGTGCACTGCAATATGCATAAGAAATAGGCAGCTTTAACGCCTGCTTAGGATTTTGCGACGCCTGCCAGGCAACGGCCGATGAAACGATCCTGAAAAGATATATTTATCAGTAAGTTACGATAAAAATGTGAATCTGGCACGAAACTTGGATTGAAGTGCGCGACCACAGGCCAATCGACCAAGAGTTGGCGCGACACCTGTGGTGGTGCGTCTGTGAGGCAATCGTCTGTGGGCGTTATCCAAGCGAGCGCGCGGCTGGGGCGTTTCCTACCGCGTTGGGCCAACTGAAAAAACGAATGGGACGACACGCGTATGAAAATCGTCATGGCCATTATCAAGCCATTCAAGCTGGACGAGGTTCGTGATGCCCTCACTGCCATCGGTGTGCAGGGTCTGACCGTCACCGAAGTCAAAGGCTATGGGCGGCAAAAAGGCCACACAGAAATCTATCGCGGGACCGAATATGCGGTCTCCTTCCTGCCAAAGCTGAAGATCGAAGTCGCCGTTTCCGCTGACCTTGTCGACAAAGTGGTCGAGGCCATCACCTCTGCCGCCAAAACAGGTCAAATCGGCGACGGCAAGATTTTCGTCTTCAGCCTCGATGAGGCGATCCGCATCCGCACCGGCGAATCCGACGCCGCGGCGCTTTAATGTTCTCTCCCCAAGCGAAGGGTAACTCCATGTCCAAGCGTTTCCTTCAGGTCGGAATGGCGGCATCGGCCGTTCTTCTGGCCTTTGCCGCGCCGTCGCTGGCGCAAGACGCAGAGGCGGCCACCGAGATGATGGCCTCCAGCGAAGTGCCGGCCTACTCGGTGTTCGTCTTCAACACGACCTTGTTCCTGATCGGCGGCTTCCTCGTCATGTGGATGGCCGCTGGCTTCTCCATGCTGGAAGCTGGCCTGGTGCGTTCCAAGAACGTCTCCATGCAGTGCACCAAGAACATTGGCCTGTTTTCCATTGCTGCCGTTGCCTACTACCTGATCGGCTACAATCTAATGTATCCGCTCGGTTCTTGGTCCATCGGCACCGATGAAACCGGCGGCTATCTAGGCGCCTTCGGCGTTGCCGTTCTGGAAGCTGTTGGCGTTTCGGCCGATGCGGCCGACGATATCGGCTATGCGTCCACCGGTTCGGATTTCTTCTTCCAGCTGATGTTCTGCGCCACCACGGCGTCGATCGTCTCCGGTACGCTCGCTGAGCGCATCAAGCTGTGGCCGTTCCTGATCTTCGTGCTCGTCCTGACGGCGCTGATCTACCCGATCCAGGCTTCCTGGAAATGGGGCGGTGGCTTCCTGGATTCACAGTTCGGCTTCCTGGACTTCGCTGGCTCCACGGTTGTGCACTCAGTCGGTGGCTGGGCTGCTCTTACCGGTGCCATCATCCTGGGTGCGCGTAAGGGCAAATTCGGCCCGGGCGGTGAAATCCACCCAATGCCGGGTTCTTCCATGCCGCTTGCCACGCTGGGTACGTTCATCCTGTGGCTCGGCTGGTTCGGCTTCAACGGCGGTTCGCAGCTGGCTCTGGGCTCCGTTGGTGATGCCGCTGATGTCTCGCGCATTTTCTCCAACACCAACACCGCAGCTGCCGGTGGCGCCATCGCCGCACTGATCCTGACCCAGATCCTCTACAAGAAAGTCGATCTGACGATGGTTCTGAACGGCGCATTGGCCGGTCTGGTCTCCATCACCGCTGAGCCGCTGACCCCGGGTCTGGGTGCAGCCACGCTGATCGGTGCCGTTGGTGGCGTGATCGTGGTCATCACCGTTCCGATGCTCGACAAGCTGAAAATCGACGACGTTGTCGGCGCCATCCCGGTCCACCTGTTCGCAGGTATCTGGGGCACCCTAGCTGTGCTTCTCACCAACTCCGATGCCACCTTTGTCGGCCAGATCGTTCCGATCATCATCGTCGGCGCCTTCGTGGTCGTCACGTCCGGCGTTGTCTGGTTCCTCCTCAAAGCCACCATGGGTATCCGAGTGTCCGAGGAAGACGAGATGCTGGGTCTCGACAAGGCCGAAATCGGCGTCGAAGCCTACCCAGAGTTCGGTGCAGGCAGCCAAGCCTAACGGCGATCTGCTGACACCAAGCTTTCTCCCGAAGCGGCACCATCCGCCGCACGACTGGGCCCGGAGACCTTCTCCGGGCCCTTTTTATTTCCTTGGAAGTCAAATGACTTGTAAGTTAACGGCCAGTTGGAGAGGTCGTTCGATGACCGCCACCATGTTCTATTTGACGCTACGCAAACAATTGTCTGTAAGTCTGTGATGAGCACCCGCGCCGAGTCATTCAAGCTATTAGCTCGATCAATCTCCGTCAGCCTGGCTGTCTTCTTTCTACCAATTGTCTTGGTTTCGGCCTGCTACAGGCTGCCAAGCATCAGCCTAGACCTACCGCACGATTTTGAGGACCATATCGTCGAGAGTTTCCCAATTGGATCCGACGAGCACGAACTTGTTGAATGGTTGGATAAACGCGAATTCCCAGACGCACGAACTTCAAGTTCCGAGGCTTGATCGAGTTCAGGCGAACAAATTGACAGAGAGCTTGAACGTCAAAGAAATGGAAACCTTCTTAATCTACGTATCCTAGCAATTGATGCTTTCATCGGCCGACACTACTATTCGGTCTCTTGGAGGTCAGACAGTCGAGGCCAAATCGAGCAAATATATGCGCAATCGCGTTTATTCCATTTTGATATTCCGTAAACGGCATTTAAATATTCGTCGCAAGACTGGGCCCGGAGACACTCCCCGCGCCTTTTTTACATCTCGTGGTCGGCAAAAACCTCTCGAAGTGTGCGCCGGGCCATAGCCTCCATGCCTGCGCTCTTACCGGCATAGTAAGGTAGCTGGATGAGCGCGATGGAAAACGCCCAGCCTCGTGCCCGCGCCCACAGCGCGTCGAACCCTGGATAGCGGTCTGAAAGCGCCGCGCGAAAAAGCTCGCGCGGCCCGGCATTGAAGGCCGTCCAAGCCACTGCCAGATCAACCGCAGGATCGCCTATCCCCAAAAGGCCGAAATCAATGACGGCGTGCAGATGGCCATCCAGATAGAGCACATTGCCCGCTTGGATATCGCCATGAACCCAGCGCGGCGTGGCCTTCCATGGTTCAACATCCAGATAGTCCCGCCAGATGGACAGTGCATAGGCTGAGCTCACCCCGAGCGCATCGACGGCCTCCAGTGCTTGGCGAACCGCGCGATCACGCGATGGCAGCGGCAGTCCCCGCTGGTGGTTCTGGTCTCCAGCGAGCGGTCCAGCAGACGCATCAAGCCGATGAAGGGCAATCAAAAAGTCCGCCAGCGCCCGAGCCGCTGCCTCATCTCCGGCCAACAGATCGGACGGCGGGCTATCGCCCTCGAGCCAGTCATAGATCGCCCATTCAAACGGGTAGTCGTCGATGCCTTGCCCCAAGAACCGCGGCGCCGGGATTGCAAGTGGAAGGCCGTCTCCAAGTTTAGGGAGCCAACGAGTTTCCTTGCGCACTTGCGGCGCAGCGGGCGGGCGCCTTGGCAGCCGGACAAGAAACTCGTCACCAAGCCGGTATAGCGCATGATCCGTGCCTGCCGAGTCCACCAGCTCCAGCGGTCGATTGGCCCATTGTGGGCACTGCGCCATGACCATCGCATGCACCAACTGTCCGTCAAGGATGACCTCATCGGCATGCATCGGAGCACCTTCTTTCGTCTTAGCGAGTCGCCACGCTCTTAACCTTAAGCGGCATTTAACCAAGCGGTGCGACACTGCGCTGACATGTACTGCGTAGCACCCAATTCCCGGCACAAAAGGCGGGCGTGATGATTGATCGTCGCGCCCTTTCGAACTTTGTCTATGAGATGGGTTCGCCGTTCAAACGGCTGGAAGCCCTGCTCACCGATGTGCCGCCAAATCCGGCCCTTGAACCCATCATCATGACGGTCGGTTCCCCTCGGCACGCCCCGCCTCAAAGCGTGGCGGAAACGCTGACGGCCGCTCTTCAAGGCTTTGAGGCCTATCCAGCCATCACCGGCACTGATGGCCTTCGTGCCAGCATCACCGCCTGGCTGAACCGCCGCTACGCTCTCACGGCCGGCTTTCTGGAACCCGCCAAACATGTTTTGGCGCTCAACGGATCTCGTGAGGGCCTGACCTTTGCCGCGCGCTGTGCCCGTGATCTGAAGCCCAACGTCGAACAGCCTGTGATCATCACGCAGAACCCGTTCTATCAGGCCTATATTGCCGGCGCGCTGATGGCCGATTGCGAAGTGATCTTGCTTGATGAGGCAGATCTCACAGGTGAGGGCATTTCCCAGAACGACCTTGACCGCACCGTCGCGGCCTTCATCGCCTCCCCAACCAACCCGCAAGGCGTGGTTCTTTCCAAGTCCGATTGGTCAAGCTGGATTACCAAGGCGCGCACCAACAATTTCTTCGTCTTCGCCGACGAGTGCTACTCGGAAATCTACCGCGCGACGCCGCCTCCGGGCATTCTGGAGATAGCCGACGAGAACAACGATCTTTCCAAGGTCGTCAGCTTCAACTCGCTCTCCAAGCGCTCCAACCTGCCGGGCCTGCGTTCGGGTTTCGCCGCTGGCGACCCCAGTTTCATGGCGCCCTTCATGAAGCTGCGCAATCTGGGCGGGCCGCAGGTGCCGGTTCCACTCCAGAACGTTGCCACCATGGCCTGGTCCGACGAAGCGCATGTTGAAGCAAGCCGAACTCGCTACGCGGAAAAATGGACGATGGTGGAGGACCGGCTCGGCAGACATTTGCGTGATCCTCTGCCGGATGCCGGCTTCTTCCTGTGGCTTAAACTGCCCGAGGGTCTGCTCGATACAGACGCAGTTATCAGCTTGTGGCGCGACCAGGCCCTTCGAACTCTGCCCGGTTCCTACATGACCTATCCGCACCCTGATGCCTCAGCTGGAAGCGACCGGCTGCGCTTGGCTCTGGTGGCGGATGAAGCGACGACAGCCGATGCGCTCGATCGTCTTGCAACCCTTTTTGAACGACCAGCCAGAACGGATTGAAACGATGCGGACCACGCGCGCTTTCGACACGCCCCTCATGGATATGGCCCTTATTCGGGCCTTCCTGCGCCGCCAGACGGCAACTCTGTCTGGGTTGGCGCTCATTCTGCTGGCCGCCGCCGCCCTGATTGCGCTTGCGTCCTGGTCAGTCACCGATCCAAGTCTCAGTCATGCAACATCGGCGCCCGTTTCCAACATCCTAGGCGCTCCAGGCGCGATCTTCGCCGATCTTGCCATGCAGCTGTTCGGCCTGGGATCGGCGCTCATGCTGGTTCCACTCACCATTTGGGGCTGGCAATTGATGACCTATGGCGCGCTTGGCCGCGCCGGTAGGCGCTGCGTTTTTGCCGTGGGCTTTACCGCGGCCGGCTGTGCCCTGCTGGCGCTCATCCCGCTCGTCAGCGCATGGCCTCTTCCCATTGGTTTTGGCGGCCTCATCGGTGATGCGCGCATCGCTCTGCCGCACGGCCTGCTACCAATCCCGGTCGTCCCGGCCATCATCGTCACCGCGCTTGCAGCCCCAGCGGCCTATGTTGCATTCCGCCGTGCAACCTTCCGTCCGGTGATCGAACAGCCATCCTCGCCAGCTGATCTGCGCATCGAGCCGCGCCGCGTTCACCGCGCCGATGGCGCCGAAGAAGAGGTCTGGGCCGACGAAGATGAACCCTATGAGGACGAAGAGGATCGTCGCAGCGGTGCTGCGGTCGCCATGGGCCACGTCACGCACCTAGCCTATTCCGGCTGGGCGAATGTGCGCAGGCTGCTGCCACGCCGCCGTCAATCCTACCCGCCGGTCCGTCCTGATTTGGGCACACTGAACGCCCGGCTGCGCGCCGCTGACGATCCACATATGGCCGAAGATGATTATGACGATCGCCAGGAACCGCTGACGGGATGGGCTGAGCCGCAACTCAACCCAATCCAAACAGCTGAACCGGCCTACGAACCAGCACCGGCACCCGCAGAAGACTGGTCACGCTTCGAGCCCGCTCCGCCACACGAAGCGGCGCCGATGCCTGAGCAACCGCTCTTTGACTCCGAAGACCCGGCGGCATGGGCCAATCCGGCGCAGCAGGGCCTGGAAGCACCGTCCGACTATGAACGCCCATCACGCGGTCCAGCGGCCCAAGCGCCAGCGCCCAAGGCAACTGGCCGTGTCACCGAAATGGCCCGCACCAAACCAGGCAAGCGCGCCGCCCGCGAAGCACAGCCATCACTCATCGATGAAGGCGGAGCCTTCGAGCTTCCGCCGCTGCATCTACTGGCCGATGCGCCAGCTACCGGCACCACGGCGCTTTCTCCCCAGGCGCTGGAGCGCAATGCCGGCCTGCTTGAAGGTGTACTGGAAGACTTCCGCGTGACCGGCGAGATCATCAATGTCTGTCCCGGTCCCGTTGTCACGCTTTACGAGTTTGAACCGGCCCCGGGCATCAAGTCCGCCCGTGTGATCGGCCTTGCAGATGATATCGCACGCTCCATGAGCGCGATTTCTGCCCGCGTTGCCGTGATCCCGGGGCGCAATGCCATCGGTATTGAGCTACCCAATTCCAGCCGCGAGACGGTCTATCTTTCGGAGATTGTCGCCTCGCCAAACTTCGAGCAAGCCAAGGGCAACCTACCGCTTGCTATGGGCAAGACCATTGGCGGCGAACCGGTGATCGCCGATCTCGCCCGCATGCCGCATCTGTTGGTCGCCGGCACCACCGGTTCCGGTAAGTCGGTCTCGATCAACACGATGATCCTGTCGATCCTCTACCGCTGGACGCCGCAAGAGTGTCGCCTGATCCTGATCGATCCGAAAATGCTGGAACTGTCGGTTTATGACGGCATCCCGCATCTCCTCACCCCTGTTGTAACTGATCCCGGCAAGGCGGTCGTGGCCCTCAAGTGGGCGGGCAAGGAGATGGAAGACCGCGACCGCAAGATGTCAAAGCTGGGCGTGCGCAACATTGACGGGTTCAACACCCGCGTGAAGGACGCGCAGCGCAAGGGCGAGGTCATCCATCGCACCGTTCAGACCGGCTTTGACCAGAACACCGGTGAAGCAGTGTACGAGCGCGAAGAGCTGCCCTACGAGCCGATGCCGATGCTCGTCATCGTGGTCGACGAGATGGCCGACCTGATGATGGTCGCCGGCAAAGAAATCGAGGGTGCCATTCAGCGTTTGGCGCAGATGGCCCGCGCTGCCGGCATTCATATTATCATGGCGACACAGCGCCCCTCGGTGGATGTTATCACCGGCACGATCAAGGCAAACTTCCCGACACGTTGCTCCTTCCAGGTGACCTCGAAAATCGATTCGCGCACCATTCTGGGTGAGCAGGGCGCTGAGCAGCTGCTTGGGATGGGCGACATGCTCTTTATGGCTGGTGGCGGCCGCATTCAGCGTGTCCACGGACCGTTCGTCTCCGATGAGGAGGTGGAAAGCGTCGTGGATCACCTCAAAGCGCAGGGGTCACCGGACTATCTGCACGACATCACCGAGGAATCCGATGAGGACGATGATCCCAACGCGGACCCAACCGAGCGTTCTATCGCGCGCCTGGCCAAATCCGATGACCCGTACGCGCAGGCGATCGCCATCGTTATGCGCGACAAGAAGGCGTCGACCAGCTACATCCAGCGCCGCCTGGGCATTGGTTACAACCGCGCGGCCTCCATCATCGAGCGCATGGAGAAAGAGGGTCTCATCGGCCCGGCCAACCATGCCGGCAAGCGCGAGGTGCTGATCGATCTGGGCGATGCCGAGGAACCGTTCGACAGCTAGAGCGGCGAAAGAAGCAGATGAGCTGGATCGCGCCTTAACGGTGCGGTCAGCCCCGGTTAAGCTCGGACTTGCCATACTCCGGTCGCAGTGATTCGCTTTGCGAGTGGCTTGAACAGGACCGATCCCAAGGATTTTGCCGTGCCCGCCCTTTCCCTCCCGCACGTTTTGAAAACTTTCCTGCGCAGCGCAGCTCTTGCTTTGCCGCTCGCAGCCCTTGCTGCCGCGCCCAGCCAGGCCGTCAATACCAGCCCAGGCGCCCAGCCCGAAGAGGATCTGTCTGAAGTTGCCCGGCTGTCTGACCACATCAACACGCTGGAAACCATGCAGGGCCGGTTCATTCAGATCGGACCGGGTGGCGAGCGAACCGAAGGCTACTTCGTGCTGCACCGCCCAGGCCGACTGCTTTTCCGTTATCTGCCACCATCACGACTGGAAATCGTTTCTGACGGCAGCGGCCTGGTTGTGCGTGATGGGTCGGTCGGCACCCACGACCTCTACCCGATTTCGCAGACGCCGCTGCGTTTCCTCCTCGAAGAGGGCATTGACCTTGTCGCCGAGGGCAATGTGCTGAACGTCTCCTCCACCGAGGAATCGGTTACCGTGATGATGCAGGACGAAACGCCGATCGGCCGCGGGCGCATCGCGATCACAGCATCGAATCCGACCGAAGAAGAGCCCTATGCGATCCAGCAATGGACGGTGACCGACCCGCAAGGCTTCGAGACGACCGTTGCCCTGTTTGAGGTCGAGTATGGCCGTCCGACAGATCCCAACTGGTTCTTCATCGACCATTTGAACCGTGGAGAATAGCGGTCTTTGGCAGCAATCATGCTGTGCTGGCCTTGCCGCCTCTAAGGCGTCATCGTAAGCGAGGTTTATGACCTCAGCTTCTTTCCGTCTCGCCACGTGGAACATCAACTCGGTCCGCCTGCGCATCGACCAGGTCGTGCGGCTGCTTGATGAGCAGAAGCCCGATGTTCTCTGCCTTCAGGAAACCAAGTGCCGTGAGGAAGAGTTTCCCTCCAAAGCACTCCGCGCCGCTGGCTATGCGCACATCGCTGTGCATGGACAGAAGGCCTATCATGGCTCGGCCATCGTTTCGCGACTGCCGCTGAGCGAGGTTCAGCGGATCGATTTCTGCGATATGGGCGATGCCCGCCATGTCGCAGCAACGGTGGAGCTGCCGAAGGCGCTGAATGGTTCAGCATCACTGCGCGTGCATTCGCTTTATGTGCCGGCCGGCGGCGACGAACCGAACGTTGAGACCAATCCGAAGTTTGATCACAAGCTACGTTTCGTTACCGAAATGGGTCAGAAATTACAGGCAGATTCAACCAGACCAACGCTCATTGCAGGCGACCTCAACATCGCGCCCTATGAGGAAGATGTCTGGTCTCACAAACAGCTTTTGAAGGTCGTCTCGCACACGCCGGTGGAGACCGAGCTGTTTGAAAAAGCACGCTCAGCCCTCAGCTACGCGGACACCATGCGCCGCCATGTGCCGATGGACGACAAGCTCTACACCTGGTGGAGTTATCGCGCCCGCGACTGGGCAGCGAGCAACCGCGGACGTCGGCTGGACCATGTATGGACCTGTCCCAAATGGGCCGACCGCTCAGAGGCTGTCGAGGTTCTGACCGATGCACGCGGCTGGGAAAAGGCCTCCGACCATGCGCCGGTGATTGTCGATTACGCCTGATGACCGAACGAAGCCTGGTCAGCCGTCGCCAACGACGGCGACAGCTTGGTCGGTAAGGCGATGATGTGCTGCTGACATCTGCTCGTGAAGCCGAGCAGCAAGGTCCGGATACTCAGACAGCATCCGCAAAAACAAAGATCGACGGACCAGCATGACCTCCACCGGACTGACGGCCACCGCTGTCGCCCGCCGCTTGGTGGGCGTTAAGAGCGCCCTTTGTCCGATCAGGCTGCCAACTTTGAAGCGCTCACCGTCATCGGCAACCCCATCTTTGCTCAGGCTGATCTGGCCCGATAGGATAACCAGCCCACCATCGGTCGCATCGCCGATGTGAAACAGCACATCGTCGGTTTTGTATTTGATGTTCTCGCCGCCGAAGGCGAGCAGACGCAGATGTTCGTCGCCAAACGACTCAAAGAATGGCACCCGCCGCAAGACGGCAATGTCCGAGGCGAGGCTCATGCGCTGCCCTGTTTCTCACGCGGCTACGAGATCAGCTTGTAGCCGCCCGCTTCCGTGACCAGAAGGTCCGCCCGGCTTGGATCGGATTCGATCTTCTGCCGCAACCGGTAGATATGGGTTTCAAGCGTGTGCGTGGTCACGGCGGCATTGTAGCCCCACACTTCGGAAAGAAGAACATCCCGCGCAACAGGCTTGCCGCCGGCCCTGTGGAGAAACTTCAGGATCGATGTTTCCTTTTCCGTCAAACGCACCTTCTTGCCATCGCCATCCGTCATCAGCTTAGCGGCGGGCTTGAACGTGTAGCGGCCGATCTGGAAAACGGCGTCTTCGCTCTGCTCGAACTGGCGCAGCTGCGCACGAATGCGTGCCAGAAGCACGGCAAAGCGGAACGGCTTGGTGACATAGTCGTTGGCGCCGGCTTCCAGACCCAGAATCGTATCCGAATCAGTGTCGTGCCCGGTCAGCATGATAATAGGCGCCTTGAAATCATTCTTGCGCAGAAGGCGAACCGCCTCCCGGCCATCTAGGTCCGGCAACCCGACATCCATGATGACAAGATCAAGTTCATTGGCACGGGCATAGGCAATTCCAGCCTGTGCGCTGTCGCAATGATGCGTCCCGAACTCGTCATAAAGCGCGAACTGCTCCTGCAAGGCGCCCGCGAGTTCTGTGTCATCATCCACAATGAGCAACATGCGTCGGCTCATGTAACTTCCTCATCTTGCTTGACATCGACACCTGCGCCGAATGGTCTGCCAGCTTTACGGCAACCGGCCATCCGGGCGCAAGAAGGCACTGTTTCATCAGGAAATGCGTTCAAAGAGGGTCACAATGCGGCGGCGGATAGTCACGACGGCGTCATCGGGCAAAGGACACCGCCAGAAGGTGGCTCACGTTCGTCGCGCCGCCCAGGGCCCGGGCAGTCAGCATCTCGGTAAGCTGATCCTGGCCGATAGGGTGCTGACCTGTGCGCTTGGACGCAGCGGGATCAGCGGACTGAAACGAGAGGGAGACGGCGCAACGCCGCGCGGTGGACTTCGGCTCCTATCCGGCCGATTCCGGGCTGATCGGGTACATAGACCCAGTTCGCGCTGGAGGGGGATCAACGCGTCCGACGGCTGGTGCGATGCGCCTTTCACCCCGCGCTACAACCAGCAGGTTCGCCTGCCCTGGCCCGTTTCCCATGAAACACTGACGCGGGATGACCACCTCTATGACCGTCTGAGCGTTCTGGACGGGAACATCTCCCGCCGCTCCCAGGCGCGCGGGTCGGCCATCTTTCTGCATCAGGCCCGCATCGAGAACGGTCAAATGAAGCCCACAGAAGGCTGTGTCGCGCTGAAAGTGGATGACTTTCGTCGCCTTGCGTCACACCTCAGCGGCTTAAAAGTGATTCGCGTGCTTTGAAACGCCTTAGCCCTTTGGCTTGAAAGGAGCCCGTGCACCGAAGATTGCGCTGCCCACCCGTACATGGTTGGCACCTTCGGCGATCGCGGTTTCAAAATCGCCGCTCATCCCCATCGACCGCACTGGTAATCCTGTCTCGTCCGCTAGAGCACCCAGCTCGCGGAAATGGAGAGCGGCATCCGCCTCCACCGGCGGAATGCACATGAACCCTTGGATCTCCAGCCCATGAACGTTGCGGCAGCGCTCAACAAAGGCGGCCGCCTCATTCGGCGCGATGCCAGCCTTTTGCGGCTCAAGCCCGGTGTTCACTTGCACCAGACAGGGCAGGTGACGGCCTTGTTTTTCCATTTCCTTGGCAAGCGCGCCCGCAATCTTCTCCCGGTCCACCGACTGAATAACATCAAAGGTTGCGACCGCTTCCTTGGCCTTGTTGGATTGCAGCGGCCCGATGAGATGCAATTCGAGCGGTTCGGCGGATTGGCCGCGCAAGCCTGGCCATTTCCCCATGGCTTCCTGCACCCGGTTTTCGCCGAACACCCGCTGGCCAGAAGCGATTACGGGCACAATGGCCTCCGCATCGAAGGTTTTGGAGACAGCGACCAGCGTCACATCGGCAGGATCTCGCCCGGTGGCCTGAGCGGCATCAGCCAAACGCGCCTGAACCGACGCCAATCGTGTCACCGCATCACTCAATACCCAGTCCTTTCGGCCATTGCGTAGAACCCGCTGGTGTTGACCACATCCGCGCTTTCTGGTGAAGGTCCGCTCGCGCCGAAATCCCCTCCAAACGGCCCTTTTTCAAGACGATGACCGGTATGACGACCCCCAACGCCTCAACTCCTCGTGCCAATGGCCACTCCAAGGCCGAGCGCGAACGCTACAATCCGCAGACGGTCGAGCCTAATTGGCAGGCCCGGTGGGAAGAAGCTGGCGTCTTTGTCACAGACAATGAGGATCCGCGCCCCAAATACTATGTGCTGGAGATGTTCCCCTATCCCTCCGGGCGCATCCATATGGGCCATGTGCGCATCTACACGATGGGTGACGTCGTCGCGCGGTACATGCGCGCCAAGGGCTACAATGTCCTGCACCCCATGGGCTGGGATGCGTTCGGTATGCCGGCAGAAAACGCGGCGATGCAAAACAAGGTTCATCCCAAGGATTGGACCTACGCCAACATCGATCATATGCGCGGCCAGCTCAAAATCATGGGCCTGTCGCTCGATTGGACGCGCGAGTTCGCCACCTGCGATGTCGACTATTACGCCCAGCAACAAGCCTTGTTCCTTGATTTTCTGGAAGCGGGTCTTGTTACCCGCAAGACAAGCCGGGTGAACTGGGACCCCGAAGATCAGACAGTGCTCGCCAATGAGCAGGTGATCGATGGTCGTGGCTGGCGCTCAGGTGAGCTGGTTGAGCAACGCGAGCTCACCCAGTGGTTCTTTAAGATCACCGACTTCTCAGATGATCTGCTGGAAGCGCTGGATGGCCTTGAGCGCTGGCCGGACAAAGTCCGCACCATGCAGGCCAACTGGATCGGCAAGAGCCAGGGCCTGCGTTTCGCCTTTGAGATGACCAAGCCGACCCAGGGCCATGACGGCATTGAGGTTTTCACCACCCGCCCCGATACGCTGATGGGCGCGAGCTTTGTTGGCCTTTCACCAGACCATCCGCTGACGAAAGCGCTCGCGGAAGACAATGATGAGCTGGCAAAGTTTGTGGCCGAATGCCATCGCCTCGGCACGTCCGAGGCAGATCTGGAGCAAGCCGACAAGATGGGCTTCGACACCGGGCTCACCGTGAAGCACCCGCTTGATCCCAACTGGGAACTGCCGGTCTGGGTCGCCAATTTCATCCTGATGGACTACGGAACCGGCGCCATTTTCGCCTGCCCGGCGCACGATCAACGCGACCTCGACTTCGCCCGCAAATACAATCTGCCGGTGGCCGACACCTTCGTTTCGCTGACGAACCCATCGCCGGTCGAGAATGATGCGTTCGTGCCTCAGAAGAGCGAAAAGGTAAAATGGATCAACCATTTCGCCGGATTGGACGAAGCCACGGGCGACGAGGCCGTCGATAAGACCATCGCTTTTGTCGAAGACCAGGGATGGGGTGAGGGCGTTACCCAGTATCGCTTGCGCGACTGGGGAATCTCGCGCCAACGCTACTGGGGCTGCCCAATCCCCGTCATCCACTGCGAGACCTGCGGTGTCATACCTGTACCAAAAGAAGATTTGCCGGTTCAGCTTCCTGACGACGTGACTTTCGACAAGCCAGGCAACCCGCTCGACCACCACCCCGCATGGAAGCAGGTACCCTGCCCAAAATGTGACGGGCCGGCACGCCGTGAAACCGACACGATGGACACGTTCGTCGATTCCTCCTGGTACTTTGCACGCTTCACCGCCTCGAAGGCCGAGACACCGACAATCCCGGATGTCGCCAACGCCTGGCTTCCGGTGGACCAGTACATTGGCGGCGTGGAACATGCGATTCTGCACCTGCTTTATTCGCGCTTCTTCGCCCGCGCGATGAAAGCGACTGGCCATCTCAACATGAGCGAGCCGTTCAAGGGCCTGTTCACGCAGGGCATGGTCACACATGAAACGTTCAAGGGCGAGGATGGCCGCTGGCTGTTCCCCGAGGAGGTGATCGTTGAGGATGGCAAGGCCCGCCACGTCGACACCGGTGAGAGAGTGACCATCGGCTCAATCGAGTCCATGTCGAAGTCGATGTAGAACGTCGTCGACCCAACGACAATCATCGAGACCTACGTCGCGGACACCGCCCGTTGGTTCATGCTGTCGGACACTCCGCCGGATCGCGATATCGAATGGACCGACGCTGGCGCCGAAGGCGCGCACCGGCACATTCAGCGCGTTTGGCGCCTGGTGCAGCATGTTGCCGCGCGCACGGCCGCCATGGAGGGTGAAAAGCCCGAAACGTTCGGCGAAACGGCTCTCTCGCTCCGCAAGACATCGCACCGCATGCTGCATCTGGTCGCCGACGATATCGAGAAGCTCGCCTTCACCCGCGCGGTGGCGCGCAACTACGATGCGACCAACCAACTTGGTAAAGCGCTGGCATCAGATGACAGTGATCCGGGGCTGAACTGGGCACTGCGCGAAGCAGCCTCGTTCCTGGTTGAAGCGATGCAACCCATGACACCCCACTTGGCCGAAGAGGCATGGGTCAAGCTTGGCCACGAGACCATGTTGACCACCAAGCAGTGGAGCGAGGTTGCCAGCCCCCTGCTAGAGGATGACACCCTTACCCTGCCGATCCAAGTGAACGGTAAGAAGCGTGGTGACATACCCGTGGCCAAATCCGCCGATAAAGAGACGGTGGAAGCGTTGGTCATGAACGACCCTGAAGTCCAAAGGCTCTTGAACGGCGCGACTCCAAAACGGGTGATAGTGGTGCCGCAAAGGATTGTGAATCTCGTTGTCTAGATCATCGAAAGCATTGATTTCACGTCGTTTTCTACTGGCCGGTCTTGGTGTCGCCACACTCGGAGCGGCCGGGTGCCAGGTTCGCCCACTTTACGGGGATGCCGCGCCGGGGTCTGGACTAAACGCGTCACCAACCCGAGCAGCTCTTGCCGGCATCAGCATTGATCCGCCAGCCGATCGCGTCACCCAGCTTGTGCGCAACGAGCTCTTTTTTGGGGTCGACAGTGGCGCAGCTCCGACGCGCTACCGTTTGGCGTTGCGGGCAACGAGCGCCGAAGAGACCCTCGGTGTCAGTGGGACGGGTGCCGCTTTCGCGCGCTCGGTGCGCGTGACCGCGACTTATCAGCTTTTTGTCCTTGGCGAAGATCAACCGCTTGCCTCCAACACAGTATTTTCCAACGCGTCGTATGATTCGGTGGAACAGCGTTTTGCCAATCAACGCGCCGCGCAGGACGCCCAGGCACGCGCTGCGCGGGAGGTTGCAGCGATCATCGAGGCGCAACTCGCAGCTACTCTCGCCGATTAAAACCGATGGCCGAAATCAAAGGCCAAGCCATTGATCGGTTCATTAATCGCCCCGATCCGGCCAAACCCATCATTCTGATCCACGGACCTGACCGTGGCCGGGTACAGATCCGCGGCAAGGCTTTGATCAAAACGCTGGCGGGCGATCCACCCGATCCCATGGCGTGCATCGATCTTGATCCCAACATCTTGGATTCCGAACCCGGACGCATCGCCGAAGAGGCCGATAGCGTGGCCATGTTCGGCGGCAACAAAGTGGTTGTCGCCCGCATGGACGACCCCAAAGCACTGGTCAAACCGGTCGAACAATTGCTGGCACAGCCACCACAGGCGGCGACGGTCGTCATCCTGGCAGGAGATCTGAAAAAGTCACATCCGTTGCGATCCCGAATCGAAAAAACCGAGGCCGGCGCCGCCATAGCTTGCTATGCCGCTGATCGCCGGGACGTTGCCGCATTGCTTGCCGAAACCCGTAGCCAGTTCGCACTGGCCATTTCATCAGAGGCGGAAACGGCGGTCTTGAGCTTGCTTGGCGCCGACCATGCACTTTCGAAGGCAGAAATTGAGAAGCTGTGCCTTTATGCTCTGAAAGACGGCACCATCACGATCGACCATGTCGAGGCATGCCTCACCGACAGTGCCGCGCACAGCATGATGGACGTGGCCGACTTTAGCTTCGCCGGCCGCACATCCGATGCCCTGACCGCCATGCATCACGCTCTGTCCGAAGGTGTGGACGCCTCGGTGCTCGGCAGCATGCTTATGCGCCACGCTCAGCAGTTGGAACGGATGCGAATCGATATAGATAGGGGAAGCTCAACCAATAGCGTGGTGAGTCGAGCCCGTCCGCCGGTGTTTTTCAAACGGCGGCCGCACATTGAGCGCGCCTTAACGCTCTGGAACGCAGCGAAAATCCGTCGAACGATTGATGAGCTTGATCAGGCACTCGTAGAGCAACGCCTTGGGCCTAGGCTCGGCCCGATCCGGCTGGAGCGTCAGGTGCTACGCATCGCCTCCGAAGGGCGACGCGCTCAAGGTTCCCGAGCCTAAGCGTCCCGCATCACGGGAACAGACGATGCGACGCGAACACAGCAGACTGTCGAAATTAATAAGAAAAACAGTGTGTTACGCGCCAATACGGCGCAGCAAATCATCCAACTGCTCTAGTGTCGCATAACGGATGGTAAGGGCGCCAGAGCCATCGGTCTTGGGTTTGAGACTCACACCAAGACCCAACAAGTCAGAGAGTTTTGCCTCGATAGCGCGCGTATCAGCATCCCGACCGGCTTTGGCGCTATCTTTCTTGGCCGATGTAGCTGGAGCTTCGTCTCCTGCGCCGTCCAAAGCCTGCACCAACCGCTCAATCTCTCGGACAGACAAACCTTCGTCCAGAATACGGCGTGCCAATTCCGGCGCATCGTCTCGTCCGATCAATTGCCGTGCATGGCCAGCAGACAGAGCGCCGGTCGACACATAGCTCTGCACGCCTTCAGGCAGCTTCAACAAACGCAACGTGTTGGCGATGTGGCTGCGGCTTTTGCCGATCACAGTCGCCAGATCCTGCTGGGTGTACTCAAAGCTTTCAATCAAACGCTGATAGCCAAGCGCTTCTTCAACCGCATTGAGATCGGCACGCTGGACGTTCTCGATGATCGCGAGTTCCAGCGACTCCTGATCAGTTACCTCCCGCACCACCACGGGCACGGCATCAAGGCCAGCACGCTGGGCCGCGCGCCAACGTCGCTCGCCAGCGATCAGCTCATAGCGGCCTTCGTCAAGCATCCGCACCAGGAGCGGCTGAACGACGCCCTTCTCCCGGATCGAGGCCGTGAGCTCGTCCAGAGCCTCTTCTGAAAACGTGCCGCGCGGGTTCTGTGGATTGGGTTCAATCTGCTCAATGGGCAGTCGACGCGCTTGTCGAGCCTGGTCGACAGCAACCGATTCCGGCACGGCATCACCCATGAGCGCCGCGAGGCCACGTCCCAGCCGGCGTTTGGAGGCATCATCGGCCATCGCCACACTCTCCCTTTCGGCCATGCGGATTACGCCGCCGCCATGCGAAGCTGGCGCTCACGCTCAATCACTTCTTGCGCCAGTTTGACGTAGGCCTGGCTGCCAGCGCACTTGAAATCATACAGAATTGCCGGGCGGCCATAGCTCGGCGCTTCTGATAGACGAACATTGCGCGGGATCATCGTGTCATAGACCTTATCGCCCATCACCTTGCGCACATCCTCAACCACCTGAGAGGAAAGGTTGTTGCGCGCATCAAACATGGTGAGCGCGATGCCGTGGATGATGAGGGCGGGGTTCAAGGCGCCACGCACTTGATCGACGGTCCGAAGCAGCTGCGACAGGCCCTCAAGCGCGAAGAACTCACATTGCAGCGGCACCAGAACGGCGTGCGATGCTGCCATGGCGTTGACCGTCAGCAAGCTGAGCGACGGTGGGCAATCCACTAAAATGTAGGAAAGGCGCTGGTCAGCAGCGAGCGCTGACTGGGCGGACTGATAGCGATGGAGGGCAGACCGAAGGCGCAAGGCGCGTTGGGGGTCGCTGGAAATTTCCATCTCAAGGCTGGAAAGATCAACGGTTGAGGGAACAATTGAAAGGCCCGGAACGACCGTTGGCATCATCGCCTCTTCGATCCCTGCCTCGCCGGCCATCACCTCATAGCTCGTCACGGAGCGATCCTTGCCCGCAATACCAAGGCCCGTCGACGCGTTGCCCTGGGAGTCAAGGTCCAGGATCGCCACACGCTCCCCAATAGCAGCAAGCGCCGTACCCAGATTGATTGCCGTCGTCGTCTTACCAACGCCGCCTTTCTGGTTCGCCACGGTGATAACCCGCGGACGGCCATGAATGGGAGGAATGGGGGGCGTGTTCATCATCGGTCGAGCCTTTATGACGGCGCATCCAGCCTTCGAATCTGGAGGATTCGGCTGTTAGGGTCAATCTCACTGACATGCTGTACCTCACTTTAATCTGCCGCGTCTGACCTAGCCGTGATCTCCGACTCTGTGTCCCCTCCTTTGTGAAAAAAAGCGGTCGCGCCTCTTGTGAGCCACGGATCAGCCAACGCAATGAGCTTGGTGAGTGGTGCCAAGGCTCGGGCCGTGACGATGTTGGCCGGTATATCGTCGGCTTTGACAGCATCGATCCTCTGCCCGTGCACGGTCACCGGCGTGTTTGTTTCACGTGAAACAGCGCGCAGAAAGGCGGCCTTGCGCTGATTGGAATCGATCAGATGCATACACACGTTCTGTGACGACGCCTGGTCGTCCGACAGAACTATGGCCAGCACCATGCCTGGCAGGCCGGCGCCTGTACCAAGGTCGATACCGGTACTACAATGGGTCTCTGGGTCGCGACCTCGTAAGGCCTGCTTGATCAGGGGTATCAGCTGCAGGCTGTCCGCCACATGCCGAGTCCAGAGGTCCTTAATCGTATCCGGCCCAACCAAATTCTGAGCGGCCTGCCAGCGACGAAGCAGATCCGCGTAGGTCAGAAGACATTCCTGAACATCAGAAGCCAGCATCACTCCTGATCGTTCGGAGGCCATTTCGAGCCCGAATCGATCATCGTCGCGATCGTTCACGCCGCGCCTCCCAACAGATCAATCAAAGCCTAGGCCGCAAGCTTGCGGATATGAACCAAGATCAACGCTAGTGCACTGGGCGTCATACCTTCCAGCCGACGTGCTTCAGCCAAGGATTGCGGTCGCGAGGCTTCGAGCCTTTGTCGCAGCTCATTCGATAGTCCCGGCAACGCGCCATAATCCAAATCAGTGGGGATAGCAGTATCTTCCTCACGCCGGAGATTCTGAACCTCGGCATCCTGTCGCTCGACATAAACCGCGTAGGTCGCATCGACAGACAATTGTTCAAGCACGGGCCTTTCATGGACAGAAAGCTCCGGCCAGGCCGAGAGAACCGCATCAAGTTCCACGTGCGGAAAGCCCAGGACTTCAAAAGCCGATCGACGGCGACCATCGTGCTTCAAGCTCATGCCGGATTGACCAAGCTCGTGAGGAGAGGCACTCGCCGCCTCAAAGGCCGATCGCGCCGCCTGCAACCTATCGGCTTTCTCAAAGTAAGCGGCTGCCCGTTCACTTCCTACCAGACCAAGTTCGGTGCCCAGCGGAGTCAGCCTCTGATCTGCATTGTCGGCCCGCAGCCGCAAACGATATTCTGCACGAGAGGTGAACATGCGATAGGGCTCTGTCACGCCACGCGTGACAAGGTCATCAATCATCACGCCGAGGTAGCTCGTTTCACGGGCGAATCGAATGCCGTCATGACCAGAAACCGAACGCGCCGCATTCAGACCAGCAACGACACCTTGCGCGGCAGCCTCCTCATAGCCCGTGGTCCCATTGATCTGGCCGGCCAGGAACAGACCAGGCAAGGCTAAGCACGCCAATGTCCGATCCAAGGCACGAGGGTCGATATGGTCATACTCTATCGCGTAGCCTGGCTGCAAAATGACAGCTTCTTCCAAGCCTGGAATAGCCGCAACAATCTGCGCCTGGACATCTTCCGGCAAGCTGGTCGAGATGCCGTTGGGATAAACCGTATGGTCATCCAGACCCTCAGGCTCCAGAAATATCTGATGGCTTTCACGGTCCTTGAAGCGAACGATCTTGTCTTCAACCGAAGGACAGTAGCGCGGCCCTCGGCTGTCGATCCTACCGGAGTACATCGCCGAGCGACTGAGATTAGCCTCGATGATCTTATGGACCTCGGACGTTGTCCGCGTGATCGCGCAGGAGACCTGTGGTGTGGTGATGGCTTCCGTCAAAGTCGAGAACGGCACCGGGTCTGGATCACCGGCCTGCTCCTCCAAGCGATCCCACGCAATCGTGCGTCCATCCAGCCGGGGAGGGGTACCAGTTTTCAAACGGCCCATCGGCAAGTCGAGCGCTCGCAAGCGATTGGCCAGTGCTATGGATGGTGCCTCCCCAACCCGGCCTGCCGGCCAACTCTTCTCACCAAGATGAATGAGGCCGCCCAGGAAAGTTCCAGTTGTCAGAACAACTGAACCAGAGCGAACCGTTCGGCCGTCTGCAAGCAACACGCCTTCCACGGATCCAGAGATACTGACGACCAAATCAGCTACTTCGCCCTCAATTTGACTGAGATCCTCAAGCGCTGCCAACTCGGCTTGCATCGCTTCACGATAGAGCTTGCGGTCGGCCTGAGCACGCGGACCCTGGACGGCTGGCCCTTTGCGTCGATTGAGCAAACGGAACTGAATGCCTGCCTGATCGGCAACACGTCCCATTAGTCCATCGAGTGCAACCACCTCCCGACCCAGATGGCCTTTGCCCAATCCACCGATCGCCGGGTAGCACCTCCTCACGCCAACGGCATCGAGCTTCAACGTGATAAGGGCGGTTCGGGCGCCAAGGCGTGCCGAGGCCGCGGCGGCCTCACAGCCCGCATGGCCACCGCCGCCGACGATCACATCGAAGGGCAAATCGTTAGACGCACCCTGTTGGGCCATCGAAGCGCTCCAAGGTCGCTGTGCTTGGCCAACGCCAAACAGAGCCAGCTGATAAAACAAGAAGATGCTGATGCAGGTGACTCGTTTTTACAGCCGAATCAAGAGTCAATCGAACACCAACAGGATTCCAAGAAGTGCGCATGTTTCACGTGAAACACTCACAACCCCGCCCAGTAACAACGCCGTCACTTCCCGATACAAAAGCGCGAGAAAAGCCTATCGAGCACACCTTCTGCATCCACGTGCCCGGTGATCCGACCCAGATGGAAGGACGCCGATCTCAGGCTCTCTGCCACCAAGTCCAAGGACCGGTCTGAGCGGCCAAGCAACCGGGAGGCCTCCTTCAGCTCTTCTAAGCTCAACGTCAGCGCCTCGCGACGCCTCGCATCCAGCGCCACATCCTGTTGCGCGGGCCTGCCACCGAATTCATATCGTTTACGAATCGAACTGGCGATAGCGAAACGAAGTTCTGTCAGTCCATCACCGGAAACACCGGAAACCAAGAGAACATCATCTGCCCAAGCGCGCTTCGAGCCCAGAAGATCAGATTTGGAACGGATCCGAATCCAATCATCGGCAAGTGGAAGGGTTGCTGAATCGGCGCCAATATCATCGCCACCGAGCAGCCAAACCACACAGTCTGCGTCACCAATTAATAACCGCGCCTTTTCGATTCCCATCTGCTCTACGGCAGACACCGGCATAAGCTCATCACGAAGACCCGCCGTATCGCTCAACACAATCGGAAGGCCTTCCATATCGATGGCAACATCAATGACATCCCGCGTGGTCCCCGCCTCCGATGACACCAGCGCCGCGTCTCGTTCCACAAGAGCGTTTAGCAGTGTGGACTTTCCGCTATTTGGCGCGCCGGCCAAAATAACGCGAAACCCGTCTCGTAGCCGCTCCGACCAATGGCTCTCAGTTTCCCATTCAAGCTCGCCGATAAGCTCGTCTAGCCGTTCCGGTAACGAATCGACAACCGAGCCCGGCACGTCATCCTCATCAGAGAAATCCAGGTCAGCCTCAATCAGAGCGCGCATATCTGTGATGGCATCTTGCCATGCAAGAACACGATCGCGACCGCGACCAGCCAACTGGCCCATCGCCTGATCGCGCTGGCTGGCTGTCGTCGCATGAATGAGATCACCCACGGCCTCAACCTGCGTGAGATCCATCTTGCCGTTCAAAAACGCCTGCCGGGTGAACTCACCTGGCTCGGCGGGTTCGATGCCAGGCACCGCATAAAGCGCTGCCAGCACGCCATCCACGACTGCACGACCGCCGTGGCAATGCAACTCGGCGACGTCCTCACCAGTGAAGCTGTTAGGCCCAGGGAAAAACAAAACCAGGGCATCGTCGAGCGGTGCCTGGCTATTGGGATCACAGAGCGTCGACCGTTGTGCGTAGCGCGGCTCAGGAACAAATCCGGCAATCCTTTCGAGAGCGAATCGAACCCTGGACCCCGACACACGAATAACGGCAACGCCCGACGGAACAAGGCCGGACGACAGAGCCGCAACCGTCCGTGATTCCGCCATTGTTCCAGCTCCAAATCGATCGGCCGTTTATGTCGACCAATCCTCTGGCCCTAAGTGTTCATCGTATCGAAGAATTCAGCGTTCGTCTTGGTCGCCTTCTGCGCGTCGAGCAGGAACTCGACCGCATCAACCGTTCCCATAGACGACAAGATACGCCGCAGAACGAACATCTTCTGAAGATCGCCCTTCGGTACAAGAAGCTCTTCCTTCCGGGTGCCGGACTTGAGGATGTCGATCGCCGGGAAGACACGCTTATCGGAGACTTTACGGTCCAGAACGATCTCGCAGTTACCCGTGCCCTTGAACTCTTCGAAGATCACCTCATCCATGCGGCTGCCGGTATCGACAAGCGCGGTTGAAATGATGGTGAGGGAACCGCCTTCTTCAATGTTACGGGCGGCGCCAAAGAAGCGCTTGGGACGCTGAAGCGCGTTGGCAGCAACACCACCGGTCAGCACCTTGCCCGACGACGGAACCACGGTGTTGTAGGCACGGCCGAGGCGCGTGATGTTGTCCAGCAAAATGACCACATCGCGGCCATGCTCGACCAAACGCTTGGCCTTCTCGATCACCATTTCGGCAACCTGCACGTGGCGCTGCGCGGGCGCATCGAATGTCGAGGAAACGACCTCGCCACGCACCGAGCGCTGCATATCGGTCACCTCTTCTGGCCGCTCATCGATGAGCAACACCAGAAGGAAGCATTCCGGGTGATTCGTCGTGATGGAATGCGCGATGTTCTGCATCAGCGTCGTCTTACCGGTACGCGGAGGCGCAACGATCAAAGCACGCTGGCCTTTACCGATCGGTGCCACCATGTCGATAACGCGTGCTGAACGATCCTTCATGGTCGGATCGTCTATTTCCATCTTGAAGCGCTCATCGGGATAGAGCGGCGTCAGATTGTCGAAATGAACCTTGTGCCGCGCCTTCTCCGGATCGGCAAAGTTGATCGTGTTCAGTTTCACCAGGGCGAAGTAGCGCTCACCGTCCTTGGGACTGCGAATAATGCCTTCCACCGTATCGCCAGTGCGCAATGAGAATTTGCGGATCTGGGTCGGCGAAACATAAATGTCGTCAGGACCGGGAAGATAGTTGGCCTCCGGCGAGCGGAGAAAACCAAACCCATCCTGAAGGACTTCCAGAACGCCTTCACCGACGATCTCAACATCGCGATCGGCATAACGCTTCAAGATAGCAAACATCAGTTCCTGCGTTCGCAGGGCGCTGGCACCCTCCACCTCCAACTCTTCAGCAAGAGCCAGAAGATCGGTCGGGGATTTGGTTTTGAGGGCCTGGAGGCGAATTTCTTCCATTAGGGGTCTGGTGATTTTTCTGGTCGGCCACCGGCCTGTCATAAGGCTGGGCGGCGGAGGCGATCGAAACGATCAGGAGGCAAAGGCGGGAGATAGGTGCGCGGGACGAATGCCCGCATCAGCGCTGCACGGCTCGCCCGGAATGGGAAGGCCAAGGATCTTCAGGTTTGACGGATCAAAGGTCGGGGAAGTGAAGAACGCGGTGCAAAACTGCCTGACCGTCATTTAGGCCAGCCGCTGCCGTTTATCAAGAGTCCGAAACCGATTGCTCGGTGCGACCCATTCTCCGGGAAGCGACCGCCCAACCTAGCCACTCCACGGCTTCACGATCACCAAGATAACGATGACGATCATCAACAGTGTCGGCACCTCGTTCATGAAGCGCCAGTACCGACTGGACCGCGTCAGCCTATCAGCGGCAAACCGGCGTACGCTGGCTGCCAGATGTCCATGAACTGCGTAAAGCCCGAAGATCAGCACGAGCTTGCCATGCAGCCAGCCGCCCTGAAATTGAAAAACGGCAATCGCTATCCAGAAACCGGTAAGAGTCGCGACAATCATCGCCGGCGTCATGATCGCCTTCATGAGGCGACGCTCCATGACCTTGAACGTTTCAGCCTGCGGCGAGCCAACGCCCGCCTCCGTGTGATAAACAAAAAGTCGAGGCAAATAGAGAAGCCCTGCCATCCAGGCGATCACGGCGATGACGTGCAGTGCCTTCATCCAGAGGTAAGCACCAGACGGCAAAAGCCACACCAGAAGCCCAATCGCACCAGCTAAAATCCCAGTCGCAAGAAGATGACCACCCCATTGAGCGACCCTTGTGGGTTCACCGAGTTTTCTGGCTTGTTGCGCCTCCGAATCGTTAGCCATGGCCGAGAACCTCAGGACCCATCAGGAACCCTCTCGCACCCGCGCGATAAAACGCGCAACATTCTCAATGCGTCCATCCGGTGTGATGCCATGGCCCAAGTTGGCGACATGCGGCAAACCAGCCGCGCCTTCCTTCATGCGGTCCACCGCGGCATCCAAAGCGGCACCGCCCACGATCATCAGTTGGGGATCGATGTTGCCTTGCGTCACCATCGATGACGGAACTTGCTTGCGAGCGGCCGCAACGTCGATTGTCCAATCCAGGCCAACCTCTTGATCGCCCGTTTCGGCAACGAATCGTCCAAGATCATGCATGGCTCCCTTGGCGAACCCAATAACTGGCGGGTCAGCATGGGAACGCCTGAGTCCTGCGGTCATTCTCTTGATGGGGTCGACGGTCCAACGCTCATAACTAGACGGACTCAGCGATCCCGCCCAACTGTCGAAGATCTGCACCGCATCGACACCGGCCTCAATCTGTCGGGAAAGATACCGCTCGGACGCCTTAACCAGCAGATCGATATGACGAGCAAACGCGTCTGGCTTCTGGAGCGCAAACAAGCGTGCTTTGGCCTGATCAGTGCTGCCGCGTCCACCAACCATATAGGGCGCCACCGTCCAAGGCGCGCCGCAAAACCCCAGCAAGGTCACCTCATCAGGAAGCGCTGCGCGAAGTCGCTCTACCGTCTCGATCACAGGATCAAGA
>JBHJIX010000159.1:0-25069 GCA_050043025.1 Cohaesibacteraceae bacterium
ACATTCCTTCCATGCGCGGCCAGTACAATGTCGATGAGGTCGCTTACGAGTATTTTCGCGATGAGACAGCGCTGTTTGAATCGTTCAAGCGCGGCACCGTGCATCTTTATTCGGAAGGCGACCCGGTGCGCTGGGTGCGCGCCTATGACTTTCCGGCAGCCCTAGACGGGCGGATCGTACAAAGCGCGCTGAGTGACCAGCACCCCAAGCCGGCGGTGGGCTATGTCTTCAACACGCGCCGGGAGATTTTCTCCGCCGTCCGGGTGCGCCAGGCGCTGACCCTGCTGTTCGATTTCCAGCGCAGCAACCAGTCGCTTTTCGTTGACCAGTATGCCCGCACCGAGGGCTACTTTTTCGGTTCCGACCTCTCCGCCATTGACGAACCGGCGAGCGATGCCGAACGGGCCCTCTTAGCGGGCTATGAAGAGGCTGTGCTGCCCGACGTCATGGATGGCGCATGGCGTGCACCAGTCTCAGACGGATCCGGCCAGGATCGCGCCAAGCTGCGCGAGGCGCTCGGCCTTTTGCGCGAAGCCGGCTGGACGCTGAACGAGGGCACACTTGTTAATGAGGCCGGTGACCCCTTTACCTTCGAGCTTTTGACTGCCTCGGCCAGCGCCGAACGTGTGGCGCTTTCCTATGCGCAGACGTTGGAATTGCTAGGGATCGAGATGACCGTTCGCGTGGTCGATTCGGCGCAGGATCAGGCGCGACGGCAGGTGTTTGATTACGACATGATCCCCTATGCCTGGTACCAGAGCCTGTCGCCAGGCAATGAACAGCGCAACCGTTTTGGACCATCCACAACCGATGTGGAGGGCTCATGGAACATGGCCGGTGTCAGCGAGCCAGGCGTCGGCGTGGCAATTGACGCGCTGGTCGCGGCCACAACACGCGATGAACTGGTGACCGCCGCTCGGGCGCTCGACAGGCTTTTGATTTCAGGCAGCTACATGATCCCGCACTACCACGCACCGGCGGAATGGATCGCGCACGCATCGCAGGTTCATTTCCCCGAAACCAGGCCCGTACGCGGCTACCAATTCTATCAACCCAGCACGATTTGGGTGGAGTGATGGCAGCCGAAACAGCCGGAGGCATCGTGCGTGCCTGCCCAGCCTGGGGCCAAATGAACATTGGCAGCCTGCTGGCCAAGTTTGCCCGTTCACGTCCCGATAGCCTGTTCGCCGAGCAGCCAGACGGAACAACAACGACCTATGCCCAGCTTGATGGCGAGGTGAATCGGCTGACTGGGTTTTTCCCCCAGTCGGGCTATGGACCTGGCGACTGCATCTTATTGAGGGCCGGCCGGCGGATTGAAGGCCGTTATGTGATGCTAGCGGCCGCGCGCGCGGGACTTGACTTGTGCCTTGTTGCGGAAGGCCTGAGTGCCCGGCAGCTCACCGATGGTGCGGTTGCCCATGCGCCAAAGCTTGCCATCGATGCGGGCGTTTGTGGTGAAGTCGAAGAAGATGGTGCGGCCACCCGTGACCCCACGCGATTGATGGAAAGCGCCGCCGGGCTTTTCACAGTACGGCTGGTTGGGCGGTTTGGCGACGGACCAGATGGCACGATTGATCTGGGTGCGCTGCCTGAGCCCGAGAAGGAGGTGTTGGAAACCAACGATGCGCGCATGCAGTCGGCCCGGCCAGAACAGCATGGGCGCGTGCACATGCTGCGGATTGGAACCGACGGTCGGGTGACCTCCATCAGCCGCACCCAGGGCCAACTTCTAAGCCAGGTGATGGCCTGCGCCATGGCCAGCGGCTTTCTCTCAGCCCACGTCATCGGCACGGCCTATGATCCGGTGAGTCCTCATGGATTGATGGCGGCTATGCTGCCGACCCTGATGGTGGGCGGCCAGGTGCGCCTGTTTGATCCTCTGGAACCCGATCTGACCGCCATGCTGCGTCTTTGGCTGGAAGAAGAGGCGCACAATCGCCTCGTTTTGCCGGCGGCGTTGGCAACAGAGCAAGCGCTGGCCGGCATTGATCCTGTTGGGGCCAGCTCCAACCGCCGCCGCGGCACATGGATTGCGCAAGGTCCGATGCCACGAGGCACGGAGGCCACCGGCGGCACGGTGCTGTGCGATTGCGGTGGGCTTGGGCTGGTGCAGGCGTTCCGCCGGGAGGATGGCGCAAGCTATCTCAAGCCAGGGCCAATCGTGGTGTCATCGAGCACCGGCGAGCCCATGCGCTTTGGTACCGTGAAGCTCTCCGGCGCGGCCAAACCCAACAGCCAATCGGGTGAACTGACAAGCGGCGAGCTGCTCTTGGAAGGGGCACTTGCGGCCAAGCCGGCGCGCCGCGGTCTGCGCTCCTCCGCCGAGGCCGAAAACGATCGTTCATCGGCCTACGTGCCGACGGGAATGCCGCTTCGCCTGGGCGATGGCGATGATGGCAAACCAGTCTATCTGTTGCTCGCCGGTGGCGAAACGCTGTTCGTCGGTGGGCAGGCGGTTTCGCTTTTCATGATCAACCGAGCGCTTGGCCTGACGGGCCGATGGAACGATGCCATTGCTTTCCCGGTTGATGATCCGATGCTCGGGCACCGGGTGGAGGTGGCGGTGGAGCCGCGCCCAAGCCAGGATGGCACGGCCACTTGGCCGGAGCTCGACGATGTGCGCGGCATGCTGCGCGACAGCGGCATTGGTGATGGTGGCCTGCCGGTGAAGATGCATCTGGTCCGCGAGATACCACTCACGCCCGGCGGCACTTTTGACCCTGACGGCATTGAGGCGCAACGGCTTTATCCCGAGCTTGAAGAAGAAGCCGACGGGGCGGTTGAAAGCGATCTCGATCAGGCGGTTGCCTGACCTTCAAGCTGCCCAGCCCTTTTGGCTAGGCTGCGACCGGCTCTTCCTCGGCGATCTTCGCAAGCTTTGACGCGAGCACCGCGGCGCCCTTCACGCGGGCGTCGAGACTGCCCCAATTGCGTGTTAGAACCACCTTGTGGTCCGGCTTCACGCGCGCTTGGCCGCCCTGGTCAGAGATGAAATGCATCAGCCCGGCCGGATTGGGGAAGACATTGTTGCGGAAACCAATGACCGCGCCCTTCGGCCCAGTATCAAGCTTTTCGATATGGGCGCGGCGGCACAGAACCTTGATGTAGAAGAGCTTCAAAAGACCCTCGACAGAGGATGGCAGCGGCCAGAACCGGTCGATCATCTCCGCGCCAAAACCGTCGATCTCATCGACATTGTCGAGCGCTGACAGGCGGCGGTAAAGCTGCAGGCGCAGTTGCAGGTCCGGCACATAGTCTTCGGGGATCATCACCGGCGTGCCCAGGGTGATCTGTGGCGACCACTGGCCGTCATCTTCAAGCGCATCTGCGCCTTCCTTCTGCGACGCAACGGCCTCTTCGAGCATCTGCTGGTAGAGCGCGTAGCCAACTTCGCGGATATGGCCGGACTGTTCCTCACCCAGCAGGTTGCCGGCGCCGCGAATATCGAGGGCGTGGCTGGCCAATTGGAAGCCCGCGCCCAGCGTTTCCAGGCTTTGCAGGACCTTCAGGCGGCGCTCGGCGACATCTGTGATCTTGCGATCTGCCGGCACGGTGAAGAGCGAATAGGCCCGCGTCTTGGAGCGACCGACACGGCCTCTAAGCTGGTAGAGCTGACCCAGACCGAACATATCGGCGCGGTGGACGATCAGCGTGTTGGCGGATGGAATGTCGAGTCCAGATTCCACTATGGTGGTGGAGAGGAGTACATCGAACTTGCCGTCGTAGAAACCCTCCATCACCTCTTCGAGCATCGAGGCGGACATCTGGCCGTGGCCGATGCCAACCTTCACCTCCGGCACGGATTCTTCCAGGAACCTGCGGACCTCTTCCAGATCCTTGATGCGCGGCACGACATAGAAGCTCTGCCCGCCGCGGAAATGCTCGCGCAGCAGCGTTTCGCGGATGATCAGCGGGTCGTAGGGCGAGACGAAGGTGCGCACGGCGAGACGGTCAACCGGCGGCGTGGCGATGAGCGACAGTTCCCGAACACCTGTCAGCGCCAGTTGCAGCGTGCGCGGGATAGGGGTGGCCGACAGCGTCAGTACATGAACATCGGCGCGCATCTCTTTCAGGCGCTCTTTGTGGGCAACGCCGAAATGCTGCTCCTCATCGATGACGAGCAGACCCAGATCCTTGAAGCTGACCGACTTGCCCAACAATGCGTGGGTGCCGACGACGATGTCGACAGTGCCGTCCTTAAGCCCAGCTTTGGTTTCAGCAAGCTCCTTGGTGCCGACAAAGCGCGAAGCCTGGCGGACATTGACCGGGAAGCCCTTGAAGCGCTCCTTGAAGGTCGCAAAGTGCTGGCGGGCAAGCAGCGTGGTCGGCACGACCACCGCCACCTGACGGCCGGACAGCGCGACCATGAAGGCGGCGCGCAGGGCAACCTCGGTCTTGCCGAAGCCGACATCACCGCACACCAGCCGGTCCATGGGCTGGCCAGCGGAAAGATCTTCCATCACCGCTTCGATGGTGCGCAGTTGATCGTCGGTTTCCTCGTAGGGGAAGCGGGCCGCAAACTCCTCGTAGAGCCCCTCGGGCGGATCGATCAGCGGCGCTGTGCGCATGGCGCGCTGGGCGGCGATCTGGATCAGTTTGTCGGCCATATCGCGGATGCGCTGCTTGAGCTTCGCTTTGCGAGCCTGCCAGGCGCCGCCGCCGAGCTTGTCGAGATTGGCTTCCGAACCGTCCGCGCCATAGCGCGTCAGAAGCTCAATGTTGGTAACGGGCAGGAACAGCTTGTCGCCACCGGCATAGTGCAGTTCCAGGCACTCCACCGGTGCGCTGGCGACATCGAGCGTCTTCATGGCGACGAACTTGCCGATGCCGTGATCGACATGGACGACCAAATCGCCCGGCTGAAGGGTCGCAGCCTCGGTCAGCGCGTCCTTGTTGGTGCGGCGGGTCGTGCCGCGCACCATGCGCTCGCCCAGAATGTCGGTCTCGGTGATGACGGCGAGGTCGTCGGTCTCAAAGCCGTTCTCAATCGGCAGGACGGCGAGACCGACCAGCGCTTTGGGCACGTCAGCTAGCTCGGTAAGGTTGGCGATGGACCGGGCGTTGGTGAGGTCGTGATCGGCGCGCACCTGCGCCATGCGGTCGCGCGAGCCTTCCGCCCAGCAGGCAATCGCCACGCGCTTGCCCGCATCCACCATGGCAGCCGCCTGCGCGCGCACAGCATCGAAAAAGTTGCGCTCGCTGCTTGCACGTTCGGCGGCGAAGGAGCGGCCCTGCTTGGCTGCGCCGTCGATAAGGTTGCGACCCTCGACCGTGTCTTCGGTGAATGGCGAAACGTCGAGCCGCGCGCGGCCGTCCAGCGCTGCGTTGAAAGCCTCTTCATCCAGATAGAGGCTGCTGGGCGGCGCTGGCTTGTAGCCGGCCTTCTCGCCCTGCTGCTCGAGCACGTCGATGCGCGCCTGATAGTAATCCTCGACTGTCCCCAGCCGTTCACCAAGCGCGGGCATCGCCAGATGATCGAGCACCACCGGGGCACCGGGAAGATGGTCCGTCAGCGGCACCATGTCCGGTTCGAACAGGCCAATCCAATGCTCCATCCCCTGCACGCGGCGGCCAGAGGAGATGGTCGTGTAGAGCACATCATCGCGCGACGGCGCGCCGAACTGCATGGCGTAGTTGCGGCGGAAGGTGCGGATGGTTTCATCCGTCAGCCGCACCTCGCTCATCGGCAGAAGCTCAAGCGACCTTCGGGTTTCTTCCGAACGCTGTGTTTCAACGCTGAAGGTGCGGATTGATTCCAGCGTGGCGCCGAAGAAATCGAGGCGGAGCGGGGCGATTGTGCCCGGTGGGAACAGATCGACAATCCCCCCGCGCACGGCGTATTCGCCGGCCTCGCGCACCGTTGACGTGCGGTCGTAGCCATTGGCTTCCAAATAGGCGAGCACGCCTTCCATCGGTCGCGCCTGCCCGGGTGCCAGCGAAAGCGCCTGGCTCGCCAGAACCTCTGCCGGTGGCAGCTTTTGCACGATGGCGTTGACCGTGGTCAGCACGACCATTGGCGTCTTTTTTCGGCTCTCGCGATACGTGGAAAGCTTGGCCAGAACCGACAGGCGCTTGGCCAGCACATGGGCAGACGGCGACACCCGGTCATAGGGCAGACAGTCCCATGGCGGCAGGTTCAAGACCGTCAGCTTGGGCGCGTAGAAGGCCAGCGCCTCTTCCACCGTGCGGGCCCGTGGGCCATCGCGTGCAACAAAAAGTACGGCCCCGTCCTGCTGAGCTGCCATTTCGGCCAGCGCAAGCGGCAGCAATCCATCGGGCATGGCCGACAGGGTGCTTGTGCCTGCCTCATCAAGATGCAGGCTTGGAAGGGTGTAGAGGGGGGAAGACATGCGTGTTTTTTGACGGTTGGATCGGTTAGCCGATGAACACCGCGCCACCCTTTTTGTGGAAGGCGATGAGGCGCTCAATCAGTGGGCCCTGATAATTCTCAGGTAGGGCCTCGCGCCCAGCAATCCAGTTGTAAAGATCAGGCTCAGGCACTTCCATAAGCTTTTCAAAGGCGTCGAGTTCATCGTCGCTCATGTCGCCCAGATGCTGGTCGGCAAACGAACCGAGCAGAATGTCCAGTTCCTTGGTGCCGCGATGCCAGGCACGGAACATCATGCGCTTGCGGCGTGCATCCAGCCCGTTGGAAGTTCGCCCCATACCGGTGACGCTGCGGCCTGTCTCGTCGCTCATGGCGTTTTTCCTGTGGTGATCAGGCGCGCCTTCTAGCGGCCTTTTGGCAGCCTGTCACCCGGCCTTCTAAGCTGCCTAGACGGTTGGAATGAGCAGCATTCGCGCCTATGGCTTTGTGATGCGCGATGAACGCCTGCAATCGCTGTTTCGGCCCGTTTCTGTTCTCTCCGGTGTTGGCCCCAAAATGGAGGCCGCGCTGTCGCGTCTGGTGCTGCCGGACGGGGCCACGCCACCAGCCACGCTGATCGATCTTCTGCTGCATTTGCCGATAGCGGTGGTGGACCGGACGCAGCGTGTACCGGTGCGCGATGCGCAGCCCGGCACGATTGCGACGCTGGATGTGCTTATTGCCGATGCGCGCGGGCTGGATGGCGCGCGCTATGGCCGGCCGGTGCGCATTACAGCCGAAGATGCGACGGGCGATCTGGAGATTGTCTATTTCAATGCGCGCGCCGACTGGCTGGCCCCGCTTTATGAGGTGGGCGCGGACATCACGATCTCCGGCAAGCTGGAGCTTTGGAACGGCCACCGGCAGATGGTGCACCCGGACTATGCGGTGCCGACTGCCAAAGCTGACACCATTCCGGCGCTGGAGCGCATCTATCCCATGGCATCGGGGGTCATGCCGAAGGCGCTGCGCAAGGCGATTGCCGGCGCGCTGCCGGCCCTGCCCGACCTGCCTGAGTGGCTGGCTGGGAGCTACCCCGGCCTTGGGCAGCTCCCCAGCTTTGCCGATGCACTGCACGCGATCCACCTGTCTGACGACAAGCACGCCATGGCAGGGTCGTCACGTCGGAGGCTCGCGTTCGATGAGATACTCTCCGGCCAACTGGCGCTGGCGCTCATCCGGCACTTTTCGATCACCGGAAAGGGCATAGCCCGATCCTTCCAAGGTGCGCGGGCGCAGCAAGTCGTGGGTGCCCTGCCCTTTGCAATGACGGGCGCACAGCAACGCGCCCATGCCGAAATCCGGGCCGACCTTGCCTCCAAGGACCGGATGGTGCGTCTGCTGCAAGGTGATGTGGGGGCTGGTAAAACGCTGGTCGCCTTACTTGCCATGGCCGATCTTGCTGAAAGCGGGGCGCAAAGCGCGCTGATGGCACCGACGGAAGTTCTGGCCCGCCAGCACTTTGAGACGCTTTCCGGCTTTGCCGAGCCGGCCGGTCTGAGTGTCGCGATCCTGACAGGCCGCGAAAAGGGCCGCACGCGCGCCTCCATCTTGGAGGGGCTGGCCGATGGCGGCATCGATATCATCGTCGGCACCCATGCGCTGATCCAGGATCAAGTCGAGTTCCACCAGCTTGGCCTTGCGGTGATCGACGAGCAGCATCGCTTCGGCGTCGCCCAGCGGCTGAAGCTTGCTGACAAGGGCGCCGCTGTCGATCTGCTCGCGATGACGGCAACGCCCATTCCGCGCACGCTGGTCATGGCCTGGTATGGCGATCTGGACGTTTCCAAGCTTGATGAGAAGCCAGCGGGGCGCAAACCCATCGATACCCGTGCGGTGCCGATGGAGCGCCTCTCGGACGTTGTCGCGCGTCTGAAGGCAGCCATCGAAGCCGGGACCAAGGGCTATTGGATCTGCCCGCTGGTGGAGGAAAGCGATGAGGTGGATCTCACCGCTGCCATCGATCGGCACAAGGCGCTGCGCGAGGCCATGGGTCCGACGCTTGCAAGCCAGATTGGCCTTGTCCATGGTCAGATGAAGTCGGACGAGAAAGATACTGCCATGGCCGCCTTCAAGGCCGGCGAGACGCGGCTTCTCGTGGCGACCACCGTGGTGGAAGTCGGCGTGGATGTGCGCGATGCCACCATCATGGTCGTTGAACAGGCCGAACGGTTCGGCCTCTCCCAGCTTCATCAGTTGCGTGGCCGCATCGGGCGAGGCGACGAGGCGTCAACATGCCTTCTCATATACACGGCACCTTTGGGCGAGACGGCTAAAGCGCGCCTGGAAGCGATGCGCGAGACCAATGACGGGTTTGTGCTGGCCGAGCGCGATCTGGAGCTGCGTGGCGCCGGCGAGGTGCTCGGCACACGGCAAAGTGGCTTCAAGGATTTTGAGGTTGCTGACGCCACGCTCGACAAGGACCTGATCGCGCTCGCCCATGACGATGCGCGGCTGGTGGTCACCCAAGACCCGCATTTGCGTTCTGAACGTGGGCAGGCGCTTCGGCTTTTGTTGCAGCTGTTCCGGCGCGATAGCGCGATCCGTCTGATGGCGTCCGGCTAACCGGAGCAAAGTGGGATCAGGCGCTCTCTTTAGGTTTGGAAGTCGGCTTGGCCTTGCGGACAGTCTTGGGCTTGGAGCGAGCTTTGGAGGCACCCTTCGCCTTGGCCGCCAGGCCGGCAAGCTCGGCTTGATGTTCGGGCACGACGAGGCCGGCGGAGATCACCAGTTTCGCGCCGTCCTCCACACTCATATCGAGCTGGATCAGGTCCTTGCGTGGTACGAAGAGCAAGAATCCCGAGGTTGGGTTGGGCGTGGTTGGCAGGAACACGCTGACCAAATCGTCCTGGCCGTCATCGTGCAGTTTGGCGGCAACCTCGCCCTTGGTTTCAGTCGACTGAAACACGACCGCCCACAAGCCAGGCCGCGGATACTGAATGAGACCAACGGACTGGAAATTGTTGGCCCGCTCGTTGAGCACCGTCTCGAAGATCTGCTTCAGCCCGCGATAAAGCGTGCGCACCAACGGCATGCGGTCGAGTAAGTTTTCGCCGAAATTGACAATTGATCGCCCGACCAGATTGGCGGCCAAAAAACCGGTGACCGTGATGACCAACATGGCCGCAACCAGGCCAAAACCAGGGACCGGGAATGGCAGATAGGTGTCGGGATTGTAGACCGCCGGGATCAGCGGCTTCACCAGCCGGTCCACCCAGGTGACGAACGTCCAGATCAGGTAGACGGTGATCGACACCGGCGCGACCACGATAACGCCGGTGAAGAAATAATTCCTCAGGCGTGCGCCAGGCCGCGCCTGGCGGTGGCGTTCATGATGGTCATCATCGTCGGAAGGCTGCATGGGGGATGGTCAATGCGGATTGGTTGGCACTTCTTCTATGTGAAGGTTTGAAGGCCGCAGCGCAAGCACAGGTTCTAAGCCGGCTTTCACGAATTGGCACCAGGCGGTTTGACGTCGGCGTTTGAATGTCTACATGCCCAATCGGTTCCTCACCCCACGTGGAGCGATCCCCGGCGATGCCCCCCGAACGCCCAACACCTCAAAATGCAAACCGACGACGTGGCCGGCTGGAGGTTACCTTTTTCCGCTTGCTGGGCGGACTTTTGCTGGCGGTGGGTCTGGTTGGCATCTGGGTGCCGGTGATGCCGACAACCATTTTTCTCATCGGGGCGGCAGCCTGTTTTGCCCGCTCGACGCCCGCCTTGAACCGCTATCTCTTGCAGCACAAGCGCTTTGGCCCGCCGCTTAGGGATTGGTTCAACGAGGGCGCCATTGGGCGGCGCAGCAAGATCACCGCGGTGATCGGTATGGCATTCGGGATGGCGATCACGATCATCGCGACAGGCGACCCGCTGTGGATCGCCCTTGCCGGCGGCGTGCGGGGCTGGTCGGCCTGGTACGTCCTGTCCCGACCACGCCCTGCGCGCGAGCGGACTACGCTACCGTAACGGACTTCGCCAAGTGGCGTGGCTGATCGACAGCCGTGCCGCGGATGACAGCGGTGTGGTAGGCGATGAGCTGCAAGGGGACAGCATAGACAAGCGGCGTGATGGTGGCCGGCATGTCTGGCATGACGATCTTGGAGACCGCATCCAGCGAGACGGCGTCGGCGCCCTTCTGGTCGGTGATCAGAATGATCTTGCCACCGCGCGCGGCCACCTCTTCCATATTGGAGACGGTCTTCTCGAACACCCGGTCATAGGGCGCCACCACCAGTACCGGCATATCCTTGTCGACCAGCGCGATAGGGCCGTGCTTCAACTCACCGGCGGCATAACCTTCGGCGTGGATGTAGCTGATTTCTTTCAGCTTCAGCGCGCCTTCCATGGCGAGCGGGAAGTTCGTCCCTCGACCAAGGAAAAGCGCATGGGAGGCGTGCAGCAGAACATCGCGGCAGATGGCCTCGATCTCACCCCCCAACGCCAGCACGTCGTTCATCAGGCGTGGCGCTTCGATCAGCGCCTTCACCAGCTTGTCCTCATCCATCTCCGACAGATTGCCCTTGGCGCGACCTGCCGCGACCGCCAGACAGGCAAGCACTGCGAGCTGGCAAGTGAAGGCTTTGGTGGAGGCGACGGAGACTTCCGGGCCCGCGAGCGTGGGCAGCAACAGGTCGGATTCCCGCGCGATCGAGGACTCCGGTACGTTGACGATGGAGGCGATGGTCTGCTCGCCCTCCTTGCAGTAGCGCAGGCTCGCCAGCGTGTCGGCAGTCTCGCCCGACTGCGAGATGAACAGGCTCATGCCCCCCGGCGCGAGCGGGAGCTCGCGATAGCGGAACTCCGAGGCGACATCGATATCGACCGGGATGCGGGCGAAGCGCTCGAACCAGTACTTCGCCGTCAGACCCGCCAGAAAGGCCGTGCCGCAGGCCGACATCGTCAGCCGGTTCACGTCCTTCAGCATCTGTTGCGCTTCCGGCAGAGCCAGCCGGTCGCGGGTAAGGTCGATGTAGCGCGCGAGCGTGTGGCCGACGACTTCAGGCTGCTCGGCAATTTCCTTCGCCATGAAGTGGCGGTGGTGACCCTTGTCGATCACATAGGCGCGCGCTTCCGACGTCACCTTGGTGCGCTCAACCGGCTTGCCCCATTGGGTTTCGATGGTCACGCCCTTGCGCGAAATGAAGGCGACATCGCCCTCTTCCAGATAGGTCACCTCGTTGGTGAAGGGCGACAAGGCGATGGCGTCCGACCCGATGTACTTGGCGCCTTTGGCCTCGGCATGGCCGACGGCGAGCGGCGAGCCCTTGCGCGCTGCGATCATCAGGTCCGGCTGGCCTTCGAACAGGAACGCCAGGCCGACCGCGCCTTCCAGCGTCGGCAGAACGGCGCGCACGGCGTCTTCCGGCGACAGGCCCTCGCCCATCTTGTCGGCCACGGCCTGGGCGACGACTTCCGTATCCGTTTCGGTCTCGAAGGTTATGCCCTTGGCGGCGAGCGCATCGCGCAACTCGCGGAAATTCTCGATGATGCCGTTATGGACGACGGCCACCTTGCCGGCACCATTGCCCGCCTGGTGTGGGTGGGCGTTGCGCTCGGTCGGTGCACCGTGGGTCGCCCAGCGGGTGTGGCCGATGCCGGCATGGCCCTGCGGCTTGGCGTCGTGCAGCTTGCCGGCGAGGTTTTTCAGCTTACCCTCGGCCCGCACGCGAGACAGCGCGCCGGATTCCAGCGTTGCAATGCCAGCGGAATCGTAACCGCGATATTCCAGCCGGCGCAAAGCATCGACAATGTCATCGGCAACGGGCGCGGTGCCCAAAATCCCAACGATGCCACACATGAAAGCCCCCTTGATCGGTCCGTACCATGGGCCGGGGGTCTGTCTTACCGCCCGGCCGTTGCTTTGCGGTTAGCGGGCGGACGAATGGCGTGCCAATCACGTGGCCTTTCACAGTCTATCGTTAAGGGAAGGTTGGAGTGAGTGGGGGACAGGCTAATCGGTTAGTAGGCAGCTATGCGGACAACGCTACCACCGAAATAGATGTAGTCACTGTCCACTTCGTGGCCTTGACGACAACGAAATTGAAAGCTCCCTAGGACAGAAGCGAGTCCTTTTTTGACGTTTTGCTTGATTGATAAACCTGTGGTCGAGTCGATAACTAGTTGGTATTCTGAGCGAATGTCTTATGATGCAATTACTATTGACACACAGGTCATTTATGCGAACGGACTTGAGCTTGATACCGGAATTGTCGGACAGCTTGACCAATATAAAGATGGCCTGGTCAAATTCATACTATCGGAAATCAATCTTCGTGAAATCCACAAGGCACTAACCGAGAAAGCAAAATCAGCACAGGACTCACTTGCGAAGGCCATCAAGTCGGGCTCCGCTAACAGGCAATTTGAGATGGATCAGTTGGCCGCTCTCAAAGCCGTTCGAGACGCTATGCTGCAGCCAGGCGATCATGCCACAAAGCAGATGACTGAGTTTCTCGCCAAGACAGGTGCCGAGATCGTTGCTGCAGACAGAGCTGAGATCAAGCCAATCCTCGATAAGTATTTCAAGAATGAACCCCCATTTGCCAGCAAAGGTAAAAAAAACGAAATCCCAGACGCTATCGCGCTGCTATCCCTTGAGAGCTGGGCCCAAGACAACAAGAAGAGAATTCTTGCGGTCAGCGATGACGAAGATTGGAAGACTTTCGCCAATCACTGCCAACATATCGACGTTGTTGATGACCTGGCAAAGGCGATGGCATTGCTCAATGAGCTTGCCGAAGAGACCATCCCAAAAGCTAAGGCCGTGCTGGATGCCATAAAAGCCGAGGGCAATGCCACGGTCGCCATGCTTCAGGCTCGACTGGAGTCCGCTGTTGAATCGGAGTTTCCCTATCTGGAATTTGATGGCCCTCTCCCGGGAGAAGACGAGGGCGCCAGCTTGTCGCTGGTAAGCTATGAAATCGAAGGATTGGATGACGGCAGCACAGAAATAGACGTGATAAGGGTCGGCAACGGGACTTTTGCCTTTCGGGTTCCTGCTTTCATTACTGCCAATGTATATGCTGATATCAGCTTTTCTATTCGAGACTCGATAGACAAAGACTATGTGCCTATGGGATCAACATCCATTGAGCAGGAAACGGACTTCCACGCCTATCTACTCATTGAATGTAGTCACTTTCTCGATGACCCCGACGATGAGAACTCGACCACTTATGAAATCGAAGATGTGGAATTACTCGGCGCACCGGCCTCGATTGATATTGGGTACGTCGAGTATTCACTCGCAGAAGACGACTATGACTTCGATGTCGAGAGCCTGCAAGAAATGTAATTGTGCTCGGCAAACAGATTATTTCATGGCCTTGGCTCACGTTTGACCCGCCTTGTCGGGTCTTTTCCCGCCAGCCGTAACTGGTGCAGCCGACGCGAAAGTCGGAAATACGGGCCGGATTGCCGCATTTAGTAACTTGTCTGAAGGTCCATTAAGAGCCGGAAGTGACAGTCAGCAAAGCTAACGGCATCGCCAGAATGGGCTCTAACCAGCCCTTCCCGCTTACCCCTTCTTCGGCGCACGCCCTTTCAAGTTTACCTGCCGCCCCCTTCCTATCGCCAGATCCCCAGCCGGTACGTCCTTCGTAATCACGCTGCCGGAGCCGACATAGGCGCTGTCTTCAATGGTCACGGGTGCGACGAGGGAACTGTTGGAGCCGATGAAGGCGCCCTCGCCGATCACCGTCTCGTGCTTGTTGGTGCCATCATAATTGCAGGTGATGGTGCCGGCCCCGATGTTGGCGCCGGCGCCCACGGTTGCATCGCCGACATAGGAGAGGTGGTTGACCTTGGTGCCCTCGCCCAGCGTCGCCTTCTTTACCTCTGAGAAATTGCCGACCTTGGCATCCGTCCCGATGTCCGCGCCGGGGCGCAGCCTTGCAAACGGGCCGATCTGCGCGCCCTCTCCCACCGTGGCCCCTTCCAGATGGGAAAAAGCGCGTATGGTGGCGCCCGTTGCAATGCTCACGCCGGGGCCGAAGACAATGTTGGGTTCCAGCGTCACATCCGGTGCGATCTCGGTGTCATGCGCCAGCATCACGGTGTCGGGCGCCTGCATGGTGACGCCGGCGAGCATCAGTTCGGTGCGCCGGCGGGCCTGGAACTCCGCCTCCACTTCGGCAAGCTCCACCTTGGTGTTGACGCCAGCAAGGTCCGCCTCATCGGCGAGCGTGTAGGTAACGGTGAAGCCCTTTTTGCCGGCGAGGGCAATGGCGTCGGTGAGGTAGTATTCGCCCTTGGCATTGTCGTTGGTGAGGCCAGCAAGCAGCGGCTCCAGCACACCGGGGCCAAAGGCCATGAGGCCGGAATTGCAGAGCGTGACGGCCTTTTGCGCCGGGTCGGCTTCTTTCTCTTCGACGATGGCTTGCAGGCGACCACCGTCGACGATCAGTCGGCCATAGCCGGTTGGGTCGGCGGCCTCGAACCCGACGACCACCAGGTCGGCGCCATCGTTCAGCTTACTCAGCGCGCCCGTGATCAGCTCCGGGCGGATCAGCGGTGCATCGCCCAGAAGCACCATCACCGGCCCATCAGGGATAAGCCCGGCATCGCGCACCATCATCGCCGCGTGTCCGGTGCCAAGCCGCTCAGCTTGCACGGCGACATCGAAGGCCAACCCCCGTTTGGTCAGTTCGGCTTCCACCGCCTCGCCGCCATGGCCGAGCACCAGACGCGGCCGATCCAGCCCCGCCGCACGTGCCGCCTTCATCACATGGGCGATCAACGGCAGATGCCCGACCTGGTGCAAGACCTTGGGCAGGGCGGAGCGCATGCGCGTGCCCTCCCCGGCGGCCAGAATGATGGCGGTTGCGTTTTTCGGGTCGGTCGGAGCCATGGAAACGTCCTCGGCGGCAGGGAGAGAGTGGGCAAAAGCGGCGCCAGGCCTTGATGAAACGGCTTTGCTTAACAGTTGTTAACCATTGAGCGCCTAGCGTGCGGAAATTGGACGCGAAGCGGCGACTCATGCATGGGTTGAACACGCCTTCGCACGTTCACAAAACAGGATAAAGCGGTGGCAGCACGCGGATTTTCCGTCAAGGCTCCAAAGGAAGCGCCCGAAAGACGTCTTGCCGTGTACGGTTGGGGCGCTGGCGCTTTTGTGGCCATTGGCGCGCTGGCGGCAGCGCTTCAGCTTGCGCCGATGCCCTCCGGCACCGGTTCTCAGTTTGCTTCTGCACCGGCCGATATGATGGGCGATGTCGACCCGATCATCACCGGATCGATCAACCAGCCGCAGGTGTTGCCGAGCCGAACGGTGGAAACCGCCCTGCCCGGCATGTCCATGCAGGGGCAACTTGACGATTTGAAGATCGAGATGGCGGCTTTGCGCGATACGCTGGCCGCCTCGCAGGCTGCCAGCCGCAGCACGCTGCGCCGGGTGAATGATCTGGAGCGTAACCTCACGCTCTTTACCGCAAGTGTCGGCCAGTCGAGCGGTTCCGCCGGAGATCAGCCCTTACCCGCCCGCATTGATGAGGACATCGCCTTCGTGCCGGCGCCACGCGTTGTGTTACCAGCGCCGATCCCCGTGGAAGGCGGCGAAATCGCTGTGCGCATGCGGCCGATGGCCATTGGTGAGCCAAGCGACGACCCAACCGAGACAGGCTCTATTGAATTGGAAGCCAATGATGACTTGCCGGATGATGGGATGACAGTTGAGGCCGCCGAGACCGACACTGTGCCGGCGGAAGCATTGGCTGACGCTGAGGCTGAGGCCGAAGCAGCGCCGGAAGACGGCGCCAATCTCGGCGCGCTCCCGCAAAACCCCGACATGGACGTTATGCTGTCCGCCACGCCGTTTGCCATCGACATTGGCGGATCGGAAACGCTGGAAGGCATCGATCGGCTTTGGCAGGAGCATCAGAGCGCGTTCGACAGCACCCTTAATGGCTATGAACCGCGCATCCTGTTGCAACAGACCAGCAATGGCGCGCTTGACCTGCGTCTGGTCGTCGGACCGATCCCCGATGCAGCTGATGCCGCGATGCTCTGCGCGCAGCTTGTCGCCTCGGGCCTGCAACGTTGTTTGCCGGCAATCTTTGACGGCCAGCAGCTCGCTTTACGCTGAGTTTCTGTGGGGTTCTGCGGTTCCGTTCTCCTCTGAGTAACACTTTACCCTTAGAAGAATTACCTAGCCGTGCAGAAGCTGTGGTCACAAGGCCGCGAGGCTCTTGAGGTCCGCCCACAAGGCTGTTAGGCACGCGCTTGGTGAGAGCCGGTAGCTCAGCTGGTAGAGCATTCGACTTTTAATCGAACGGTCCTGGGTTCGAATCCCAGCCGGCTCACCACCTCTTCGTTCACGCAGAACGCCTGTTACCCCGCGGTGCTCAAAGCACCGTTGGACAGTGTGCTGATGCTGTCAAAAGTCAGGTTTAGGTGGCAGCCGCTCTTCGCCCGATGGGATGCATGGCGTCGCGATGGAAGCCCTCCATGCCGGCGGCACAAAGGTAGAGCCGCGTTATCTTCCAGCCGTCTGAGGTTCGCTGAAAATCATGATGGTATTGGCCCCACAATTCGCTGTTGGGACGCCCATCCTGATAGCGATGCCACGCATAAAGATAGCAGATGCTGCTTGCCGCATCCGCTCTCTCAAGGCTGATGGTGACGTTGGAGATGTGGTGGCTGGTTGCTGCGAAGAAGCTTGAAAGTCCGCGCTCGACCATGGGGCGGATCTCATCAAGACCCGTCATGGTTGGCACATCGGGGCCGTAATCGACGACCGCATCCTCAGTGAAGAGCCCAAGGACGCCCTCTGGTTCCGCGCGATCAAAGTGGAAACAGTAGGCGTGAATCACATCGGTGATCGCCGCCTTGTCGAGCAGCGTTTGCAGGCCTTTTGTGTGATCCATGCTTGCTGCCTTCAGCTGTTGTTTGACCAAACGCTCCTTATCGTAACGGTGATCTAAAGACCGCCGATGCAGGTGTATTTGGTCTCCAGATAGTCATCGATGCCCTGCCAGGAGCCTTCCTTGCCAAGGCCGGATTCCTTCAGGCCGCCAAAGGGGATTTCCGGCGCCACGATGAGCACCTCGTTGATGCCGATTAGGCCGTACTCAAGCTTGTCCTGAAGGCGGAAGGCACGGGCGAGATCAGTCGTGAAGGCGTAGGAGGCAAGGCCATAGACGGTGTCATTGGCGGCCTGGATGGCCTCGTCTTCGGTCTCAAACCGATAGACTGGCGCGATGGGGCCGAAAATCTCTTCGTCGGTGACGCGCATCTTAGAGGTGGCATTGCCGATGACCGTCGGCTGGAAGAACAGCCCGCCGCGATCGTGCCGACCGCCACCGGTGACGAGATCGCCGCCCTTGGTAAGCGCGTCGGCCACCAGTTCTTCGATCTTGGACAGGGCTGCTGCGTCCACCAAAGGCCCTTGCTCAGAACCCTCTTCCGCGCCTGGCGCGACCTTCAGCGAGGCAACGCGCTTGGCAAAGGCCTCCATGAAGCGGTCATAGATGCCGGCCTGAACGAACAGCCGGTTGGTGCAGATGCAAGTTTGGCCGGCATTGCGGAACTTGGCGATGATCGCGCCCTCAACGGCCATATCGAGGTCGGCGTCATCGAAGACAATGAAGGGAGCGTTGCCGCCCAATTCCATCGACATGCGCTTCACGGTGCCGGCTGCCTCGGCAAGCAGCTGTTTGCCGATTTCCGTCGATCCGGTGAAGGTGATCTTGCGCACCTTGGGGTTGGAGGTGATCTCGCCGCCAATGGCACGGGCGCTGCCCGTCAGTACGTTCACGACGCCTTTTGGAAAGCCGCACTCCTCGGCCAGATGGCCCCACACCAGGCCGGAAAGCGGCGTTGCGGTAGCCGGTTTGACGATCACTGTGCACCCAGCCGCCAGAGCCGGGCCGAGCTTCCGCGCTAGCATGGAAGACGGGAAGTTCCAGGGCGTGATGGCTGCCACTACCCCAACGGGATGGCGCGTGGTCATCAGCTTACGGCCAGCAATGGGCGAGGGAATGATCGCGCCATTGGTGCGCCGTGCCTCTTCGGCAAACCACAGAACATAGGCGGCAGACGACCCGACCTCTGCGCGTGATTCCGCCAGCGGCTTGCCCTGCTCTGCGGTCAGCATCTGGGCCATCGGCTCCAGATTGTCCTGAATGGCGTCGTGCAGCCTGCGCAGCAGCCCTACACGCTCGTTGAGAGTCAATCCGGCATAGGCTGGAAAAGCCTCATGTGCTGCCTCAATGGCGCGCTGCGTTTCGGCCTGACCGGAATTTGGAACGGTGGCGATGGTCTTGCCCGTCGCCGGGTCCGTCACATCAATGGTCTGGCCGCTATCAGCGCCAACCCATTGGCCATCAATAAGGTTTGCCTCGCGAACGAGGGATGAAAAGCTGGTCATGTGCGTGCCTTAGTCGAGCAGAACGTCGTCAGCCGCCGCGCGGAGCGTTTTGGCGACGATGGAGATTTCGTCAGCGGTGATGCAAAGCGGCGGCGCGAAGCCAATCGTGTTGGCTTCCGGCATGGCGCGGGCGATCACGCCGCGCTGGGCCATGGCCTCTGCGATTTTCGGGCCGACAGTCATAGGCGCGAACCATTCACGCTCGGCTGGGTCGGCGGCAAACTCAACGGCCGCCATCAGCCCGACGCCGCGTATCTCGGCTACATGGGGCTGGCCCTCCATGGCCTCGGTGAGCGCATTCTGGAAGACCGGCCCCATCGCTTTGGCGTTATCATCCAAACCCATCTCGTCAATGAAGTTGAGCGTGGCGATGCCGGCCGCCGCGCCGACCGGGTGGGCTGAATAGGTCCAGCCATGGGCAAGTGGACCGAAGTCGTCTGTGCCTTGCATCAGGACCTCAAAGATATCCTTGGAGATGATAGAGCCGGATAGGGGTGCATAAGCCGAGGTAAGGCCTTTGGCGATGGTCATGAAATCCGGTTTGAGGCCGTAGTAATCAGAGCCAAACATCGCGCCGGTCCGGCCGAAGCCGGTGACGACCTCGTCTGCCATCAGCAAGATGTCGTGGCGTGCCAGTATGTCCTGCACACCGGCCCAGTAGCCTTCCGGCGGCGGCATGATGCCCCCAGTTCCCATGGCCGGCTCGCCGATAAACGCGCAGATCGTCTCCGGCCCCTCGCGCTCAATCAGCGCCTCAAGATCGGCTAGCAGATAGGCAACGAAATCGGCTTCGCTCATATCCCGGTCGGGACGCATCAGATATTGAGGGCAATGGGTGTGCAGGAAACCATCAAGCGGCAGGTGGAACCGGGCATGATAGGATTTCAGACCCGTCATGGAGCCCGAGACCAGCCCCGACCCGTGGTAAGCGCGCCAGCGGCTGATGATTTTCCGTTTCTCCGGCTTCCCGCGCAGAATGTTGTAGTGCCAGGCGAGTTTGACATTGGTCTCGTTGGCATCTGAACCCGACAGCCCGAAATAGACCCGCGACATGTGGTCGGGCGCACGATCCATGATCATCTTGGCAAGACGAATGGCCGGTTCGTTGCCCTGCCCCGCAAAGGAATGGAAGAAGGCCAGCTTGTGGGCCTGCTCTGAGATGGCGTCAGCGATCTCCGTCCGGCCATAGCCAGCATTGACGCAGTAAAGCGCGGCAAAGGCATCCAGCAGCCGATTGCCATCGCGGTCGTTGATGTAAACGCCTTCGCCGCCCGTTATGATCCGGCCGGGCACATCGCCACGCGCATGGTTGGCCGTGTGCGTTGTTGGGTGCAGCAGGTAGTCTCTATCCCAAGCTGCAAGTTCATCGTTGATGCGGGTGTCGAGGCTCATATGATCGTCTCTAGGCGGGTGTTCATGACAATCTCCGGCACGCTCGCCTGGTTGGGCAGTGCCAGCACCGCGGCAACCATGTCCGCGACGGTGTCGGGCGACAGGCGATCGGTTTTGGGGGTCACCGCAGGCAGACCTGCCAGCAGCTCGGTGTTGATGGCGCCGGGGCAGATGGCGGTTGCACGCACGCCATCGTCATAGGCGGCCTGACGGACCGCTTGAGTTAGGGCCAGCACCGCATGTTTGGTCATCGAGTAGCCGACGGAGGTTCCGCCGCGAAAGCGTTTGCCATCCGTCGATGCAATGTTGACAACCCGGCCTTGTCCACCCTTGCGCAGGTGCGGGAGTGCGGCCTTCAAGACCCGAAAGGGCGCTTTCACATTGATGGCCCACATCGCGTCCAGATCGTCCTCATCGCCCTGGTCGAAATCGACCATGCGCAGGATGCCGGCATTGTTCACCAGCGCATCGATCCGACCATGGCGAGCGATCGTGCCATCCATCCACGCGGCAGCAGTCGGTGGGTCCGTTGCGTCGAAGGCATGGGCAGACAGGGCACCGGAGAAGGCTTCGGCCTGGGAGACGTCGCGCAAGCCGAGTGACACGGTCCAGCCATCATCCAGCAGCCGCTGCGTGATCGCGGCTCCCAAGCCGCGGCCGCCACCGGAAACCATTACCACCTTCGCGTCGGCGCTACCCGCCATCAGAAGAGACCTTGGTAGACACCGCCATCGTTGACGATGTTCTGGCCGGACATGAAGCCAGCCTGCGCCGAACAGATATAGGCGATCAGGTCGCCGCACTCTGACGGGTCGGCAAATCGACCAGCCGGGCAGTTGTCCTTGCGATCCTGCACGATGGCCTCATAGGTCGTGTTGCCGCGCTTGGCATGACCGTGAAGGTTGGTGTGCAGCGCGTCGGTGTCGAACAGACCGGGGCACACGGTATTGATCGTCACGTTGTGGCCGATCAACTCCCTCACCATCGCGGCGGATGCGCCAGACAAGGCCAGCCGGGCGGCATGGCTGTGGGCGAAACCGACCTGCGGGAACTTGATGAAGCTCACCGACATCTAGCCGATGCGCCCGAACCCCTGCGCTTTCATCGCCGGGGCTACGGCCTGCATCATCTGGACCGATGACAGAAAGTGAACCTCCAGCCAGTAGCGCCAGTCCTCTGCGGTGATTTCGTCATAGGTCGTTGGGACCTGTCGTACGCCGGGATTGTTGACGAGGATGTCGGTCGATCCGCCAACTGCGTCGAGGATCGCCTTGCGCCCCTCATCGGTGTTGAAATCCGCTGCCACCGGTGTTGCGGACACGCCAAACTCTTCCTCGACCGCTTTGGCTGCCTCAGCGAGCGGTCCTTCGCTGCGCGCATTCATAACCACCGACACGCCTTCGCGCGCCAGCGACCGTGCCGTTGCCAAGCCCCAGCCACGGCTGTCAGCCGTCACAATCGCCCGCCGGCCGTTCAAACCGAGATCCATTGTTCCTATCTCCTGTGCTGTCCTCGCCGAGAGGATCAGGCTACCTTTTTCTTCTGGCCGATCAGCGTTTCCATACCGGCGAACAGGCCAGTCAGTGCCGAGCCGGCAAGCGGCCGAAGCGGTGGGCGCGGCGCGCCGCCACCAGGCAGGCCCAACCCATCCATCGCCGCCTTGGTGGAGGGATAAAGCGTGCGGCCTTCGGTGGTGAAAAGCTCGGTCATCGCCTGACCGGTGGCCTGGAGCGCCCAGGCCTCATTCAACTGACCAGCCTTAGTTTTGTACCAAAGCTGAATGCAGTCGTGCCAGACATTGGGGAAGCAATCGATGTGGCCGTCGGCTCCCGCCAGCGCGGCTGCCACGCCAATGGTAGAGGACGGGCCGCAGAAGACGCGGATCCTGTCACCGACCCGGATGAGCGTCTGGTGGAAATTCTGCCACTGGCCGCTGCTTTCCTTGATCGCCACCACATTGTCGAGATCAGCCAGTTTGTCAGCGATGGCGGGCGTGATGGCGTTCCCGGCATTGCCAGGGATGTTGTAGAGAACGATGGGCAGACTGGCCTTCGCATCGATGGCGGCAAAGTGCTCAATCACCTCACTATCCGACAGGCGCACAAAATAGGCGGGCAGTACGAGCACGGCGTCCGCGCCGGCCGAGTTGGCCGCATCAATCTGCTCGATCACCTCGCCTTCACGGATTGAACCGGTGCCAACAATCGCCGGACCTCGCCCCTTGCAGGCATCAACCGTCAGCTTGGCCAGGCGCTCGCGTTCTTTCATGGAGAGCGACCAGAATTCGCCAGTGCATCCGGTGGCAACGATACCCGTGGCGCCAGCGCCATAGAGGCTGTCGATGTTGGCGGCAAAGCCTTCCTCATCGAGCGACATATCGCCATGAAAAGGTGTGGTGACGGCGGGCATCGGCCCAGACCAATCGACGCTGTTTCTGTTCATGGCGTTGCCTCTTGAACCGTTGAACCGGTCTTGCTTGTGGGGGGTGTCATGCTGGTCTTTTGCGCGGGTGCTGGCGCCTCCTGGGCGGCCGCTGGGCGGTTCCATCGCGAACCGCGAGAGCCGGGGCCGAAGATGTGGACGTGATCGGCATCGAGCGCGATCTTGACCGCTTCTCCCGGTTGCCACACTTCCTGTGCCGAGGTGCGGGCCGTCAGCCTGTGACCGCCGGCAAGCTTCAGGAACACGATGTTCTCATGCCCGGTTTTCTCCACCACTTTCACAGTGGCCGAGATCGAGCCTTGCCCGATGCGCACATTTTCTGGGCGCACACCAAGACAGGCAGAGCCAGCCTCGGCGGCATCGGCGAGCGTGCCGACGCTGAGCGACAGACCATCGGTGTTGAACGTCCAGCTATCGCCTTCACGGGCTAACTCACCGTCGACCAGGGTCATGGCGGGTGTGCCAATGAAACTCGCTACAAAGCGGTTGGCCGGCTCGGCATACACCTTGGTTGGTGGCGCGAACTGCTGCAACTCACCGCCGTCCATCACGGCGATGCGATCCGACATGGTCATCGCTTCCAACTGGTCGTGGGTGACGTAGACCATGGTGCGACCAAGGCGGCGATGAAGCTCTACCAGTTCGACCCGCATGTAGCCGCGCAGCTTGGCATCCAGGCTGGACAGCGGCGCATCAAGCAGAAAGACTTTGGGGTCACGCACCAGGGCACGACCCAGTGCGACGCGCTGCTGCTGACCACCGGACAATTGCCGGGGCTTGCGTTCCAACAGTTCGGTCAGCTGCAAGAGCGTGGCCGTGGCCTCGACGCTCTTGCGCTGTTCAGCAGGCGGTACGCCACGTTTTTTCAGCGGGTAGGCAATGTTCTGCGCGACCGACATATGCGGATAGAGCGCATAGGATTGAAAGACCATCGCGATGTCGCGCTGACCGGGAGCCAGATCATTCACCAGGCGATCGCCGATCTCGATGGAGCCCGATGTCGGGAATTCAAGACCGGCCAGCATGCGCAGCGTGGTTGTCTTGCCACAGCCCGACGGTCCGAGCAGAGACACGAACTCCCCTTCTTCAATGTTCAGATCCAGCCCGTGAACGGCGGTGAAACTGCCGAACTCTTTGCGGACCTTGGAGAAGACAACAGCGGCCATAAACTAACCTTTCACGCCGCCAGCGCCGAAGCCGCGGGTCAGATAACTTTGAAGGAAGGCAAAAACGATGATCAGCGGCACGCTCATCATCACCGAGGCGGCCATCAACAGGGACCACTCGATGTTGAAAGAGGAGACCAGCATGTTCATCACGCCCGTCGTGAGTGGGCGGGCATCGTCTGAGTTCACCAGAACGAGAGCGTAGAGATACTCATTCCAGCTGTGGATGAAGGTGAAGAGCGCCGTTGAGATGATGCCCGGCAGAAGCTGGGGCAGGATGACATCCACAAAGGCGCCCATGCGCGATGCGCCATCCACCAATGCCGCGCTTTCAAGATCCTCCGGAATTCCGGCCATGAAGGACCGCAGGAGCCACAGCGCATAGGGCAAGGCGAACGTGGTGTAGGCGATCACCAGGCTGAAAATGTTGTTCGCCAGGCCGATCTGAACCAACAGAAGGTAGAGCGGGATGATCAGCACGACCGAGGGCAGCAGATAGGTGAACAGCACCAGGAAGGCGAGGCTTTCGCGCCCGCGGAACTTGAAGCGCACCAGGCTGTAGGCACCGAGCGTTCCTATCGCGACAACCACAATGGTGGTCGCCGTCGAGAGGATCACCGAGTTGCGGAAGTAGGTGAGGAAGTTCGTCCGCTCGATCAGGTGGAGATAGTGCTCAAACGTGAACGTCTCCGGCAGCATGGTCGGGGGACGACGGAACAGCTCAAAGGCCGGCTTGACCGATGTGACCAGCATCCAGAACAGCGGGAAAGCAACAGCCAGAACGATCGCCCAGGCAAACAGGTTGAAGCCAAGCTTCTTGATGAACGCCATCAGGTGCCCTCCTCGCTGCGTGTTCGTCTGATGTAGACGATCATGAAGACCAGCATGATCAGCATCATCATGACGGCGTAGGCCGAGGCGTTGCCCATATCATTGAGGGCAAATGCTTCCTGGTAGACTAGCAAAGGCAGGGTCTGAGTGGCGTCCAGCGGGCCGCCTCCGGTGAGGAGGAAGATGAGATCGAACTCTTTGAAATCCCAGATCGCCCGCAGAAGGATGATGACGACGAGAACCTCGCGCAGCTGCGGCAACGTCACATCGAAAAAGCGGGCAATCGGCCCAGCGCCGTCGATTTTCGCCGCTTCATATAGCTGGTCCGGGATTGTCTGAAGCCGCGCCAGAACGGCGATTACCACGAAAGGAAAGTACTTCCATGCACCCACCAGGATCACCGAGATCATGGCGTTGGGCATGGTGCCGAGATAGTCGAGCGGCAGTTCGATGATCCCAAGGCTGATCAGGAAGTGGTTCATGATCCCGTAGAGATAGTTG
>JBHJIX010000160.1:0-27248 GCA_050043025.1 Cohaesibacteraceae bacterium
CCTCCATGATGCGCTGGAAGCGCGGTACGCGCCAAAGCCACAACTGCGCGCGGTCTAAGTCCTTTGATCGATGCTTTGCCGGCTAGCGAAGCGGGTGTTCAGCCGCTCGGACGTTTACCAATTCTTAAGGCTTTCCACTAACCCACCGCCAAACGCGGTACGTTCAACCCAAGGTTAAGTTCGCAGCGCACCCCCCAAGGTGTGGCGGAATGATCAGTGCGCATGAGCTAGGCTCATTAATGCCTGCGACCAGCTCACCTTGAGGATTGGATGACCGAGACATCAAAAACCAATGGCGAAAAGCCAGCGGTCCTCCTGCTTGGCAACTACCGTCCGACCGTCGTTCTCGCACGGCGTCTGCAGGAACGTGGCTTCACCGTGATTGCCGGCCTGGAAGGCTGTGGACGTGTTGCTGAAGTCTCGTGGTACATTGACGAGCTTTGGGATCACCCGTCCCTCGCCGAAAGTCCTCAGAGGTTCCTCGGCGACTTGGATGTTCTACTGAGCGAAAGACCAGATATCTCCTGCGTATTCCCGGTCGCTGAGGAGTTCGTCCGCCTGTTTGCTGAGCGCCAAACTCAACTGCCCCCGTCGGTTCAATTGGCGAGCGTTTCGGCCGATCTTGTGAAGACATGTTTGGACAAGCGCGCCATGATGGAGCTTTGCCGTGACTACGGCGTGCCCACCGCACCTTTCGCCTATGTGCGCACGCTGGATGCCCTTTTCCAAGAAGCCATGGCGATCGGTTTTCCCCTTGTTATCCGCCCGGAACGGTCGACGGATCGGCTTGGTGATCTCAAGGCGTTGACGGTTGCGTCGATCGAAGAGTTGAAGGTGATCTTCAACACCTGGCCGCAGACCAGGAATTCGCCGCAGCCCGGCCTGATCATCCAGAAAAAAGCCGAAGGGCAACGACACAACATCTACTTCACGGCACGCTCGGGAGCACTGGACGGCGTCTTGCATTCCGTCATCGCCCGGACCGACCGTCCGGACGGTTCTGGGCTAGCGGTCGATGGCCAGATTGTTCGGGCTGACCGCGTTCTTGTCGACCATGTCGCGCGTTTTGTGGAACGGCTTAGCTATGATGGCGTTGGCTGCGCGCAGTTCCTGGTAGACGACGTCACCGGAGCGATCTGTTTCCTGGAGATCAATCCGCGGGTTACTGGCAGCCACGCGGTGCCGGACCACTGTGGACTGGATATAGAAGCCGTCCTGATGAAGATGGCCGAAAGCGCTGGCCATGAAGGCGCAGTGCCGGTCGATAGAGGTCAAGCAGGTCTGCGCTACGCTTGGCTGGCCGGCGACCTGGAAGGTCTCAAGGTCAGTTTGCGTCGGGGGGATCTTTCGGTCGGTGCTGCCTTATCCTGGCTCGGTAACGCCGCTCGTACAGTTTGGCGCTCCGACATGGATATGATGCTCAACTGGCGCGACCCACTTCCCGGTGTGGCAACGCTTCTCGATATCCTTCCCGGCATTGGACATCTGACCCGTTCGCGACGCTTGTGGCGGGTGCTAGTGCGCAAACCGACAATCGGGTGTGGCGATTCAGCCGTTGAATCGTCCTTAGAGCCGGTCACACACGAGGCTTAGCTAATGGCGTATTTTGATGTTTCGGTGGACTCGGTGCCTGACGATCTTCTGGAATCTGAGGAAACCCCAACCGGCCGTGGATCGGTCGAGGGGTTTCAGGTCCGTGAGGTCGCCGACAATGCCTGGGATAACCTCGCCGCCGGCTTTCGCGATGTCGTGCTTGAGCAGACAGATTGCTTCAACGTTCCGCGCTGGGGCCCGGAGTGTCTAAAGAGACTTGCTTTCTATGAAAACGGCGCCCTTGTCGCTGCCGTTAGCGCACGCACTCTATCTATTCCGGGCACAATGGTGCCTTTCACCGTCGTGCGCTGGGGCCCTATGTGGCGCTCTGTGGAAACGGAGGACTGCCCGGATCGGCTGCCGCGCCTTTACAGCGCCGTTCGCCAAGTTCTGGCCGACCAGCAAGCCGGGTTCCTCATCCTTTTTCCGCACTCCGATCCCGCGCACAGCGCCGGTGTCGAGCAGGCCCTTCATCAGGCTGGTTTTCGGGCTCAGAAACCTTCGACCGCTCCAGAGCGCTACTTCGTTTCGCTTGAGGGCGGGCAAGAGGCCGTTAAAGCCAGTCTTAGCCAGAAGTGGCGCTACAATTTGAAAAAGGCTCTGAAGAACGGGCTCACTGTTGATTGGGAAACGACATCAGGCGGGCTTTCCACCTTCTATGATCTCTATGAGCAGATGGTGGAGCGCAAACATTTCTGGGATCAGTCGCCCATCGACACACTAGAGACGCTGATAACCCGTGCCTCAACTCCTCTTCGCCCAGAAATTGTTCTGGTCCGTAAGGATGGTGAGCCTGTCGCCGGTGCCGTCATCGATATGAGCGGAGAGCGCGCCATCTATTTGTTTGGTGCAAGCAGTCGTGCAGCGCTGCCACTTAGGGCTGGTTACTTGATGCAGTGGGCGGTCATCGAACGCCTCACCGCAATGCCGCAGCTGCGCTGGTACGATCTAGGAGGTGCCGACAGCGCCGGATCCAGCCTGCACCAGTTCAAACGTGGTTTGGCCGGTAAAAATGGTGTCATCAGCGATCAGCCGCCGATGTATGTCTGTGCCGGGTCGCCGCTGGCTTTTGTCTTGGGGCATGGAGCTTTGGCCGCACGTTCGGCAAAGCAGGCTCTCGCCCATGGCTTGCATACGTTGCGCTATGGTTCTGATGGCAAAACCACAAGGTAGGCGCTTGTGAAAGAGCTGCTGGCAAAAGTCTCTCTGTTGACCGGCGCGCGCTTGGCGGGCGTCGGTTTTGCCTTTGTGACGAGCTTGATCATCACCCAGGCCTTTGGAACTGAAGGCTTGGCGCGTTACGCAACCGCCTTTGCAGCAGCAAGCATAATGGCCGTGACGATGCTGGCCGGGTTTCACGCCTTCGCTCCAATTGTCACCGCGCGCTACCGGGCGCAGACGGCGTATGGTCGCCTGCGGGGATTCGTAAGGGTCGGGTGGTTGCTTATCGGTATCGGGAGCGGCCTTTGCCTGGGCGTTATGGCGTTGGCCATCGGCGTTTTCTTTCGCGTCTTAGGACCGTGGTGGCTTCAAACTGTGGTTTTTGCCAGCGCGACCGCTCCGGCAATTGCGCTATCGCTCTTTCATGGCGGCGTGCTTTCAGGGCTTCAACGCCAAGTCGCCGCGCAGGTGCCCGACTCCTTCTTTCGACCCCTGTTTGTCCTGATCTTTGTGGGCGCGTTTTGGGCGCTGGCATCGTCAGCGCGGTTCGAATGGGTTCTGGCCATTGTCTCGTTGATGGTCTGGCTGCTGGCGCTGATACAGTTTCGTCTGACCATGCTCGCGCTGGCTGATCATCCGTCCGATCAAGCAGATGAGGACTGGGGCACCTGGCGGAGCATGGCACCTTCCTGGATGGCAATCGCGCTCATTTGGGATTATGGGATCGACCTTTTTCTTTTGATTGCCGCATACCTCGCGTCTGCCGAAGAGGTAGCGCTTCTCTATGTCTGCTTCCGCTATCGCAACTTGGCCGGGTTTGGCATTCGGTCTATCTACATTGTCCTTCAGCCGAAGATCTATACGGCCGTTACGCAAGACGACAACGCACAGGTGGAGCGGCTGATCGCCATGACGAACGGTACATCACTCTCCTACGCTCTTGTGGCGTTGGCTGGTCTTTGGGTCTTGGGGCCGTTCCTCCTTGGTGTGTTCGACCCCGCCTTTGCCGACGCTACCGGTGTTCTCATTCTTGTGGCCTTGAGCTTTGTTGCGCGCGCCGTTCTTGGGCCTGGGCTGGCGCTTTTGAGCATTCATAGCCAGCAGGCGCGCATCGCTTTGGTCCTTGTCGGTTCCCTGCTGCTGTCGATTGCTATCGGAGTCGCGCTTTTTCCGGTCTTTGGACTGGTCGCCATCGCCGGCGCATACACCGGTTTCACAGTGATGACGTCGGGCGTGCTGTGGCTGTTTGCGCGCCACCTGACCGGCCACGATAGCTCGTCATGGTCCAGCCTTGGTTACGGCATTCGCTTTCTGGCCGGTGAACGACGAGGCGTTGCGCGGACCTAGGAACGTTCCTGCAAAAGAGCGTGCCAAAGCATCGCTGCAACAAGGGCATAACTGAGCACGGTTGCAAGGGCGGCGCCCAATGGGCCCATGATCTGACAGAGTATGACGGTAAGCGCGATATTGCCACCGGCGCCCACCAAGCTCGCCTGGAAGGGCCTTGTCAGCCTGGATTCAGCGACCAGAATTCGAGTGGCGATGGTGCCCAGGGCCACAAACCCGGTCGAAAGCGCATAGACGCTTAAAATGTTCGTCGCCTCGGCGTAGGTCGGCGTGAAGAGGAAGCCAAGAACGGTCGAACCGACCAGAGTGGCGAAACCGGCGCCAAGGATGGATAGTGACGCGCTGGCGAGCAGCGTTTGGGAGGCTTGTCTGCGAAAGGGCAGACTTGAGGCAATTGCCCGTGTCTCGATCAAGAGCGGCGTTATTGCGAGCGCCGCGATCAGCGCCAACAGATTGCCGGCTTCTGCCAGCCGGGCGGCGCCGGCATACAGCGCAGCGTCCGTTGTCCTGAATCGCCATGCGACGTAGATGACGTCGAAGCGAACATAAACGGCAATCGCCATGGTGTGCGCCAGAAGCGGCAGTCCAGCGGCCGCGAGGCGTTTCAACCGGCGGATTGCCGGACGCGCGTTACGTCGAGCGCCTGTTTGGCCCGTTTGCTGGAGCGTGAGGAGAGCGAACAGAACCGCCTCCAGTCCGAGGATCGCCGCCACAAGGTGCACTGGCAGGTCAAAGTGCACGCAGGCGAGCAGCCCCAGAGCTGCGAGCGTTCCCGTAACCAGCCGCCGCGCGACGATCGACCGAGCGTTACCGCGTGCCAGTGCCACCATGCGGTGCGGGTCCGTCAGTGCAAGGGTCATGCGCAGGCCGATCAGGGCATAGAGCATGCTTGGTGACGGGCCATCGATACTGGGTGCTGCGAGCAAGGCGATGGCAGCCCATGTCGCGATGTAAAGGACAAGCAGCGATAGGGCCGTCAGGCCTGTCGCTGCCCTGTGGAAGGGTTGTGGTGGCTGCCTGCCTCGTGCGGTCCGCGCAAAGAAAAGTGTGCCCATGCCCCAGCCGACGAGGCTGGTCTGCAGTCCGCTTAGGGCCCAAAGCGCAGCGAAAAGGCCGGCCGTTTCAAGGGAGCCAAGCCGAGCAATTGCGGCTAGGGCGGCAAGCGACAGAAGGCCGGTGGTCGCCTGATCGACGGTGTTCCAGCCAGCGCGCTTTAGCGTTGCAGCCCATTTACCCATCGACTTGGCCGGGTTTGCACCAGGGCAGACAGGCCAGCCAAAGGATCAGCGGGAAAATGTTAAGGTTGAAGCTGCGGGCATTGAAGAAGAACACAACGCAGCAAGCGATGATCACCTGGAAGCGGTGGGTGTCTTTTCGCCAGGCTGTCGTTAGCGCTGAGATGAGCACCGCAAACGGACCTATGGCGAACAGGCCGAAGGCAGCCAACAGGGCCAGATAGCCGTTATGAATCGCCTGACCGTTGGGCATGAGGGTTTGGTCGAGACCATGGCCGATGAAGGGTGCGGCGGCAAAAGCCTGCCAGGCCGCGCGCCATGTCTCAACGCGCCCGGCAAGGCCGGTGCCGACGCCGCGGTCTGGGTGATCGAGCAGCAAGATCTGGCTGCCGAAGAAGGTCGATACCCCATTGGCCGTGGCGGGCAGGAAGAGCAGGGCAGCCAGGGCCATTGTGGAGGCTGCCGCAAGAATGCCTGCGCTCAGGCGGACTGCCTGCTGCCAGCCAAGTGCCTGGGTCAGTCGCCAGGCTTCTGATCCAATGATGATGATCAGTGATCCTAGAAGGGCAGCACGCGATTGCAGCAGGGCGAGCGCCGCAAGGCCTGCCGCGTAACCCAACAAACGGAGCCATCCAGGCGCTGCGAAACTGATGACAAGCAGGGACGCGAATAGCAGTTCGCCGCCCAGGTTGGGATGCAGGCCAACGAAGTCCGGGCGGGCTCCCAAGGCCTGCCAATTTCTTAGAAGGCCAAGCAGGAGTATTGCGATCAAAAGAGTGGCTAAAGGCGCCATGGAGCGCATCAGTTCTTGAAAGGAACGCTCACGAAGTTGGTCGACGAGAAGAAACATCGCGACCAGCATCACGCTCTTTGAGAACAGAAACGCTGATGCGTCGGCGGCGATCCAGCCAAGCAGCGCCGCGCCGCCAGATGCCAGGATTGTTCCGGCCAACACGCAAGCCTGCCAAGAGGGAATGAACAGCGACCGTCCGGCGATGACGGTCAGAGCCAATAGCGCGAGCGCAACGATCTGGGCCTTACGGTAGTCTTGTAAACCGCCATCGGTCGCTGTCAGAATCAGCGACGGACCAAGAAGGGCGATGGCTGGCAGCCAGCCTAACAAACTGCCTCGGACCGTCGTCGACCACTGCCCTGGAAGTGCATCGGCGCGACTGTTCATGGCTGGGAACCGATTACGATGACGGCCTCAGCAAATCGTTCAACCATTTGATCGATGGTCAAATGGTCAAGATAGAAACGCCGCGCGCTGCGACGGATGTCTGAAAGGTGTTTTCGATTTTCTTGCAAAGAAACAATGGCTTGTACCATGGGAGCAAGGCCATTTGTTCCGTTTTTCGGAATGCGAATTCCGGTTTCCCCATCACGGATAAAGGCGATTTCGGGGTGGTGGAATGGTGGTTTCCCATGTCCATCGGCAAGCGTCAGAAAGGGCAGCCCATGGGCCAGCGCTTCGTTGACCGCAAGACCGACAGCGCCGGCGTAGCAAGCGATGTCTGCCTGGGCGTAGAGTCCCGCTAAATGCTTGGAACCATAAACGGCGCCCGGCATATGAACCGCGTTTTCCGGCAATTTTGCCGCGAGCTTTTGGCAGCGGGCATAGTCAGGCCCATCGCCTATCAGGATCAGGCGCGCATCGGGTACCTGGCGCCGGAGGACAGTCAGCATCTTGATGAGATCGGGCATGCGCTTGTCTGGCGTCAGGCGTCCAACGGCGATCAGGGTCAGCGGACGTGTGGCGAGTTCGGTCGCTGCGATGGAGGTTGCGACGCGGGCTTCATCGACTTTGCAGTCCAGACTGTTGCCGACCGCAAAGGTGGGCAAACTCGGCAGATGGCGCCGGATGTACTCGGCCCCTTCCTCGGTGTAGGCGAGATAACCGTCGGCGAGCGCAAAAGGAGCAAGGCGGCCATATTGGCTTAGCCAGTCGCCGGGCGTGGAAAAGCCGCGCCCCATTTGCCAACCATGACCCCATAAAAGTATGCGCGGCCATCCATGCCGCCGGCGATGGCCCAGAAGCGCCCACATGGCCGGGTTGTTGAGACCGGCTTCCACGATGGCCATTTGCGGGCGCAAGTCCCGCAGGACCTTGCCCACCGGGGCGCTGGGATGGCGCAGCAGTGACGCGCGGAAAGGGTGGCGTTGAAGCCAGGGCGCGCTTTCGACGATCGGCAGCCCGTCTTCGTGCCCGGCATCATGGTCCGGTGCTATCACCTGCAGCCCGATTTTCTCGTGCAGACGCTCATACAAGGCGCGGCGATAATGCGGCACCATACGGTAAAAGAGCACAGTCTTTGGTGTTATATTAGCTTTTGTTTGTAGTAATTTTCCCAAGTACACCCCCGATACTCAAATTACTTTCCTTAAAAGCTTTGTTCAAGGGGTTTGGAGACTTCGCCTTTTGCGGCAAACGGGCAACTCGACAAGCAAGGTGTTGACGTTACGATGCTGGGTGTCTGGGAGGGCACCAATGAAAGATAAGATCATCTCCGCCGACGATGCCGCCGCGTTGGTCCGGGAGGGAGATACGGTCACGACATCGGGATTCGTCGGCATCGGCGTGCCGGAAGCCTTGTTGAAGGCGCTGGAAAAGCGGTTTGTTGAGACAGCTGCGCCGCGCAATCTCACACTCTTTTTTGCAGCTGGGCAGGGCGATGGCGGCGATCGCGGGCTCAACCATCTTGGGCTTCCAGGGCTCTTGAAACGGGTGGTGGGCGGCCATTGGGGGCTCATCCCCAAGGTCGGCCGGCTGGCGGTCAATGGGATGATCGAGGCCTACAATCTGCCGCAAGGTGTGGCGAGCCACCTCTACAGAGACATCGCGGCCGGTAAGCCCGGGACGCTGACCCATGTCGGGCTCGGCACCTTTGTCGATCCGCGCCTTGAAGGTGGCAAGATCAATGAGGTGACCAAAGAGGATTTGGTTTCGGTCATGACCGTTGGCGGCAAGGAGCACCTCTTCTACGAGGCCTTCCCAGTGCATGTTGCGTTGCTGCGCGGGTCAACGGCAGACCCGGCGGGCAACATCGAGATGGAGCGTGAGGCGCTGGTGATTGACGGGCTAGCCCAGGCTATGGCGGCCAAGAACTCCGGCGGCATCGTGATCGTTCAGGTCGAGCGCATTGCGGCGCGCGGGTCGCTCAATCCTCGAGAGGTGCAGATACCAGCGGCCTTGGTCGATGCCGTCGTCGTGGCGGAGCCCGAAGATCATATGCAGACCTTCGCGACGGCCTACTCGCACCTGTTTGCCGGACGTTTTCGTGCACCTCCGGGCGCCGCACCAGCGATGGATTTGGGCCCGCGTAAGATCATCGCGCGTCGCGCGGCCTTCGAGCTGCCGGTGAACGGCGTTGTTAATCTTGGCATCGGTATGCCAGAAGGCGTCGCGGCGGTGGCGGCAGAGGAGGGGTTGCTCGATCATGTTACGCTAACAGCAGAACCCGGCGTGATGGGCGGTCAGCCGGCCTCAGGTCTCGATTTCGGTGCGGCGATCAACACCGACGCCATTCTACCGCAACACCAGCAGTTCGACTTCTATGACGGCGGTGGGCTCGATCTGGCGGTCCTTGGCATGGCTGAGCTGGATAGCGTTGGCAACGTGAACGTTTCCCGCTTCGGGCCGCGTCTCGCCGGTGCCGGCGGCTTCATCAACATCTCGCAGAATGCGCGACGGGTGGTTTTCACCGGCACTTTTACAGCGGGCGGTTTGGATCTTTCTATTGCGGACGGCCAGCTCTCGGTTTCAACGGAGGGCAAGGCCCGCAAGCTGTTGGAGTCCGTGCAACAGATCACGTTTTCCGGTCAGCGCGCTTGCGAGTTGGGCACACCGGTCTTGTTCGTGACCGAACGCTGCGTGTTCGAGCTGACGCGGAATGGGTTGCGCCTCGCCGAAGTCGCTCCGGGCATCGACGTGGAGGCCGATATCCTGGCCAACATGGCGTTCCGTCCCATCATCGATGTGCCGGATGTCATGGATGCGCGGCTCTTCCGCGATGAGCCGATGGGACTGCGCAACGATCTCTTGCACCTTGATCTCGATGACCGGATCGCGCTCGACGCCAAGACCAATCGCCTGTTCATCAACTTTGAGAAGATGCGCATTCAGAGCGAGGATGACGTCAAGCAGATTGCCGACCGCGTTGTGTCGCTCTTGGAGCCGCATGACCGTCCGGTCGATGTGATCGTCAATTACGATGGCACGCGCAGCGATGAGGATGTGGCGGAGAGTTACGCGGCGATGGTGGCCGATCTGGAGGATAAGTACTATGCCCGCGTCACGCGCTACTCATCCTCCGCCTTCATGCGCATGAAACTCGGAGAGACCTTGTCGCCCGCACCCCATATTTTTGAGACCGCTGATCAGGCGCGCCAGGTTCTGGAAGGCGCGTCTGATAGCTAAAAGTGTCTAGAGCTCGGCGGACTGTGCCCACAGATTGATGCCAGCATCTTTGGCGAACTGGTCGATCTCTGCTCGCTCTGAATCAGAGAACTCCAGATTGTCGATGGCGCCGACACAATCGGTGATCTGGCTGGGTGTGGAAGCACCGATGAGGGCGGTGGTTACGCGCCCATCCCGCAGAACCCATGCAATTGCCATCTGCGCCAACGTCTGCCCACGCCGCTCGGCGATGGCGTTAAGGCCGCGAATGGCCGCCAGCGTGTCGTCGTTCACGGTATCGGGGCTCAGTGATTTGCCCTGGGCCGCGCGGCTCGCGTCCGGCACGCCGCCTAGATATTTGTTGGTCAGCAGTCCCTGTGCCAGCGGCGTGAAGGCAATGGATCCGACGCCCAGATCATCCAACGTGTCGAGCAGGCCATCAGCTTCCACCCAGCGGTTGAGCATATTGTAGCTCGGCTGATGGATGAGGCACGGCGTGCCGAGGTCCTTCAGGATCGCGACCGCATCGCGTGTGCGCTTGGAGTTGTAGGAAGAGATGCCAGCGTAAAGCGCGCGGCCTGCCCGCACGATATGATCCAGTGCGCCCATCGTCTCTTCAAGCGGCGTCTCCGGATCGAAGCGGTGGGAATAGAAGATATCGACATAGTCCAGGCCCATGCGCTTCAAGCTCTGGTCGCAGGACGCGATAAGGTACTTGCGGCTGCCCCACTCGCCGTAGGGGCCCTGCCACATGTCGTAGCCGGCCTTTGACGAGATGATGAGCTCGTCGCGAAGGCCCTGGAAATCCTGTGTCAGGATCTGGCCAAATGCCTCTTCGGCACTGCCGGGTGGCGGGCCGTAGTTGTTGGCCAGGTCAAAATGCGTGATGCCCGCATCGAACGCGGTTTGGCACATGGCCCGCTTGGTTTCGTGCGGTGTGTCCTCACCAAAATTGTGCCAAAGCCCCAACGAAATGAGCGGCAGTTTGAGGCCGGACACACCGCAGCGGCGGTAGGTCATGGACTGGTAGCGGGCGGGGTAAGGTGTGTAGGTCACGGGCGGGTTCTTGGGTGGACGAGCGGCCATAGATCTCGATTTCGGGTGCTAGGATTTTGATTGCTTCACCCGGGCCGTAGCATGGTCACGCGCCTTGGCACAGCCCCATGCGGTAAAGGCGGAGTTGCGCCAGCCATCCGGTCCAAAATGGACCTTCATCGGCTTGCCGTCCTCACCTAAGACCTCGCCACCGGCGGCCTCAACAATGGCAACGCCAGCGGCTGTATCCCACACCATGGTGGGGCCGTAGCGCGGATAGACATCCGCTTCGCCTTCCGCCACCAGGCAAAACTTCAGGGCCGAGCCGACCGCCAAAGTTTCACAGCCAGGAAGGGCGTGCAGAAACTCGTCGGTCTTGCCGTCGCGATGGCTTCGGCTGGCGACGGCTTTCAGTCTTTTGGTTTCCGGCGATTTGGTCGCAATTGCAATCAGGCTTTTGGGATCAAGCGATGCTCCAGGTTCCAGCTTGGTGGTGAAAGCATCCTCGCCGGCGATCCAGAGCTTGCGACGCGCCGGCGCGTAGATGATCCCAACGATCGGGCGACCGCCTTGCACGAGCGCGATGTTGATGGAGAAGTCTTTGGTCTTGTCGACGAACTCGCGCGTGCCATCCAGCGGATCGACCACGAAGAAGAGGTCACCCAGGCTATCGGGTGAGGTGCCGTGTGCTGTTTCTTCCGACAAGAGCGGGATGGAAGGGGCGATGTCTGCCAGGCCTTGCGCGATGATCGCGTCGGCTGCGAGATCGGCTTCGGTGAGGGGGCTGCCATCGGCCTTATCTTCAACCTTGAAGCCGTCAGCGTAGATGTCCATCACAGCCTTACCGGCCTTCGATGCCAGATCCGCAAGAGCGCGCGCCAGACCGTTTCGGTCTTGCGTCCAGTCGACTTCAAGTGGGCGTGCGGTCGCCATAGTGCAGACAGGTTTGTTATCGGCCAGCCCGGCCTTCGATTGCATGACGGTAGGCTTATGGATGGGCTGTGTCCATGGGCCTTGCGACGAAGCTTAGATCAGGTCTGGTTGCAAAACCCTTCATCTTCAGATCGCTGCGCGCTATGCGGATGCACCAGCCTTGTCCGGAGTCTATTGTGCCGCCGCTTTCCGTTCCTGACCGTCCCTTGCGAATTGCATTCCTCGGCGAGTGCATGATCGAGCTTTCTGACCTCGCCGCTTCGGATGGACGGGTGGCTATGGGCGTCGCCGGCGACACACTGAACGGCGCGATCTATTTGTCCCGCTGTCTGTCGGGCACATCGCATTCGGTGGACTATCTGACCGCGCTGGGGACCGATCAGCTGTCAGACCGCATGATCGCTTTCATGGAAGGTGAGGGCGTGGGGGCTGGCCACATTGTTCGCCGGACAGACCGCCTTCCGGGCATTTACGCCATCGAGCTGGACGAGGCCGGGGAACGATCTTTCCGTTATTGGCGTTCGCAGTCAGCAGCGCGCACAATGCTCGATGAGGGTGGTTTGACCGATGACGCCTTGCAGGCTTTCGACGTGCTCGTCCTGTCTGCGATAACGCTGGCGATCCTTTCCGAAGGAGCCCGGCAAAGCCTGATCGAAGCCTGCGCGGCGATGAAGGCGGCCGGCAAGCTTGTCGTCTTCGACAGCAACTATCGCCCTGCGCTTTGGCAGAGCGAAAACGAGGCGCGCGACACCATCTCTGCCATGTGGGCCGCGACCGTGCTGGCGCTTCCCTCGCGTGATGATGAAGCCAAACTCTGGCCCGGCGAGGATGTGCCGGCTCTGATGGATCGCTTGGCTGGCCTAGGTATTTCCGAGATCGCCCTTAAGGACGGAGCAACCGGGCCCTGGCTTTGGGCTGGCGAAGCTCTGCCAAGGGCAGACTTTCCATCGGCTGCGCATGTGGTCGACACCACGTCAGCGGGCGACTCCTTCAATGCTGGTTATCTGGCAGCGCGCCTTGTAGGCGATGCGCCAGTGGATGCAGCAATGGCAGGTCATCGGCTCGCCTCGGCTGTAATCGGTGAAAAGGGCGCGATCATTCCGCGGGCAGCGATGCCGGACGTTCGGTAACGAGTGACGCTTCTGCGGTTTTCGCTGGCGCGCGCAGCGATTTGCGAACGAACACGACAATGAAAGCAATCGTCAGCACCAGGATGATAGTCGGTGCTGGTGCGGAATCGATCCAGAAGCTGGCGTAGATGCCGACCACCGTTGAGGCGACGGTGATGGCTGTGGCCGCGATCATCATCGAGCCGAGCCGACGCGTGATTAGGAAAGCAATCGCTCCAGGAGCGATCAACAGGCCGATGGCCAAGATTATCCCAACAGCGCTCAGCGTGGCCACGATGGTGAGTGAAAGCGCCGCGAGCAGGCCGTAGTGAAGCATGGTCACCGGCAGGCCGATGGTGCGCGCCTGAGCCGGGTCAAAGGTGTGCAGCATCAGGTCGCGCCAGAAAATGACGATGCCTGCCGTCACAAGGGCCGCAATGATACCTGTGGTCCAAAGATCCTGATCGCTGATACCCAGAATGTTCCCGAACAGAATATGGTCGAGATGCAGCGACGGACTGATCGCGGCATAGATGACGATCCCGAGGCCAAACATGCCGGAGAACACGACGCCCATAATGGTGTCCTGTTTCACCCTGGAGATGGTGCTGAGATAACCGGTCGCAAGCGCGCATACCATGCCGGCGATGAAAGCTCCGATGAGGAGGGGCAGGCCGACCATGTAGGCCAGCACGATACCCGGAAGCACGGCGTGGCTGACTGCATCACCCATCAGCGACCAGCCTTTCAGCACCAGGAAGCAGGACAGAAGCGCGGTGGGGATCGCCAGCATAATGCCGATCAGAAAAGCCTGCTGCATAAAGCCGAACTGGAAGGGGAGGAGGATCGTCTCGATCATGCCATCCTCCGGGCCATCGTTTCTGCAACTGCCTGTTGGGCGCGCCGGCGGTTGGCGAGCATGCCGTGCTTGGGCGCAAAGAAGAACGCGGCCAGGAACAGCACTGTTTGCAGAACCACGATCACGCCACCCGTTGCGCCATCCAGGAAGTAGCTGATGTAGGCACCAGCAAAACAGGTGCAGGTGCCGAGCACGACCGATATCACGAGAAGCTTGGGAAAGCGGTCGGTCAGGAGGTAGGCCGTCGCGCCCGGTGTCACCACCATGGCGATGACCAGGAACGCGCCGACCGTTTGCAGCGCGGCGACCGTGGCGGCCGAAAGAAGCACGAAAAAGATGAATCGCAGGCGCGGCGGGTTCAGCCCAATCGTGCGCGCATGGGTCTCGTCGAAGAAGACGGCCATCAGGTCCTTCCACTTCAGAAATAGAACGGCGAGGCAGACAAAACCGATTATGGCGAGCTGAAGCGTATCGGCGGGCGTGATCGCAAGGATGTTGCCGAGAATGATGGTCTGAACGTCGACCGGTGTCGGCGAGACCGAGACCATGAACAGGCCGAGCCCGAAGAAGGAGGTGAAGATAAGGCCAATGATGACGTCCTGCTTCAGGCCGGTACGCTGACCCAAAAACAAAAGCGCGCCTGCCGCCAAGCCGCCGGACAAGAAGGCTCCAAAAGCGAACGGCAGGCCAAGCATGTAGGCCCCGGCAACGCCCGGCACGATGGAGTGTGACAGGGCATCGCCAATGAGGGACCAGCCCTTGAGCATGAGATAGGCTGACAGGAAGGCGCAGACGCCGCCGACGAGCGCGGACACCCACATCGCATTGAGCATGTAATTGTAGGTGAAGGGTTCGAGGAGCACGCTCAACTCACCGGCTCCTTCTCGGGCTGGCTCTCAGCTGCTTCCTCCGAACCGCCTTTGGTGCGGGTCTTGTCGTCGTAGATGACCACTGGGCGCTCATCGTCAGTCAGGATCGTGACCTGACGGGCATCGTCATCATCGTGCAGTTCCTGTCCACCAAGCACGAAGTGGCGCAGCACACCGCCAAAGGCGTTCGACAGGTTCTCGTGGGTGAAGGTGGTTTCGGTTGGTCCATGGCACAGCACGGTGCCTTTGATCAGCACGACCCGGTCGCAGAACTCCGACACGGAGCCGAGATTGTGGGTGGAGACCAGCATCACCCGGCCTTCATCCCGCAGGTCCTTCATCAACTGGATAATGGCTTCCTCGGTCTGCACATCAACGCCGGTGAAGGGCTCATCAAGGAGGATCACCTGGCCGTCCTGGGCGAGGGCGCGTGCCAGGAATACCCGCTTGCGCTGCCCGCCGGAAAGCTCTCCGATCTGTCGATGGCGAAAATCGCTCATCCCAACGCGGGCCAGTGAATCGGTGACGGCCTGACGGTCCTCTTTCGATGGAATGCGCAGCATGCCCATATGGCCATAACGGCCCATCATAACGACATCTTCGACCAGGACTGGGAAGCTCCAATCCACTTCCTCTGCCTGGGGTACATAGGCAACAAGGCCCTTTTTCAGAGCCTCCTGAACGGACTGGCCGAGTATGCTGATCTCGCCGCCATCCAGCGGCAAGAACCCCATAATGGCTTTGAAGAGCGTTGACTTGCCGGAGCCATTGACCCCGACAAGTGCTGTAATTGTGTGAGTTGGAACGTCGAAGCTGGCGTCGGTGAGTGCGGTGACACCGTTGCGGTAGGTCACGGTGACGCGGCGCGCCTTGATCCCGTAGGAAGAAGGTCGCGCCGCAGTGATATCGTCAGGTTCGAGTGGTTCGGCAGTCAGGCTCAATTAATGGCTCCAGTCAGACCTTCGGCGACCGTGCGTGAGGTCACGGTGAGAAGGTCAAGGTAGGTTGGCACAGGTCCGTCGGCTTCCGACAGGCTGTCGACATAGAGGACGCCGCCGTAAGACACGCCTGTCTCGCGGGCGACCTGTTCGGCCGGATCGGTGTTCACTGTGCTTTCACAGAAGACCACTGGAATGTCCTCATCGCGCACCGTGTCCACCACGCGGCGCACCTGCTGCGGTGTGCCTACGGCATCTGCGTTCATCGGCCAGAGATAGAGTTCTTGCATCTGGAAGTCGCGGGCGAGGTAGGAAAACGCGCCTTCGCAGGTGACGAGCCAGCGCTGGTCGGCGGGGATAGCGAGCACTTCGTCGCGTAAGGGGGTGATGGTGGCTTCGATCTCGGCTTTGTAGGCCTCGGCATTGGCGGCATAGACGGCGGTGTTATCCGGGTCCTGTTCGCTCATCGCGTCGCGAATGTTGTCGACATAGATGAGCGCGTTGTCGAGGCCCATCCAGGCATGTGGGTTGGTCAGTCCTTCATAGCTGCCGGAGGCAATCGCGATTGGGTCGATGCCGTCCGTCAGCGTTGCCGACGGGATGTCGCCTAAATTGTCGAGGAACTGCTCGAACCACAGTTCGAGGTTCAGCCCGTTCCAGAGGATGAGGTCGGCATCCTGGGCGCGACGCAGATCGCCTGGCGTTGGCTGGTAGCCATGGATCTCAGCACCCGGGGTGGTCACCGAAACGACCTCAGCGGCATCTCCAGCAACGTTCTGGGCCATGTCGGCCAGAACCGTGAAGGTGGTGACGACCTTCAGACGGTCCTCATTGGCATAGGCCTCGCCTACGAGTGTCAGCGCGGCTGTCGCGCCGAACATTGCGGCAAAAAAGCTGGTGCTTTTGCGCAGCCGCGCGCGTGTTTGCTGGATGGCCGAGGGGCGGTTGTTTGCTGGCAGCGTATCGCTGTCGCGCATAGTGAAATCTCCTGTTGGATGAGGCGTAGCAGATTTGAATGATTATGAGAATGAGTTGCAGGAAGTCAATACAGTTGCGAATGATTTGCAATTGCGACTGAGTATACGCATTAGTTCGGGGGCTGTACAAAGCAGGGATGGCTGTGCTCGCATAAGCCATGGCTGCCCCACGTTTGCTCCGTACGATCAATGAAACCCGTGTCCTGAACCTGCTCTTGGAACGTGGACCGCGCTCACGCGCTGATATTGCGCGCGATCTTCAGGTAACTCGATCGACCGCCTCTGCACTGGTCGCCAGCCTTGTGGAGCGCGGCTTGGTGCTGGAGACCGAGGAAACCTCAACCGCGGAGCGCATCGGCCGCCCCGGTTTCGTTGTGAAGCTCAATCGGGCAAGTCGAACCTATGTGGGCGTCGACATCGCGGTGTCAGAGCTTCGAATTGTCGCGCTGGACATGCAGGCCGACCTCATTGCTTCGCTGACGATACCGTACACTGATCCTGCAACGCCAGATTATGTCGTCGGGCTGATCCGGCCAGGCGTGGAGCAACTGCTTGCGGACCACGGCCTTGATATGGACGCGGTGGAAGCGCTAGGCGTTGCGATACCGGGTCTGGTTGAGACAGACGGGCTGATCGTCTTCGCGCCCAATCTCAATTGGCGATCCATCGACATCAAAGCGATGATCGAGAAGGCGTTTGACCGACCGTCCGACCGTCCTCTGCACCTGCATTTTGACAATGATGCCAATGCCTGCGCCCTGTCAGAAGGGTACGACCAGCATGGCCGCAATGCCGGAACGCTTGCCTACTTCCTTATGGAGATCGGTGTCGGTCTCGGCATCCTTCATGAGGGACAGGTGTTCCGTGGGTTTGAAGGTGTAGCCGGCGAGATCGGGCATGGCCGGTTTTTCTGTAGCCTTGGCGATGAGCAGGACAACGCTGCGACGCCAACCTTTGAGGAAACTGTCGGGCGAGAGGCGGTGTTGCGTCTGTGTCGAAAAGGTGGTGTCGAGGCTTCATCGGTCAGTGAGGTCGTTGCGCTTGCGGAAGCCGGCGACGAAGGCGTGCGTGGTGTTTTTGATGTCTGGGCTCGCCGCCTTGCAATAGGCGTGGCCAACCTTGCCGTCATTCTCAATCCCAGTGAGATCGTGCTTGGCGGCAAGACGGCGGCGATGTTTTCCATCGATCCGAAGCGGGTCCATGACGAGGCCAATCGACACCTTCGCTTTATGTTCAAGACGCCGACCATTCGCGCCAGTTCACGCGGCGTTTTGGCGGCGAGTTTTGGTGTCGCCTACGCTGTTCACCGCCAAAGGTTCGGCGTCGCCGATGTTCCAGGCCTTTCATTAACTGCCTGATTTTTAATGCTCTTTATTGGGTCCGGTTGAGGTCATGCGTGGCTTTTGAGGGCTGTGAACAATGGCGCCCCGTAAAAGCCGGTTGACAGCGCCGGACTTTGTTTGCACTTTGAACAAACTCGGATGAAACCGGTCTCGGAACGTTTCGCCATGGCGATGTGTCGAAGGCCGCATAAGCAAACAAAAGCGGCGTGACCGAGCACGCTCGCCCAGGGATGGAACAGATGAAAAAATTGCTCGCATCGTCCGTATGCGTGGCCGCGCTCGCGGTCGGCGCAACCAGCACAGCCAACGCCGAAGGTGTCGAGGTTCTGCACTGGTGGACGTCTGGCGGTGCAGCGGCCGCCGTTCAGGTTCTCAAAGATTCGCTCGAAGCTCAGGGCTATGCCTGGGAAGACATGGCTGTTGCCGGTGGTGGTGGAGATGCTGCTCGCACCACGCTTCGCGCCCGAGTTGTTGCCGGCGCTCCGCCGCCCGCGGCTCAGCTCTTGGGTATGCAGGTGACCGAGTGGGCTCAGGAAGGCTTCCTGGGCGACCTCAACGATGTTGCTGCTGCCAATGGTTGGAACGATGTTGTGCCGGCTGCTGTGCAGGGCTTCGGCGTTTACGACGGCAACTGGGTTGCTGCTCCGGTCAACATTCACCGTCCGAACTGGCTCTGGATGAACGCTGACATTTTCGAGTCCAACAATCTGGATGTTCCCACCACATGGGATGAGTTCAACGCGGTTGCCGAGCAGCTGCAGGGCCTGGGTATCATCCCACTCGCCCATGGCGGCCAGCCCTGGCAGGACGCAACGATCTTCGACGATGTGGTTTTGGGTCTCGGCGGTGCTGACTTCTATCGTTCGGCCATTTTGGAACTCGACGAAGATGCACTCGGCTCCGACACGATGGTCGCCGTCTTCGACCAGATGCGCACGATCCGCGGTTTCGTGGACGACAACATGTCGGGCCGTGACTGGAACCTGGCCACCGCCATGGTGATCCGCGGTGAAGCTGCCATGCAGCTGATGGGCGATTGGGCAAAGGGTGAAATCACCGCTGCCGGTCTAACGCCAGGTGGCGAAATCACCTGTGCCACGGCGCCTGGAACGGAAGGTTCCTTCCTGTTCAACACCGACTTCTTCGCCATGTTCGATGTGTCGGACGCAGCCGCTGAAGCCCAGCAAGCACTGGCTACCGGCATTCTGGACCCCGGCTTCCAGGAGGCTTTCAACATCGTGAAGGGCTCGATCCCGGCGCGTCTTGATGCTGATCCATCAGCCTTTGATGCTTGCGGCCAGAAGTCGATTGCTGACCTTGCGTCTGCAGCAGAAGCTGGCACGCTGCTGGGTTCCTTGGCCCATGGCCATGGTCAGCCGAGCGCCATCCAGGGTGCGATCGTTGACGTCGTCACGCAGCACTTCAACTCCGACATGTCGTCGGCCGATGCTGTGACAGCGCTGGTCAACTCGGTCAACGCCGCTCGCTAACGGCGTTGCACTTTAGGTCCTGCCGCTCTTTAACTAAGCTGCAGGGCCTGAAGACCTGCCACATCACGCGGCGGTCGCTTTTTTTGTGACCGCCGCTGCTGTCTCTAAGGCCCTCATCGAAAGGGCCACTGTCCGGGGGGACTCACGGGATGCAGCGCCTTATCGCCCGCGTCATGCCCATTACGGTGCTGTCGCCGACGCTGATCATCACGACGATCTTTGTCTACGGCTTTATTGTCTTTTCTGTCGTCCTGTCCTTCACGGGCTCACGGATGTTTCCGCGGTTCACGTTCGTTGGATGGGATCAGTACACCCGTTTGTTCGCCAACCCGCGCTGGGACGTGGCGTTCGACAACATGCTGATCTTCGGCTTTCTGTACATCGCTCTGTCGACCCTTATCGGTCTGACACTTGCGATCCTGCTTGATCAGAAGATCCGCAATGAAGGCGTGCTGCGCACGATCTACCTCTATCCGATGGCGATCTCCTTCATCGTCACAGGCGTGATCTGGCAGTGGATCATGAACCCCGGACTCGGCATACAGAAGCTGGCGCGCGATTTGGGTTGGGAGACCTTCACCTTCGACTGGATCGTACAGAACGACATGGCCATTTACTGCGTGGTCATAGCCGGTGTATGGCAGGTGTCAGGCTACATCATGGCGCTGTTTCTCGCCGGTCTGCGTGGCATCAGCGCCGATATCGTCAATGCCGCCAAGATGGATGGCGCGGGCACGATCCAGACCTATCGGCACGTTATTCTGCCCGAACTTCGGCCAATGTTTTTGACGGCTTTCGTGGTGCAGGCGCACCTGGCGATCAAGAGCTACGACCTTGTGGTCGCGCTCACAAAGGGTGGACCTGGTTTCTCCACCGAGCTGCCGTCCACGTTCATGTACGCCCACACCTTCACGCGCAACGAGATGGGCCTTGGCGCCGCCAGCGCCGTCATCATGCTTTGCATGATCGCAGCGGTCGATGACCCTTATCTTTACTCGGAGATTCGCAATGAGCGTCGCAGCGCTTGAGACGGCGCGCACCGGCGAGCCGGGTGCGGAGGTCGATTGGGGCAAACGGGTCAGCCGTTTCGCCGTTTATGCAGCGCTTGTTTTCATGGCGCTGGTGTTTCTGGTGCCGCTCATGTCCATGGTTTTCACTAGCCTGAAGGACATGGACGAAATTCGCGGCGGCAATTTGCTGGCGCCGCCGCAGGTTTTGACGTTCGAGCCTTGGATCAAGGCGTGGAGCGAGGCCTGCATTTCTGTTCGCTGCGATGGCCTGTCACCCTATTTAATCAATTCGCTTTTGATCGTGGTGCCGGCAGTGATCATCTCGGTCGGGCTGGGCGCGCTCAATGGCTATGTGCTGACAATGTGGCGCTTCCCTGGTGCTGACTGGGTGTTCGGTGCGCTCTTGTTCGGCTGCTTCATCCCCTTCCAAATCGTGCTCATCCCCATGGCGCGCATGCTGGGCCTGATGGGACTGGCGGGGTCTATTCCCGGCGTTGTGTTCGTGCACGTGGTCTACGGCATTTGCTTCACCACGCTCTTTTTTCGGAACTATTACGCCTCCGTGCCCAAGGAACTTGTGAAGGCGGCCAGTGTCGATGGCGCAGGGTTCTGGGCGACCTGGTGGCATATCCTGCTGCCGATCTCCTGGCCGATCATCACCGTGTCGGTGAGCTGGCAGTTCACTGGCGTTTGGAACGACTTCCTGTTCGGAGTGTCGTGCGCGGCGGGTGACAACCAGCCTGTAACGGTGTCGCTCAACAATCTGGTGAACACCTCCACCGGGGTGAAGGAATACAATGTCGATATGGCGGGCGCGATCATCTCCGCCTTCCCAACCTTGTTTGTGTATGTCGTTGCCGGCCGCTTCTTCCTGCGCGGTCTGATGTCCGGCGCGGTTTAGGGGTAACAGCTTATGACGACGCTCGCCGTTCAGGACGTGAAGAAGGACTTTGGCGCTACCAAGGTGCTGAAGGACATTGATATGGAGATCGGCACGGGGGACTTCCTCGTGCTGGTCGGACCATCTGGGTGCGGAAAATCGACGCTTCTCAACATCATTGCCGGTCTGGAGAAACAGACGTCCGGCGAGATTTTGATTGCTGGCAAAGATGTCAGTCATCTGGAGCCCAAGGCGCGTGATATCGCGATGGTGTTTCACTCCTATGCGCTCTATCCGTCGATGACGGTGGAGCGAAACATCGGCTTTTCGCTGGAGATGGCAGGCGTTGATAAAGCGACTCGCAAAGAGCGCATTCGCGAGGTCGCCGAGCTATTGAAGATCGAGGAGCTGCTCAACCGGCGCCCGAGCCAGCTTTCCGGCGGTCAGCGCCAGCGCGTGGCCATGGGGCGGGCCTTGGTGCGCGAACCGCAAATCTTCCTGTTCGATGAGCCGCTTTCCAACCTGGATGCCAAGCTGCGCGTTGATATGCGCGTTGAAATCAAGAAGCTTCACCAGCGGCTTGGTGCCACCATCGTTTACGTCACCCATGACCAGATTGAAGCCATGACGATGGCCACCAAGATTGCCGTGATGAAGGGCGGGATCATCCAGCAGTTTGGTGCGCCGAAGGACATCTACGACCGGCCCTCGAACACGTTTGTTGCAACGTTCATGGGCTCGCCGGCGATGAACCTCATCGCTGGAACGCTCGTCTCAAATGGCGCTGGTTTGGCCGTGAAGGCTGGCGAGGAAACCATTCCCGTTCCCGGGCACATCGCTGCTGACGGGCTCAGCGAGGGGCAGTCGGTACAGTTGGGACTGCGCCCGGAGGCCGTTCATCTGGAGAGCGAAGTGGCACACGATACCCGGCTTGCCGATGGCTGGGTGTTCGACCGGGTGATCGAGGTCACCGAGCCGACCGGCCCGGCAACACTCGCGCTGTTTGAGATGGTCGGTGAGGAGTTCCACGCTTCACTGTCGGGCGATGCGGAGGTCGAGGCCGGCCAATCCTATCGCTTTAAGGCCGACCTCTCCAAAGCCCTGCTGTTCGATTCTCAAAGCGGTGATCGCTTGCCTCATTCCGATGAAGTGCGGCAATCGCCGAAGACGCAAGCCGCCTGACCATGACCGATCCAACCCCCCTCAGGATCGGCGTGCTGGGCGCCGGTCCGATCGCTCAGTTCGGCCATTTTGAGGCCTGCGCCAAGGCGTCCAACGCCGAGCTTTATGCCATTTGCGATGTTGCCGAGGACCTTGCGCAGCGCATGGCCGTGACCCATGCCGCGGGTCGGGTCTACACCGACTATGACGCGATGTTGGCCGATCCTGACGTCGACGGAGTGATCATTGCAACGTCCGATGCTTTCCATGTGCCCGCCGCGAGCGCCGCGCTGGAGGCTGGCAAGGCCGTGCTCTGTGAGAAGCCGCTGGGCATTTCCGTCGACGATGTGCTGGCCCTGGAAGAGGTTGTCACGCGCACCGGCGGTTATCTCCAGGTTGGCCATATGAAGCGTTTCGATCCGGGTATCGAAGCGGCCAAAACCTTCATCGACACCAAGATGGGCGAGGTTCAAGCGTTGAAAGCCTGGTACTGCGATTCCACGCATCGCTACACCAACACCGATGCGGTCCAGCCCCTACCGGTGCGGTCTGCCAACGCCAAGAAGCCTTCCGCCGACCCGAAGGCCGACAAGCAGAGCTATTTCATGCTGGCCCATGGTTCGCATCTGGCGGATTTGATGCGGCATCTGGCTGGTCCCATCACAGCTGTGAATGCGCGCCTCTCTGAGCGTTATGGGGCCTATTGCTGGTTCGTCGAAGTGGCTTTTGAGAACGGCACGCTCGGCCATTTCGATCTCACGGTTGCCGTGCGGATGGACTGGCATGAAGGCTTCCAGATGTATGGCGAGCGCGGTGCCGTCCTCGCGAAGACCTACAACCCTTGGTACTACCGATCATCGGAGATCGACATCTTCGATGAAGAAACCGCGACCAGTTCACGCGTGTTGGGCGCTGACGGCCACTTTTTCCGCCGCCAAGTGGAAGGGTTTGCGCGCGCGGCACGCGGTGAGGCGACACAGGCAGCGACCATCGCGGATGGTCTTGCCAGCGTGCGCATGATGGCAGCGATCCGCCAATCTGTTTCCGAGAGCCGGTGGGTGGACGTTGCCACCGCCACCGGGTCTGTGTGAGGCGCGGGCCCATGCAGATCGGGATCTTCGGCAAGACTTTCCCCGGCAGCGATCCCGATCAGGTGTTCGCCGCGGTGAAGGCTGCCGGTTTCGATGCCGTCCAGCACAATTGGGCGTCGTCAGGTCTGGCCTCGATCCCAGAAGCGATACCGGAGGGTTCCGCTGCCACAGCCAAGGCGGCCGCGGACAAGCACGGGCTCGCCATGGCGGCCATCTCAGGTACGACCAACTTGATCCATCCTGATCTTCAGGCCCGGCAGACTGGTGTTGAGCGACTAAAGGGCATCATTCGCGAGGCGCCCGCCCTCGGTGCACCCGTGGTGACGCTGTGCACCGGCTCGCGCAATGCTGACGACCAATGGGCAGGCCACCCGGACAACCAAAGTCCATCGGCTTGGAGGGACCTCTTCGCCGCGCTTGAGCAGCTCCTCCCGGAGGCCGAAGCCGCCGGTGTGAAGCTTGGCGTTGAGCCGGAGCTCGCCAACGTCATCAACTCCGCCAAGGCAGCCAAGCGTTTGATCGGTGAGGTCCAGTCGGACGCGCTGACCATCGTGTTCGATCCGGCGAACCTGTTCGAGGTCGCTTCGCTCGACGAGCAGCAACACGTCATCGCCGAAGGCCTGGAGATTTTGGCCGAGTCCATCGGCATGGCGCATGCCAAGGACCGCACTGAGGATGGTGGTTTCACCACTGCCGGGCAGGGCGTGCTCGATTATCCCTTCTTTCTGGAACGCCTCGGCATGGTCGGCTTTTCCGGGCCGCTCATCACACATGGATTGAGCGCCGAAGACGCGCCGGGCGTCGCGGCGTTCCTGAAGGAGCAGCTGGCATGATGCGCACCTTCGATCATGATGGCGTGACGCTTTCCTACAGGGACGAAGGGTCGGGACCGGCCATCATCTTCCAGCACGGGCTTGGCGCCTCCGCCGAGCAGCCTTTCGAGGTGATGACCGAGGTACCGGGTTTCCGGCGGATTACGCTGGAATGCCGCGCCCAAGGCGCAAGCGCCGTGGGGCCGACGGAAAGCCTGTCTATCTCAACCTTTGCCAGTGATGTTCTAGCGATGGCTGACCATCTGGGTCTCAGCCGCTTTCACCTCGGTGGCATCTCCATGGGCGCAGCGAGCAGCGCACGGCTGGCCGTGCTTCATCCTCGTCGCATCCAATCACTCTGTCTGGCGCGGCCGGCCTGGGTCAGTGACGCTGCGCCGGCGAACATGGCGATCTTTGCAGAGGCTGCCCGCTTCATGGCCGCCCATGGACGCGAAGAGGGGCGGGCTCGATTCCAGGCGGCTCCAGCCTTTGCAGCGCTCCAGAAAGCATCTCCCGACAATGCCTCTTCGCTGCTTGGACAATTTGATGCGCCCGAATTCGTTGTGCGCGCGGCGCTGTTGTCGGCGATTGCGACCGATGGGCCAGGGGTTACGTTGGCCCAGCTTTCAGAGCTCTCCATGCCCACCATGGTGAGCGGCCATGACCAAGATGCGGTGCATCCGCTTGGTTTCGCGGAAACCTTGGCTGGCCTGATCCCGGCAGCTGACCTTGTGACCATCACGCCCAAGAGCGTGAGCCGCGAGGCTTATCTCACCGATTTTTCCCAAACGGTCGGGTCTTTCTTCGAGGCGGCTGAACGCAGCGAGGCGCTCGTTCATGGCTGATGCGCCAACTCTGCTGGTTGCCGATCTGGGCGGTACGTCGATGAAAATCGGTGCCGTGGTCGATGGCGTGCCGCAGGCGATCCATCAGCGGGTAGCATCCTCAAACTTCCGAACGCGAGACCCGCTGGGGGCGATGGCTGAGGTTCTCTCCGGGTTCGCATCGGAGCACCGGCTGTCGCCTGAAGCGGTGGTGATGACGGTGCCGGGCTTTGTCGATCGGGATTTCGATCACGCGCTCTATGTCGCTAACATTCCTGAGCTCAATGGATTGGCCGTCGCCTCCGGTCTTTCGGCGCGTCTTGGAAAGCCGGTCATGCTGGAGCGTGATGCTGTGCTCCTTCTGCAGGGCGAGCAGCTTCAAGGGGCTGCACAGGGCCAAGATTGCGTGCTCGGCATCTTCTTCGGTACCGGAGTTGGTGCCGCCTTCATCGACGATGGCGAGGTGTTCCGTGGTGCCGGTTGGGCGCGTGAAATCGGCCATATGCCGATCCATGGCGACGCCGAGCCGCTGGACGGGCGGAAGGCGGAGTCGTTGGAGGTCTATGCCTCCGGCCGGCGCCTCAATGCCTTGGCGGTCCATCATGCCGTCGCGGTTGAGGATCTATTCCGACCTGGCGGGCCGCCGGCGGTGCAGGCTGATCTTGAGCTGTTTGTGCGCGACCAGGCCTTTGCCACGGCCTCGGTGATGCTGATGCTCTGCCCCAAGGCGCTGGTGCTGGGTGGTGGTATTCTCGATATGGCCGGCTATCCGCGCGGTGCGCTGGTTCGGCAAATCCGCGAGCGGGCGACGCTGCCGCCAAGCCGCGCGCTTGATGTTCGCTTCGCCCAACTGGGCTGGCGTGCGGCGCTGCACGCGTCGGCCCGTCTTGTGTCGGAACGCCTCAGTGCGCCGGCGCGCCCACCTTCTATCCCGCAAGAGGACGCTCTTCATGCCCGCTGATCATCTGCCCAACCGCCTTGGCATCCACGCGCTGGTGTGGACCGGATCGTGGGATGAAACCGAGCTAAACCGCGCGTTCGAGCGTAGTCGCGCCATCGGCTATGAGTTGAGCGAGCTGCCACGCTTTGACCCTTCCATGATCGCGGTGGACACCTTGCGCCGCATGCTGGATGCGCATGGGTTGAAATGCGCCATCACCATGGGCCTTGCTTGGGATGCCGACATTTCCAACCCGGACGCGGAGATCGCGCGGCGCGGCGAGGTGATGCTGGAAAATGCCGTCTCAGCCGCCCGCGATATCGGTGTCGAGCTCCTTGGCGGCATCCTCAATTCAGCGCTCGGCAAGTACCCCAAGGCTCCAACCGCGCAAGGCCGGCAGAACGCCGTTGTTGCGATCCGGCGCGTGGCCGAGAAAGCAGAGGCTGCCGGCGTGCCAATGGTTCTGGAAGTGGTGAACCGCTACGAGACCAACCTGCTCAACACCACCGATCAGGGCCTGCAGTTCCTTGCTGATGTCGGCCATAGCTGGCCAAAACTGCACCTTGATACCTACCATATGAACATTGAGGAATCCGATATTGCCGACGCCATTCGGCGTGCTGGCGATCAGCTTGGCTACTTCCATATTGGCGAGAACAATCGGGCGCAGCTTGGCTCGGGCAACATCGATTTTGCCGGTACGTTTTCGGCGCTGCGCGACATTGATTATCGCGGCTGGGTAACCTTTGAGAGCTTCTCATCTGAAGTTCTGGATGAGGGGCTCTCCAACGATATCGCGATTTGGCGGAACACCTGGACCGATAACCTAGCCCTTTCAGACCATGCCCATCGCTACATGGTCTCGCAGATGGAAGCTGCCGTAGTGCGCGCCGGAGGGTAACCCGCCTGCGCCGCCATTAGCGCAAGCTAGTTTCGTTTGATGGCAAAAGAAGGCGTTCAAGTTTCGCGTCGTTGCGGGAATTGCGCAATGTGTAAAATGGCATTCTCGCATGATGCCTTGGCGACGACAGCCATGCCTTGTCGGCGATCAGCCCTTTAGGCAAAAAGGAGGGACGATCCCCCCCCATTGCGGTGCTTTGCCATGTCGCTGTCTGAATCCTTGTCTTCGCCGTCTGCCTCCATCACGCCGCAGCCTGTCATCCAGCGCTGGTTTGTGGTGGGCGTGCTTGCGCTGACACCGGTCCTTGCCCTGCATATCGGCGACTTGCTCGCCTGGCGCCGCTC
>JBHJIX010000161.1:0-13213 GCA_050043025.1 Cohaesibacteraceae bacterium
AGCGCCCCGAGCCAGCGACCCACCTCCTCGCCATCAAAGCCAAGGCGGCGATGACGATGCTCAGACCGCAGGGCCTCCACCTGATGTGGGCCAAAATCAACAATCAGCAAGCGCCCGCCGGGCGCCAAAACGCGGCGGGCCTCGGCCAGCATGGGTCTAGGGTCATCAAAAAAGTGCATAACTTGGTGCAGCGCGACAAGGTCCTGGCTGTCGCGCGGCAGTCCCAGCGCCAAGCCGTCACCATGGCGCACCTGGGCATGCTCACCGCCAGCATCAGCCAACCGCGACCGCGCGACTTGCAGCATCGCATGGGTCGGATCGATGCCGCGCCCCGCGACATAAAGCTCTTGCAGGAGAACGAGCAAACGACCCGTGCCGGTACCAATATCGAGGAAGGTCTCCACCGGCTGTTTGCCAAGTGCCGCCATAATAGCCGCCTCAACCTCGGCTTCAGGCACCAGATCCGCACGCAAGGCGTCCCAGCGGGCGGCATGCTCCTGAAAGAACGCTTCGGCAGAGGCGCTTTGCTCATCCTTAAGGCGTTGCAGGCGCTCCGCATCATCGGCAAGCACCTGATCATCGGAGCCCATCATGCCACGAACCGCCGCCCAAACGACCTTCAGATCGGCGCTTTCGGCCATGCGGTAATAGACCCACGCCCCCTCTGGCGAGCGCAGGATCCAACCGGCATCTGTCAGAAGCTTCAAATGACGCGAAAGGCGCGGCTGGCTTTGGCCCAGAAGGCTGGTGAGGTCTTTCACGCTCAAATCGCCTTGGCAAAGCAGCGCCAAAAGGCGCAGCCGGGTCGGTTCGGCAAGCGCCTTCAAAGCATCAAGGGTATCGTCAAAACTACGCACGGCCACTCGTACAAAAAAGATATAAAGATATCTTTATGCAATCATGACGTCCGACGCAATGGGGTTTGGACAGCAAAAAGGCCCGGCCTCGCTAGGAAGCCGGACCTTGGCAAACAATCAGTAAAGCCAGGCGCTAGGCCGCGCGCACGCCCCGACGACACTTCCACTCCGTGAAGACCCGATCAGCAGCGGTGCGGTCGAGCGTGTCATAGTCGAACATCGCCCGTTCGCGCTCCGTGCGGTCAAGGCGCCGCAGCCAAGGACCAAGCTCCAGGAAAGCGGCAACGGTCTCTGAGGAAAAGCCCATCGTCTTGCAGACGATAAGGAATGGCTTGGGATCTGCCCGCACTGACCAGTGCTTGGCCTCTTCCAACGACACCCCAGCGCGCATGGAGAACATAACCACCGCCTCGGCAAACTTGCCCGATCGGGCCATTGACTGGACGGAGGCCTCGTTCACTGGCTGTTTCTTCAGCGCCATGGAAACCGTGCGATAGGCCGCATCAAAATCATAGCGCGCCAACCATTGCTCATTGGAAAGCCGCTCAGCAGCAAGTCCAGCTGCTTCCGTCACGCGTTTGGCAACCTCTGGTCGGCCGTGGCGCAGAAGCTTCTGTCGTACCGATGCGCTGGCGACTTCCACCAGCGCCCGCACCACGCTCACGGGCAAATCCTCGCGGTCGGCCAACGAGTCCTGAAGACGCTGATCGCTGCGCGACTGGTTCACAAGCTTTGAGTAGGAAGCCTCGTTGCTGCGCGCGCCCTGGTTGCTTGCCACCTTCAGCTTCACCGGTTTCTCGCCACGATCCACAAGAATGGAGGTTACCGTCGTCGGCACCTGCTGACGCGTGGCAATCGCTTCAAGGTGATCCTGGGTTTGCTCACTGGCCAGTTCGGTCAGATCAACCTCGGTCAGCACCGGGCTTTGTTCCAAGACCGGCCGGGCCACATGGATCGGTTCATTGGCAAGCTTTCGCACCATACCCTTTGGCGCTTTGACCAGCGGGGCAAGTTTCTCCGCAACGAAGGCCAGCGCTTCTTCCTCAACCAGGTCTGCCAGACGCACCAAAACGTCGTCATAGACAGCCAAAAGCTCAGGATTGATCCTGTCATTCGACAACGCATAAAGCTGCGCGACATGAGTCATCAGGCGGTTACGCTCCGCCTGAGTGTGCGTGCTTTCCACGCGGTCAAAATCCACAAGTTCACTCATTTGTGGGACAGCCTAATGCTGGCCCTCACCGTCTTCCCGACACACACGCTAACAACCGCACGTTGGCAAACGTTCAAACGGATCGATCAAATGCGAGCTAATGGGTAATGCGGACCGGAAAATGCGCAAGGCGCGCTCGTCAATCGACGAAGTCGTACTCTCCGTCGTCAATAAAGCGGACGAACTGCTCCATCGAGCCATCCCAGATATCAAGGATGGAAGACAGGTCATCGCTGGTCATCGGGCCGGCGCGGAAGGAGATGTCCATTTCCAGGACGGCGGCATTTACCTCCGCACTGTAAACCTTCGTCCAGCGCTGGACGGCGTTCCAGTCATTGAGCGCTTCCAGTGACGCCCGCCCGGGGCTCATGCGGGTGGCCTGCAGGGAGATGGACTGGCAGTCCTCATGGGCCGTGCAACCGTAGAACCAGACACTGTAATCGCGGTTGCCGAAACTGGTTTCAATGAAGGGGTCATTGAACTCATCGATGGTCAAAATAGCGGTCTGCCCGCGGTCACGCAGAAGCTTGATGATCGCCGCCGGCTCCGCCGCAGACACCAGGGCACCGCCCTCTTCCTGGGCGCCAGCCGGTACGGAACCAAGCGCAAGGCCGGCCAACAACAGGCCAAAGGTGAGCGGAGTGGAAAGCAGGCGGCGCGGTGTCATCGCAGGTCCTTAAGCCAAAATGGGTAGGCTAACAGTGGCCCAGCCGCCGGTCTGGCTCAACTGCTTTCCGCATCGCAGCGCTGGATCGGCTGGACTTCCCACGGAGGCGAGTCTGGACGATCCGGATCGAGCGAAAACCATGTCATGGAGAGTTGATCATCCTCGCGGGCCATCTCAATCTCCCAGGGCCGGTCAACGGCGTCTTCGCCGCACATCACGCGCACCATGTGGCCGCCCTCCGCCGGACCGCCAGTGATCGGAAAAACCTGCATCACCCGGCAGTAGTGGAACCACCGCGAGACCCACTGGCCGCGAAACCGGTAAGGCGCATCGATCACATGCTCGACTGTTTCGTCTGGCCCCACATCGCGCTGCGCTTGGCATTGCGCCTGCGTACCCCAGTCCCCTTCCAGCACATCTGGCACGTTCTCCTGCGCATGGGCGGGCGAGGACAGGATGGCCAGCACCGCCAAAACCACGGTCGTCAACAAAACGGCAGAAACGAACGAAATGGGCGGTTTTGGGGCCAAGAGGTCGATCTTGATCATGACCACCAGACTAGGGCCCGCCCCGATCACCGAAAACCGGGGTTGCCATCACGCTAGCGCGAGGTGGCTCATCAGCCGGCCATCATAGCTTCACCAGGGAACAGTCTGGCCGTTCCACGCCTTAAAGCTGCCAGTGGTCTCAAGGGAAAGGCCGTCAAAGACCTGCATCAGACCGCTTGCGCTCTCTTCCACCGAGATATCGGCGTTCTGCCCGCCCATATCGGTGCGCACCCAACCTGGATGGACCATCATCACGGCAATGTCCTCCGGCTGAAGGTCGGTTGCGAGCGCTTGCATCACCTTGTTCACCGCTGCCTTTGAGGCGCGATAAGCGATCCGGTCGGATTTGGCATAGGCCATCATGCCCATTTGCGAGGAGATGGTGACGATTTTGGCGGCCTCAGCCTCCCGCAACCGCGGCAGCAGCGCGTGCACGACCCGAAGCGGCGCAATTGTGTTCACCGACAGGGTCCGAGCAAAGGCCGGATAGTCCATCGAAAGAGCGTCGGGCGTCTCTGGTCCAATGACACCGGCATTGTTGATGAGGAGGTCCAGCGACCCGGTGACGACAAGGGCCAAACCGTCCACGGCAGCACCGTCGGTCACATCAAGTGAGATCGGTATGCAGCGGTCGCCGAACTGATCCTTGAGCGGCGCAAGATCTTCAATCGAGCGCGCTGCGGCATAGACCGTGTCACCACGTTCCAGATAGCGGGTCGCCAGCTCGCGACCGATGCCGCGCGACGCGCCGGTGATGAAAATCGTGGCCATGCCTATCCTTCCCAAATCCACTGTTCGGGCACCTGCACGGTCACACTTTGACCAACGCGAACGGTGCCGGGTTTCTCCACCCAGCCGACCAGACCACGCTTGCCCACTGCAGCCTTGGGAAAGGCCAGCGCCAGCGCTTTGTCATTCTTTTCCGGGTAGTTCTTTGCGATTTCATCGCCAGCAAACCGACACGGCGCGTTTTGCCCATCGACCTTGATGGTCGCCCCGCCCTCACAGAACAAAAGACTGCGCGGCGGAAGCAAGGAGAGCGATGGCACGCCCGAGAGCACCAAGTTCGCGCCAATCCATTCAGGCGCAATGCGCTCGATCTCCATCGCCTCGGCAGCGACGGCCAACTCATCGGCGCAGACAATGGAAAGCTGGCGCTCGTTGCGCATCTCCGTGCCGCGCGGATACCAGGGCTCCCGCCCGCCCGAGGCCCTTGTCAGCCCACCATGCCGGTCGCCGGCAATGCCCTCATAGGTGAGGTCAAGGCTCTCAACCGGCTGCGAGGCCAGCTCGCCGTCAAGCGAGGCATAGAGACTTGAAAGCGAGGCTTTAAAGCGCTTGGCAGAATAAATGGACACCCGACCTACCTAGTCAGCCGCTTGTAGGTCACCCGTTTCGGGTTCACGCTTTCTGGACCCAAACGCCTGATCTTGTCCTGCTCGTAGTCGTGGAAGTTGCCCTCAAACCATTCCACATGGCTGTCGCCTTCAAAGGCGAGCATGTGGGTGGCGAGTCGGTCGAGGAACATGCGATCGTGGCTGCTCACACCCGCGCAGCCGCCATACTCTTCCCGCGCATCTTCCAGCGCCGCCAGCGTTTCGGTGTCCAGATCGTTGGTCGGCTCTTCGAGCAGCAAAACGTTCGCGCCCGACTTCAGAATTTTCGCCAGATGCACCCGGTTGCGCTGACCACCGGACAGCGTGCCGACGGGCTGCTGCTGGTCGCCGCCCTTGAAATTGAAACTTGAGCAATAGGCGCGCGAGTTCACCTCACGCTTGCCGAGCCTGATGACCTCATCACCGCCGGAAATCTCTTCCCACACGGTCTTCTTCGGGTCCAGCGCATCGCGGCTCTGGTCGACATAGCCAAGCTGAACCGTCTCACCGACCTTGATCGCGCCATCATCGGCCTCTTCCTGACCGGTGATCATGCGGAACAGAGTCGTCTTACCGGCACCGTTGGCACCGATGATGCCCACAATTCCGCCCGGCGGCAGGTTGAACTCCAGATCTTCAATCAGAAGCTTTTCGCCAAAGCCTTTCGATAGCCCCTCAGCCTTGATGACATTGTTGCCAAGACGCTCCGCCACGGGGATGACGATCTGCGCCTGCCCGGGCTGGCGCGCCTCGGACTTGGCGACCAGTTCTTCATAGGCGCTGATACGCGCTTTGGATTTGGTCTGGCGCGCCTTCGGGCTGGCGGCCATCCACTCACGCTCGCGCTCCAACGCCTTCTGGCGGCTGGCTTCTTCGCGGCCCTCCTGCGCCATACGCTTGGCCTTGGCTTCAAGATAGGCCGAATAGTTCCCCTCATAGGGGATGCCGCGCCCGCGATCGAGCTCCAGGATCCAGCCTGTGACGTTGTCCAGGAAGTAGCGATCGTGCGTAATGATCAGAACGGCGCCTGGATATTCGCGCAGATGCTTCTCAAGCCACGCCGTGGTCTCAGCATCCAGATGGTTGGTCGGCTCGTCGAGGAGCAGAAGGTCGGGCTGGGAAAGAAGAAGCTGGCAGAGCGCCACACGTCGCTTTTCACCGCCTGACAGGTTCTCAACAGAGACATCCCCCGGAGGGCATCGCAGCGCATCCATCGCCTGTTCCACCTGGCTTTCAAGGTCCCACAGGTTTTGGCTGTCGATGATGTCCTGGAGCTTTGCGCCCTCCTCCGCCGTTTCTTCGGAGTAGTTCATCATCAGCTCGTTGTAGCGGTCCAGAATGGCCTTCTTGTCGGCCACCCCTTCCATCACGTTTTCCATCACCGTTTTGTCGGCGTCGAGCTGCGGTTCCTGCGGCAGGTAACCCACCGTCTTGCCGTCCGCCAGCCACGCCTCACCGGTGAACTCCTTGTCGAGCCCGGCCATGATGCGCAGCACCGTCGACTTACCGGCGCCATTCGGCCCAAGGATGCCGATCTTAGCGTCCGGGTAGAATTGCAGATGGATGTTGTCGAGCACCTTCTTGGCGCCATACGCCTTGGAGAGCCCCGACATGTGATAGATGAATTGCCGCGCCATGAATGCTTTGAACCTGAACGAAAGAGGGGATGGATCACGGCGTTCTAGCGGCGGACTGGCCCACGCGCAAACCCCAATTCACCTGTGCCCTTAGCCTGCTCCCGGCAACCAAAGCGCAACGCCCGGCAGCCACAGCACCACGATCACCAAAAGCGCCATCATCACCCAGAACGGTCCTATGCCGCGATAGACCGTGCCCAGGGAAAGTCGGTCGGACAAGCTTTTGACAACGAACACATTCATGCCGACAGGTGGGGAGATGAGCGCCATCTCCAAAACAATCACCATCAGGACGCCGAACCAGATCATGTTGACGCCATAGGCCTCCAAGATCGGCTGTAGGACCGGGACGGTGAGGACCAGAATGGCAAATCCGTCCAGAAAGGTTCCCAGGACGATGAGCGCGACGATGACGAGGATCAGCATCTGAAGCTGCGAGAACCCCGCGCTCGTCAGCCAATCGGCGAGCGCAAAGGGTATGCCGGTGAAAGCCACAAACGTCTTGAAGACGAAGGCACCGAAAAGGATGAAGAAGATGCCGCCGCAGGACCGAAGCGTTTGCCGGGCGGCTTCCGACAAGGTCCGCGTGGTGAGCTTGCGCCGCAGCCCGGCAAAGATCAGCGCCAGAAACGCCCCAACGCCGGCGGCTTCCACGGCCGAGAACACGCCAAGATAAATCCCGCCAATGGTCATGACGATGATGGTGAGGATGCCGCTTGCCCGAAAGAGCGCGCGCCAGCGTTCGGCCATCGGCACCGGCTCGGCCTGCATGGGCGCCAGTTCTGGCTTCACCGCGACAGAGATGCGAATGGCGACGATGAACAAAATGGTGAGGATCAGACCCGGTACGACACCTGCCAGAAAGAGCTGGCCAATCGAGACTTCTGCCAGAATGGCATAGACAACAAAGCCGGCCGATGGCGGGATAAGGATGCCGAGCGTACCGCCAGCGGCCACCGTGCCGGATGCCAGACGATCATCATAGTTGAAGCGCTTCATCTCCGGCAGCGCCACGCGGCCCATCGTCATGGCCGCAGCAAGCGAGGAGCCAGACAGGGCAGAAAACGCAGCGCAGCCGATGATCGTTGCCGAGGCGAGCCCGCCCTTGCGGTGACCGATCCAGGCATGGGCTGCGTCATACAGGTCACGGCTCATCCCCGACAGGCTGGCAATGGCCCCCATGAAGATGAAGAGCGGCAGGATGGTGAGCGCATAATTGGTGCCTTCAGCGAAGATCTCGCCGCCAACAATCGGCAGAACGGCGGGCGGGCGGATCATGGCGATGCCGACGGCGCCGACGATCAGCATCGCCGCGCCAACAGGCACACGGATGGCCAGAAGTGGAAACAGGATGGCGAAACCGGCCAGCCCAATCTCAAGATTGCTCATCGGGCTTTACGGCGGCTTTCGCAGGATCGCCATCAGGGCGGCGCGCGCCTCGGTCAGCGCAAAAATGGCAAAGGCGATCGCAAAGCCATAGTAGAAAGGCGCGTGGGCAATGGAGAGGTTGGAGGTGAACTCCCCGCACGGCACACCGCAGGCGGCTTTCAGATGCACCGCGAAGATCGCAACCAGGCAAATGGCGCATGTCATGCCTGCTGCGAGGGCTGTAAGCACCCGGCCGATTGGCCCCCTGTCGAGCCAGATCGAAAACAGATCAACGGCGATATGGGCCCGGTCAAGGGCGGCAAGCGCGACGCCGGCTGCAACCACAACCGCCAGGGAGAGCGAGGCCAAATCCTCGATGCCGAAGATCGGATCGCGCAGCACATAGCGCCACGTCACACCCGTCATCGTGATGACGATCAACGCCGTCAGCGCCAATGCGCCAACCCCCGCCACGATGGCGGAGGCCAGCTTTCTCAGGCCATTGGGGGAGCGGGGTTCAGCGTCCATCACTCGGCAAAGAGCGCAAGAGCGTCGGCGCCGGTGCCGGGCCCCACGTCGCTTGCCAGATAGACATCAAGCGCTGGCGCCACCGCGTCAGCAAAAGATGCTTGGCCTGCGCCATCAAGGGCAATGATTTCCAAACCTGCCTCCGCGGCCAATTCCATGCCGGCGGCCGATCCGGCAGCGTAGCCAGCGCCACCTGAGCGCGACAGCCAATCGCCGGATGCTTCGTCAATCCAGGCACGCTCCTGATCGGACAGGCCATTATAGGCATCCCGGTTCATGAGCAAAATGAAGGCCGCGCCCGACAGCGGCAACCCGGTGGTGACATAGTTGGCCGGTTCATGGAGCGAGAACGACCGGATCGATCCCGGATCGATCATCACACCATCGATCACACCGTTGGAAAGGTTTTGGTTGACCACCGGCGCAGGCTGCGAAACCGGCGATGCGCCCAGCGCTTCCAGATAGGGCGCGTCAGCAGAGGTTGTGACCCGGATGGTGAGCCCTGCCATGTCATCGACAGTGCGCACTGGGTGATCGCGGGTCAAAAGCACCGGTGGATCGTTGGCCCAGATGGCGAGCACCTTGGCGTCATACTCATCCTCCAGGGCAGGCTGCGCCCGGATCAACGCCTCTGTGCAGGCCACCGCACTGTCGCAGACGCCCGGGCTGGAGATCGCCGTCGTCAACGGAAACAGGTCGGTGGTGTAGCCTGGGAGGGCAAAAGCCACATCCATGATGCCCGTCAGGAGCGACGAATACTGCCGCGGCGGCGCGGAGTGGAGCGCCCCGCCGTGGAACTGATCGATGGTCATCTCACCTCCCGAGACCTCAGACTCCCGCTCAGCAAAGGGCGTGAAAACGGCAGCGTTCATAGGGTGATTGGGTCCCATAAAGTAGCCCAAAGCCAGACCATCAGCGGCCACCGGGCTTGCGACCAGGGCAGCCGACAGGACAGCGCCCTGAGCGACCCATTTCATCAGTTTCATGTGATCCTCCCACGGATATCAGGTTCGTTGTTTCCCTCGAACTTGACAGCCTGAGGGACCGCTGTCAATAAAATGGATCAATGGTCCAAAAAATGTGAAAGGGTGCATGATGGCAGTTGGAGCCAATCTTCTGAAGGAAAGTGGAAAGCCACTGTTTTTCCGTGTGAAGGATCCCGCAGCCGTCGCTTTGAGCCCGCCTGAACCGCGTCTAGGCACATCAATCCGTACCGCCGTTCGGTCGCTGACGGTGATGCAGAAGGAGGCGCTTGTCATCTCATCGCGCACCGGCCAGATGTGGCGGCTGGCCTCCGATGAAGGCCCCTATCTTGATGGCCATGACTATGCCCCCTGCCCACTGTCCTTTTTGTCGACGGGCATGGTCTCAAGCTACATGAACGAGATCGAAGCGCTCGCGGCGCAGCGTGGGATCGCCATCAAAAGCCTGCGCCTCATCCAGGACAATTATTACACCATGAAGGGCTCCGCCCTGCGCGGCACCATGACGGGCGGCGCGAAGGATATCGGGCTGGAAGCACAGATCGATGCCGAGGTCGATCCAGCCGCCTTGCAGGCCCTGGTCTATGATGCGGTCACCGCCTCACCCCTCAACGGTCTGATGCGCAGCGCCAAGGAAAGCCTGTGCACCCTCACGCACAATGATCGCCCCATTGCCAATGCCAAGGCGCTGCCCGTCGGTGGGGCTGCCTTGCCCGAGGCCGGCGAGCGATTCGCCCTGGCTGAGATGGCAGAAGGCGAATGGTCAGGGCTTATCCAGCGCACCGGCCAGCTCACGCCGCAGAACGAAAACACCGCGACCTTTGCCGGTGGATCGCTCACCGAAACACAGGATCGGATGCTGCACTTGCGGGTGTTCGCAACCAAACGGGCTGACGGGGTGAAAGAGATCACCCAATATCTCTACAACCCCCACGGCACGATCTTCCGCTTCCAATCGGACGAGGAAGGACGCGCACCGGATGCGGAAAGCTATATCTGCGCCGGGGTCGGGTTCTGCTTCATGACGCAGTTCGGTCGCTATGCGAAGATCGCCAAGAAGCCGCTTCACGACTACCGGATCATCCAAGATGCCCACTTCTCTCTGGCCGGCGCCAGTGACAAGACCGGCAAGGAAGGAACCGCCGATCCGCTGGAGACGCATTGCTACCTTTGGTCGGATCAGGACGATGCTTTCGCCCAGACGGCCCTTGATATGGCCGAGCAGACCTGTTTTCTGCACGCCTTCTGCAAGGCAGACTTGAAGGCCAAGGTTCGAGTGACGGCATTTGATGAAAGCTTCGCCGCCTGACGACATGAATGACGACGACCCGTCGGCCAAGGACACCGGCGGTGCGCTTGGCCGGGGCCTGCGCTTGCTTACAGCGCTCAACGACCTGGAGACGGCAACGGTGGCCGGCCTGGTGGCCGAAACGGGACTGGCCAAACCGACAACCATCCGCCTTCTCAAAACGTTGGTCACTGAAGGCTATGCCGCGCAGGACCCCGACACGCTGACCTATGCGGTCACGCCGCGCGTCTCTTCTCTCTCGCGGGCACTCGTTGGGCGCAATCAGGTCGATGACGCCATTCAAGCGGTTCTGGATTCGCTCGCCGACAGCCTTAAATGGCCAACCGAGTTTCTGGTGCCTGAGGGCGACAGCATGGTCATTCGGCTCAACAATCGTGAGCGGGCCCCAATCCGCCTGCGCCTGTTTGAGCGTCGCCGGTTTCCGATTCTGGAGAGCGCCAGCGGCTTTGCTTATCTGGCTGAACTGCCTGGCCCCGAGCGGCAGGCAAGGCTCGACCGGCTGGGCTTGGATGACCAGGCGCATCAAGAGGTCGTGGATAAGATCGCGTTGGTCACCACGGACGGGTACGCCTCACGCCGGTTCCCGGCTCTGGCGGCCAACATGCGCGTTGTCTCTGTAGCCATCCCAGGCGGCTTCGGCGCCCTCAGCCTGGTACATTTCGATGATGTGGTGACCTTGGCGATGATGGAAGAAGCGCTGGTGCCAGCCTTGCGCGATGCGGCCGAACGCATCGGAGAGCATATGGGCCTGAAGGGTTAGACTCAGCGCAGGTGCGAGCCGCAGCCCCTAATAGGCCAACGCGGAGATGTTGACCCGGCCCCAGGCGTTCATCGGCACCCAAGCACCCTCCAAACTGTCCTGAACGGCCCATGCCCCGTCTTGCAGCCGCATGCCTGACGGGTGGATGAGTTGTTCGCTGGGTGAGGCAAACCGAAGCCGCACCTTGGTGCGCGCCTGCACCGCCTGGAAGAGCGCCTGGATGCGCGGGTCCTCTTCCTCCGGCCCGGCGACAATCTGAAACCGGGAAAGCGTTTCCTTGACCGTCGTTCGGGGGGTGTCCGGCAGGCTCTCGATGAGTTTCGCCCGCGCGCGGCTCGCCGACTGCTCCAGGCCAAACGCCGTCACCATCGGGTTGGGGGCGGAAAGAATAAGCGCCAGGGCCTCGGCCTCATCGCGGGCAAGCCCGGTCAACCGGGTGCGGTAGTTGAACCCCAGCTCGATGCCGCCGCGATTGCCCTGATGAACGATGATCGGTAGGCCGGCTTCCGTCATCGCATCCACATCCCGCAGGATCGTACGCGGCGCGACTTCCAGCTCCTCGGCCAACTGAACCGACGTCTGCCGACCCCGATTCTGAAGCAAGAGCATGATCTGCAACAGGCGCGCGGCACGCATCGGCTCATCCAAACATGACAAAAGACGTCATATTAGGGTCCGTATGTCTCTGGCCGTCAAGCAAGGGAAACCGATGAAAACGTACCAGATCGCCATAGACATTGCCGCCATGCCACAGACGGTCTGGCAGGTGCTGACCAAGGACATGCCAGCAGGTCCGCAAGCCTTCGGCATCCGCAAGCTTGAGGGCGAGCTTACGCCCGGTGGACGCCTCAAACTCTGGTCGGAGATTGATCCCAAGCGCGCCTTCGCGCTTCAGGTCACCAGCATGGAGGATCCGCAACGCATGGTGTGGCGAGGCGGCATGCCCTTTGGCCTCTTCACCGGCACACGCACATTCCAGCTCTCGCCCATCGATGTCGGAACGCGTTTTGAGATGACCGAGCGCTTCAGCGGACCTCTATCGGGGCTCATCGTCAAATCGATACCTGACCTCACGCCCAGCTTCACCACATTTGCCAACACCCTAAAGGCCAAGGCGGAAACCCCATGAACGACGTTACCTACGGCTCCGGCACACCGGACGATCCCTGGATTTTGAAGACACCCCCGCTCTCGTCGGAGTTTCAAGTCTGGAAAGATGAGGCCAACGACCCGCCGGCGCTGGTCGTGCGCGTGGGCAAGACCCAGCTTTCCTACCAGCTTCGTGCCTTGGAGGACGCCCATGCAATGCTGAAGGCCCATGGCGACTGGATGCCGCTTGGCAACGCCGATGAGGGCAAACCAACCAAGGAAGGCACGCTGGAGCATTGGGCGCGTTCAGCCGACAACCCGGTCGGCGGCTATTATGGGTTGCGCAAAGGCTATCGCGGTCGGTTTGCCAACTATGTCGCGCCGACCCTGGAGCTGCTGGGCCTGGTCGAACTGGAACACAATGCTCGCAACAACCGGCTACGGGCGATCTAACGGGAACTTCTTCTCGCTAACGCTGCGAGGAGAAGTGCGTCGTCAGATACCCCAGAACGATCTCGCGCACCTCCGGGCCATAATCAAACATGCCCTGATCGGTGATCATCCAGTCCCAGAGATAGGCCCAGCGTTCATCGGTGAGGCGCTGTTGCGCGAAGGTCGCCGTCGAATGGCAGGCCGTGCAGGAGTAGAATGTGTCTTCCATGCCTGGCGCATCGGGGAGATTGTCAAAATCGGCATTCAGCGGAATGTCGCTCAGATCCTGCTGCGCCGGGGTTTGACCACCAGGCAGCATGGGGTTTTGGAGCATCGGGTTCGTCACCGTGGGGTTCGGCTACATCGGATTGGGAAGCATGGGGTTGGGCAGCATGGGGTTCTGGGCAGTGCCGGCCGACGTCATGGCGGCGAGCGCCAGACAGGCC
>JBHJIX010000162.1:0-5977 GCA_050043025.1 Cohaesibacteraceae bacterium
ACCTGAAAGAGTGCATTCGCGCTGCCAAGCACCGCGTGGTGTTCATCAACACAGGCTTCCTCGATCGAACCGGCGATGAGATGCACACCTCCATGCAGGCCGGCGCCATGCGACGCTAGGGTGACATGAAGGCGACCGAATGGATCTCAGCCTATGAGGACCGTAACGTGGATGTCGGCCTTGCCTGTGGCCTGCCCGGCAAGGCGCAGATCGGCAAAGGCATGTGGGCGATGCCCGACCTGATGAACGCCATGCTGGAGAAGAAGATCGGCCACCCGAAAGCCGGCGCCAACTGCGCCTGGGAGCCCTCCCCGACGGCGGCGACGCTGCACGCCACCCACTATCATGAGGTCGATGTGCAGGCCCGCCAGGCGGAGCTGAAGGGCCGCGGCATGGCTTCGCTGGACGATATTCTCACCATCCCGCTTGCTGCCCGTCCGAACTGGCAGCCCGACGAGATCAAAGCCGAGTTGGAAAACAACGCGCAGGGCATCCTGGGCTATGTGGTCCGCTGGGTGGATCAGGGCGTCGGCTGCTCCAAGGTTCCGGACATCAACAATGTCGGCCTGATGGAAGACCGCGCCACGCTGCGCATCTCCTCCCAGCACATGGCCAACTGGCTGACCCAAGGCGTCGTCACCGAGGATGAGGTGATGGACGTCATGAAGCGCATGGCCGCCGTGGTGGACGAGCAGAATGCCGGCGACCCGCTCTACCAGCCGATGGCGCCCGGCTATGACGGCATCGCCTTCACGGCCGCCTGCGACCTGGTTTTCAAGGGCGTGGAACAGCCATCAGGCTACACCGAGCCACTGCTTCATCAGGCGCGTTTGGCGCTGAAGGCGTCGGCTTAGACAGAACGCAAAGGTGTCGGGGTGCCTACCCCGCCTCCGCGCCGTTGCGCGCCCAGGGGAGCCGGCCCTCGATTTCCACCTGAAGCGCGAAGCTGAGGAAGGTGCGGATCAAGACGATCCCGCCCAGCAGCATCACGTTCTCCAGCGTCAGCTCGAACGCCACCGTCTTGATGATGTCGGCGGCGACGAGAAACTCCAGCCCGAGCAGGATCGAGCGGCCAAGATTGGCCCGTAGCGCCTTGAAGCAATCGTCATGCGGCAGCTTGGCGAGCCAGTCGCGCGCATAGATCCCCACTGAAACCGTCGCGCCGATGACGATGGCGGCAATGCCGACAATCTCCAGCGCCAGAACGATAATCTCAAGGGCGTGCTCGAACATGGGTGCCTCGTGGGTTGTCCGGCTCCCCAAAAGCACGACCCACCCACACCCGTCACCCCCATCCTTCGCCCTTATGGGTTTGCGCATCCCCCCGGTTGGGCCGCGGGCCCAGAGCGAGGGTTGGATAGGCGGTTGTTCCATAGGAACAGAGCAGAGATGGAACGGCAGTTGGGCAGAGCGTCATCCTCTCGGGGAATGAGAAGACCCTATTTCAACCGGAACCTGTCGCGCAGGCTGTTGAGGAGGAAGAATACGCCACCAAAACGGCACAGTTATACTTCACGACCACGCTATAGAAAAACGCAATAGCGGCACCAATGCTGGGCTCGAGCGTCTATTGTTCACCTCATCATCTTAACGATGCTGGCGAATATGCTTGTTGCGACGTACCAAATCATAGGATGTTGCTCGGCATTCATGATCACGGGCGTCAGCAAACAGTGAAATTTGCATCAATGACACGAGGCAAAGGACCATCAACCCCACCTCCGCTGCCGCGACCATCAGGTGGGCGGGGCTGGAAAAACATAGTGCTGATGTTTGGCGTTGGCCTTGCAGTGGTGGGTGGCATCTATGCCGGCCTAGACAATCTGGCCGGACGCATACTCGGCTCGATTGTTGGCACCACCACCGATCCACGTGACGCCTCCATCCGCAACATTCGCGCGTTCACGATGGAGCCGATCCGCTTCGATCTTTTCGATCGAAGAGCCATCGCTCGGATCGAAGCTGGCGAGCTTGAGGGCGTCGACCCTCATTTTTCAATGGTCGTGCCGGCGGCCTACATTGCGTCGGTGATTACCCAGGATTTTGGACCGCGCCGCGAGCGCGATCGAATAACCTCGGTTGGCATTGAGTTTCTGATCAACAGCGATGGTCCCTTTACGCTTGAACAGCAGCGCATGATGTTGATGGTTGCCGAAGACATGGACCTTCGCATGCTCACTTCGGACGAGCGGAACTATCGTGAATCGCGCCCTTGGCCTTCCTTCCCTGATCGAGCAACACAATGGCGCTTTCGAGAGGAAATGGAGCGCCGGGGTATCGTGCCGGTCAAGGCAACTTTCCGAGCGGTTTTGGCGACCCCTGAGATCGAACGCCGCCGGCACGTCTTGAGCTCACTGTTTAACGATCACATCGAGCGCACCCCACAAAGCGCATTCGAATCGCGAGATGGGTGTGTGGTCTCCGAGGGACCTTTCCCTGGTTCCGTTCGCTATGACCATGCACCCGAACAGCTTGCTGCCGTGCCGGAGGAGCTGAGCCCTTTCCGTATTGCGGATAGCTGTTTGGCGACCGGTGCCCGCGATGCCTTTGTTGTCATCCAATATGGTGAGGATGGCAACTATCTCTGGGCGATGACCTGCGAAAACATGGGTCCGGGCCGAGTCAACAATTGTCTTGCAAAGTTCCTTTGGAACGATCTGCATACGGGGCTTGTCGCCGTTGACCGCGCCCACATGCTGCGGATGCCTGAATTCATCGAACGAGCGCGCGCGCTGTTTCAATCCTTCAGGGACGCTGCCGAGGTGGGGCGCAATGTCTGATCAGCCTCGCGACGGCGACAATGGTGCAGCCCTAGGTGCCGCAAGTAAGAGTGGGGTAAGGCGTTGGTGGCTGCGCAAACGCTGGTGGTTTGTGACCATCGTTGCAGGTTTCGTTGCCTACAATCTGGTGATGGTCGCCTACGAGGAGTACCAGCGCGCCGGCTATCGGGCAGAACTGGCCAGCCTGCCAAGAACGCCCTGCGTTGAGGCACTGACATCGCCCCCCTTGAGTGAGCTGCCGATCTACATCGGCGGAGGATACGAGAGGAGCTTTCCGGGAACCAGAGCGGCACAACACTTCCAGATCTTGGGCGGTTTGGAGTGCACGAAGGCGGAAATCTTACCGTATTTCTTTCAATTCTGGACTGAATTACAAAGCAAAGAAAAAATACAAAACGGCACTCAAGATCTTTATATAATTGTTTATCGAGATGTATTTAATGTTAATATCGTAAATGCTGTTTCACATTACTCTGGATTGTTTGGTTATAGATTCTTTTTGTATTTCGACGGGGAAAGTAGTGATTTTCTCTATCTAACTATGTGGCCTGGTCAATGATCATGAAGACTCATCTGGAAGGGACGCTCTAATGGGAACGCTGTATCTGGAAAGCAAAGGTGTTGGATTCGAAGGAAGTCCAGTCGATCATTTGTATTTGGTGTATCGCGCCCATGACGGTCAGCCTTATGAGGAATGGGAGTGGTTTGGTGCGTTTTCAGAAACACTTCGGGCTCAGCTCCTTGGGATGAGCTGAGTGTTTACTCCGGCAATTTGGCAATCTATCGTCATGCTTACCCCAGCGACCGTCACCGTTGGGCTGGTGACGAGGGTCCATGCCTGAGGTCAATCCGGCAACTCCGAAGCGCTCAAGGACGCATCGGAATGGAACCCCGTCATAAGGGCAAGGATGACACCCAGAGGGACTGGGAGACTAGCAGGTGTTCTTCACTTGCTCTGTTCCTTCGGAACAACCGCTAGCGCTGCAAAATATCCCGTATCTCGCTCATGTTCGTCCGAGCCCGCAGGATATTCTCACTCATGATGCTCAAATGATCGGGCATCAGCACGCCATCTTCGCGGCCATTGGAGATGATGAGCGGGGAGAGGGCAGCCGCCTCTGCGATGTGCTGCTCCATACGGTCCCACACGCTTTCCAGGTTCCGCTGGTCGACCACATCGGCAAAGTCCACCCGCGCGGCCTGCAACAGCCCGTGATAGGCGAACATCTGCCCCTTTGCCTGCATGAAGAGATTGTCGGCGCGGAAGTCGAACCAGCCGCGATCATTGCCGTCGCCGGGCACAAACTGATCGAGCTGAGCATCATACTGTCGGCCCGTTGAGCGGCGGGAGAGCTGATCGACCGATGAGCCGATGTCCCGCGCCACGCGGTCCAAGAACTGGATAAGGTTGTCGGCACGCGCATCGAACAGCGCCTCGCAGGCTTCCAGCCGGTCATTGTAGCGCGCGTAAAGCGGGATCGCGTTGGCGTAGAGCCGGCTTGAGGGCTGCACCGGACCGAAGGGCCGCTGGTCGTCAAACGGGTTGAACCACCAGGTGCGCTCATCGAACTGAAGCCGCCCGCGCGCCGTCTCAAGGTCGCTGTCCGCCTCCGAGGTGCCGCGCTCACGGCCGAGCACATCCACAAGCTCCACCGCCGTTCGACGAAGCGCCGTCAACACACCGATCTGGAAGGATGCCTTGTTGTCGAAATAGGGCGTTGCCTCCCACTCCACGACGCCAAGCAGCCCGATTTTGTATTGCGGCATGGAGGGTATCCAGGCGTTCTGGTTCACCATCACGTCCAGAAGGTGCACCTGCATATCGACGATCTGCGAGCGGGCGCAGGTACGCGTCGCGTCATTGCCGCCATCGGGCGACACTGTCTCGCTGGAGACGACCGGATCGGTCTGCGACAGTACCGTCTGCGGATAGGACAAGCTGTCGCCGCGCGTCCAAAGCACGTTCCAGAAGAAGTGCACGTTCCAGATGACGAACAGGATGATGAAGATCAGCAAGCCCCCGCGCCAGAAGATCCGGCCCGTGGCGCGCATACCGCGCATCTTTTCCGGGCCGCCCTCCTCGGGCTTGGGCAGGCGCAGCTTGAACAGCGCGATGAACCCCCGCCACATGGCTCTGATCCAGTCGATGATGGGGTCTAACACAGCCCTGATCCTTGCTTTTTGTGGTCGCAGGCCCGGACGGAAAACCGGTTCCCACTTTTCCTGGTCCTGCTCCAAATCCAATCGATAATGGGTTCGAGCATGGGTCTCGTCCTTCTTGCACGGGCTAGTGTAGCCCGAAAAACGCCTCGCGCACTTTGGCGCGCATGCGCCAGCGGTCATGCGTGTTGGGCGCATAATGCGTGGTCAGATAGTCCACCGCAAAGGCCTGCTGCCGTTCGGTGTAGGTCTCGGAGATGTCGTAAAAGCGACGCTTGTTGAGAATGAAGGTGGAGAGCAGGTCAAACGGCAGGTGCTCCACGATGATGCGGTTGATGTCGCCGGCGCCCGGCACATCGGGCATGGCGCGGCGGAAGTAGAACCGCTGTTCGGGCGTCAGCCGCCGCTCATAGGCTTCTGCTTCAGCCGGCGTGTCGAGCAGCGAGCGCATCTGGCTGATCACACGGAACCGCCGGTCAGGATTGAGCTTCACCATATTATCCGCGATCCAGCGCGAGAGGTACTGATCTTCGATCATGGGCGTCGCGTCGAAGGAGTGATCGCCAAGCATGAGGAGCTCGGCCACCAAAAGCTTCAGGCGGTGGTCCAGAATACCGGACTCTTTCAGCCAACGGGCGTTGAACGGCTCCATCAAGCGCTGCTCTTCCAGGAAAGAGAAGAGCACCGGCGTTTCGTGCAGCGCGATGATCGACGCACCGAAGGGCTTGGGCTGAAGCTGATCGGGGTCGCCGATCATCACCGAACCATTGTCATTGGCGACCACATAGGCGCCGCCGAAATGCGAGGTCCAGAACACCTCGGGCCAGCGGAAGGTGAGATCGCGCGGCAGGAAGCCGTTGCGGCGCACATCGCCAACGCGTGAGGCACCCTCCACAATGGCGTCGAGCAAGCCGGCATCCTGCCAGCTGTCCGGCTCGTCCAGAAAGCGGTCGATCTTGACCTTCAGCGCCTGCGCCTGTTCCAACAGGCCGGACGGCGTGCGCACGATGAACCGCACATCGCGGATGCCGAGCACA
>JBHJIX010000163.1:0-27811 GCA_050043025.1 Cohaesibacteraceae bacterium
AACTCTTCAGCCATAACGGCGAAAAGAAAGTCAGAGAGACTGTCGGGCAAATGCTCTTTGACGACGCCCTCCCCCGGCCCCCGGCCAAGCCATCCTCCATCCACGAAGGATTCGATTGCCCGGTCGGTCTGGTGGTTGTCACCGCTCTCAGGATTGAGGAACCGGTCGATCCGGCTCGTTACATGCGGGATGAAAAGATAAGCGGCCATCAGACCACCGATGGCGCCCGAGCCGAGCGCGGCAATCCACAGCCAGCTCATGCCGGAGAGGAAGAACAGGCAGCCCCACACGGCAGTTATCAGCATGGTCTGCCCAATATCCGGTTGTGCAACCAAGATGGTAGCGGTGACGAGGAACAGAAACAGGGCGAAAAGGTTGGCGTGGAGTTCCGGTCGTTTGGCGTGCTCGGCGAACAGCCAGGCCGACACGACAACAAGCGCCGGCTTCACCAGCTCAGAAGGCTGCATCTGGAAAAAACCAAGATCGATCCAGCGTCGCGCACCCTTCACCTCAGCGCCAAAAGCAAGCGCGGCCAGCATGCCCAGAACCGCAAGCGCAAAAGCAGCTAGCCCCACCCGCACCAGGGTGCGTGGATCAAGCATGGAAGTTCCGACGATCAGCGCGATGGTCGGAATCAGAAAAATTAGATGCTTCTGGACGAAGAAAAACTCGTTCGCCAGCCCCAGATCGCGGGCATTCGGCGGACTTGCCGCGAACGACATCACGACGCCGATGACCAGGAGTACAAGCACTGTGAGAAGCGCAACCTTGTCGACGGTCCACCACCAGTCGGCAAGAGGCGATCGATCGGCACGGGTCAAACGCATGAACGCTACTCTAAGAACTAAAGCGCGCCGCCCTCTGCCTCCTCGATAAAGGCATGCACGGCCCGCTTGAACGCATCGCCCCGTGCTTCAAAGGAGGAAAACTGGTCCCACGAAGCACAGGCCGGAGATAAAAGAACGGTCGCGCCTTCCAGCCCGTCCGCCAGCGCATCCTTGGCCGCCAAGGCGACCGCCCCCGCAACCGTCTCGGCCCGAACGAATGGCACCTCGCCATCCAGCGTTTGGGCAAAACGATCCTGCGCTTCTCCGACAAGATAAGCTTTGACGATTTGCGGAAAGAAACCGTTAAGCGGATCGATTCCGTCGCTTTTGTCGCGCCCGCCGACGATCCAGTAGATGCGTTCGAAGGACCCGAGCGCCCGTGCAGCGGCATCGGCGTTGGTGGCCTTAGAATCGTTGACAAACGCAACGCCCTGGTGCCGCGCTACTGGCTCCATGCGATGGGCAAGCCCGGGAAAAGAGCGAATGGCCTCGCCCAACCGTTCAGGATCTTGTCCCAAAGCGACCAGAGCAGCGACAACCGCACAGACATTTTGCGCATTGTGAGCGCCGCGCAGGCTGGCCACGCCACCCAGATCGAACAGAAGCTCGCCAGCACCGTCAGCTGCCAGCCAAATGGCCGTCCCATCAGCATAGACACCGTCGGAGACAGTCCGGCAGACGCTGATGCGTTTAACGTGGTGACCGTCGCGCTCAAGCTCATCGGCCATCAAAGCCGACAGCCTGTCATCAATGCCCACAACCGCAGTACCGGACGCCTGGACGAGGCGTTTCTTTACAGCGGCATAGTTTTCCATGCTGCCATGGCGATCGAGATGATCTTCGGACAGGTTGAGATGCACGCCAACCGTCGGCGCCAAATGCCGCGCAAGGTCAATCTGGTAAGAGGAACACTCGATGACATAGTGCCGGCCGGCCGCAAACATGGGCAAATCAAGCACCGGAACACCGATGTTCCCACCCATCGCGGTATCGACGCCAAGCGCCGCAAGGGCGTGGGCTGCCAGTGCCGTGGTCGTTGACTTGCCGTTGGTGCCTGTGATCGCGAGCACCGGCGCGCTCGGTCGATGGTTTGCGCGTTCCTGAAAGAACAGATCAATGTCGCCAGTAATCGGAACACCGGCATCCCTAGCCTTGGCAACACTCCAATGCGGCTTGGGATGGGTCAACGGCACACCTGGGGCTAGCACGAGTGCCGAGAAATCATCCCAACTCTCTTTGGACAGGTCGAGCAAGGTGACGCCAGCCTCTTCGGCTTTACCCCTCGCGGCCTCGCCGTCATCCCAGCCAACCACCTCGGCCCCGGCCTCTGTGAGAGCCTGAACCGTAACAAGGCCGGACCCGGCAAGGCCGACAACGGCAACCTTGCGCCCAGCAAGCGTTGAAACAGGGATCATCGCAGCTTCAGTGTCGAAAGCCCGGCGAGCGCCAGAATGAAGGCGATAATCCAAAAGCGGATCACAACTTGCGGCTCTGTCCAGCCCAGCTGCTCAAAATGGTGGTGGATCGGCGCCATGCGAAACACCCGCTTACCGGTGAGCTTAAACGACGTCACCTGTATGATCACCGACAGTGCTTCGAGCACAAACAACCCACCGACAATGGCCAGCACGATCTCATGCTTGGTTGCCACCGCGATGGTGCCGAGCATTCCGCCCAGCGCGAGCGATCCGGTGTCGCCCATGAAGATTTGGGCCGGCGGGGCGTTGAACCACAAGAAGCCGAGAGACGCGCCAATGACAGCACCGCACAGAACGGCAAGTTCACCGGTGCCCGGCGTGAAATGGATCTGCAGATAGCCTGAGAAGATTGCGTTACCGGCCAGATAGGCAATCAGGCCGAAGGTCGCCGCCGCAATCATCACCGGCACGATGGCAAGGCCGTCCAGCCCGTCGGTGAGGTTCACAGCATTGCCAGCGCCGACAATCACAACCGCGCCAAACAGAATGAAGAACCAGCCGAGATTGACCAAGAGGTCTTTGAAGAACGGGAAGGTCAGCTGGTTGGCAAGTTCCGGCGTTGAAACCTCCGACAGGACGAACACCGCCGCCCCGGCAATAACCGCTTCCACGGCAAGCCGCGCTTTGCCCGAAAACCCCTTGTGGGATTGTTTGGTGACCTTCAGATAGTCGTCGTAAAAGCCGATGGCGCCAAAGCCGACGGTTACGGCCAACACCGTCCAGACCAGCGGGCTCGCAAGATCGGCCCACAGGATCGTGGAAAACAGGATCCCGGAAAGGATCATCAGCCCGCCCATAGTGGGCGTGCCTTTCTTGCTGAGCAGATGTCCCTGAGGTCCGTCCTCGCGGATCGGTTGCCCCTGCCCCTGCCGCACCCGCAGTGCCCGAATAATAATCGGCCCGAATAGGAAGACGAACAGCATTGCTGTCACCACCGCACCGCCCGTGCGGAAGGTGAGGTAGCGAAACACGTTGAAGACCGGCACGGTGTCGGCCAGGTCGGCCAGCCAGAACAGCATAGGCTAAGGTCCTTTCGCTCGCCGCTTAACGCGGACGTCAGTGCCGATCCTCATAGCGGCTGCGCAGCATCTCAACCAGTGGGCCCATTCGGCTACCCAGCGAGCCCTTGATCATCACGGCATCGCCAGGTGCGATATCAGTTGCCAGCGCAGATTTCAGCCCATCAGAGGATTCAGCGTAAACTCCACGCTTGTCCACTGGCACAACCCGCCACAACGCCTTCATCAACGGGCCGCAGGCATAGACACGATCAATACCAAGCGTGGCAATGTCGCGGCCAAGGTCGGCATGCATCGTCAATGCCTCGTCGCCGAGTTCCAACATATCGCCAAGAACCGCGACCCGCCGACCTCGATTGCCCAGAGGCAGACGCGCCAGAACCGCCAGCGCCGCGCGGACCGAGGTCGGGTTGGCGTTGTAGCGCTCATCGAGCAACGTCACCGGATCGCCGGGCGTGTCGAGCGTGAAGCGACGCCCACGCCCCTCCGGCTGTTCGATCCGAGCAAGCGCAAGGCCTGCATGGGCGAGATCGAGACCAAGACCAGCGCAGACCGCCAAGACACCCAGCGAGTTGATGACCAGATGCTCACCGGGTGCGCCCACCTTGTAGGTGATTTGCTGCCCGGCGATCTTGGCATCGACACTGGAGCAGTCAGGCAGCAGCGCCACCTGCATGAGCTCGGCATCATGGCCAGCGCCATGTCCGAAGGTCATGACCTTGCCAGCGCCAGCCGCTTGAGCGCGCTTTTTGAGGAAAGCTGTGTGCTCGATATCGCCATGCACAACTGCTGTGCCACCGGGCAGAAGTCCGTCGAAAATCTCCGCCTTGGCGGCGGCAATCGCATCCAGCGATCCCAGATTCTCCAAATGAACCGGCGCGACGGTGGTGATCATTGCCACATGCGGCTCAACCAGCTTCGACAGCGGGGTGATTTCATTGGCACTGTTCATGCCGATCTCGAACACACCAAACTCGGTATCGCGCGGCATCCGGCACAGCGTCAGCGGCACGCCCCAATGATTGTTGAAGCTTTTGACCGGCGCATGGGTTTTGCCAAAGCCGGAAAGGATCAGGCGGAACGTCTCTTTGGTGCTCGTCTTCCCAACCGAACCGGTGATGGCGATGATCTTGGCAGATGATCGCGCCCGACTGGCCCGCGCCAGATCATAGAGCCCATCATAGCTGTCCTTGACGACGATTAGGCCGGCGCGCGGGACGGCCATGCGTTCCACCTGATCGGCTGACACCATCGCGGCGGCGGCGCCGGCTTCCAGCGCCTGATCGACAAAATCATGCCCATCGAACTGATCGCCTTTGGTGGCGATGAAGAGATCGCCCTTTGCAACAGTCCGGCTGTCGATGGAAATGCCTTTGACCTTTTTGGGCTTGCCCAGGATGCGGCCGCCGGTGGCAGCGACGATCTCGTCGACGGTCCAGAGAGGCTCTGGCTTGGGCTTTGAACTGGACTTGGACGCGGCCTTGGTCATGCACCCTCCTGAAGAAGGTCGCGGACCACCTCATGATCAGAGAAAGGATGTTTGACGCCGTGAATCTCCTGGCCGGTTTCATGGCCTTTACCGGCAACCAGAAGCACATCGCACTCATCAAGCATGGCAATACCAGCCTGGATGGCATCCGCACGGTCGCCGATCTCCAGCGCCTCGGGGGCGCCCTCAAGCACAGCCTTGCGGATCAGATCGGGGTCTTCGGTGCGCGGGTTATCGTCCGTCACGATCACAGCATCGGCATAGCGAGCTGCTGCTTCGCCCATCAGCGGGCGCTTGCCCTTATCGCGATCACCGCCAGCGCCGACAACAATCATCAATCGGCCATCGGCGAAGGGTCGCAGCGCCTTCAGTGCCTCTTCCACGGCACCTGGTTTGTGCGCGTAATCAACGAACACCCGGCCGCCACGCGCGCTGGTGCCAATAAGTTCCAAGCGTCCGCGGGCGCCCTTCAGGGTCGGCAACACGCCGAACACCGCATCGGCGTCACAGCCGGCCTGGATCGCAAGGCCAGCAGCTACCATTGAGTTGGCAACCTGGAACAGCCCCGGAAGCGGGATATCGACCGAGCGTTCCTCGCCCAGATAATGGAAGCCCACTGCCTGGCTGTATCCGGTTGTCTTCACCGTCTGCACAGCGATATCGCCTTGCCCCATACCGGCCAGGATCAGCTTCATGCCGCGGTCCTTGGCGACCTGCACGATGCGGTCGCCATAGGTGCCGCCGCCCCAAACAACAGCGCCTGCACCAGAGGGCACGAGCGTATCGAAAAGACGAGCCTTGGCGTTGAAATATTCTTCCATCGTCGGGTGATATTCGAGATGGTCGCGGCCAAGATTGGTAAAGGCCGCAGCCGTCAGTTTCACGCCATCCAAACGTCGCTGCTCCAGCCCATGCGAGGAGGCTTCCATGGCCAGATGCGTTACACCATCGGCCTCCATCCCGGCCAAGGCCTCGTGAAGCGAGACGGAGTCTGGCGTCGTCAAAGCACCCGCCTCCGACCCATCGCCCCGCGTAATTCCAAGCGTGCCCATGGCCGCTGCTTCATGTCCAAGCGCCTGAAAGATCTGCCGCGTGAAAGCTGCAACCGACGTCTTGCCGCTCGTACCGGTAACCGCCACCACAGTTTCCGGCTGACGGCCAAAAAAAGCTGCTGCCATTAAAGCAAAAGAGCGCCTAGCATCCGGGGCACGAAGCACGGTCACGCCCGCAGGCACATCGGCGTCGACACCCTCGTCAAGCAGCACAACCGAAGCGCCATCCGTCACCGCTTGCGCGATGAAGTCCTTTCCGTGCCGAGCCGCGCCGGCCAGCGCTGCAAAAACAAAGCTCGGTTGAACCTTGCGGGAATCGAGCGCCAGACCTTTGACGGCCAGCGCCGCATCGCCGGAGACCACCTGGACGGTTGGATCGATCAGGTCGGACAGCGCTTTGGCAACGGTCATGGAGTGGCGGACGATTCTTCATTGATCTGGGAAAAGTTTCCCGTCCTTAGGGCATTTCGCCGGCAACGTCACCCGCCAGAACGACGCAAACCCGCCGGTTACTGCGCCAGATCTGCCTGCGGGACCAAGCCAAGGATCGGTGCGATGCGGCTGATGATCTGTCCCGTCATGGGCGCAGCGTTGAGGCCGGCGGTCGCCGCGGTCTGTCCCTCCGCCGGCTGCGGCTCATCGATCACAACAATCATCGCATAACGCGGATCATGCATCGGGAAGGCCGAGACAAAGCTGTTAAGCCGGTGATCGCCGGAATAGGCCCCATCAACGATCTTCTCCGCTGTCCCCGTTTTTCCACCCACATCGAAGCCTTCAACGGCAGCGCGTCGGCCCGAGCCACGATCAACATTGGCCTGGAACAGATACCGCATCTGGGCACTGGTCTCCGGCGAAAGCACTGGCTGTGCGTGCCGGCGCGCTTCCTCTTCAGAGCGCGGGAAGAAGGTGGGCTCAACATAAAGCCCGCCATTCACGCTGGCAGACACCGCCGTCAGCAGCTGAAGCGGCGTCGTGGTGAGACCGTGACCGAAGGAGATCGTAGCAGCTGAAAGCCTTGACCATTCTTCGCGCGGGTAGAAGGGCGACGCGGCCCCCGGCAGCTCAATATCAAGCCGCGACATCAGGCCCAGGCGCTCATAATAAGCGCGCTGCGTGGCCACCCCCATTGCTTCGGCAATGCGGATGGTTCCGATGTTCGAGGAGGAGGTGAAAACCTGCTCGGTCGACAGGATCGCCCGGCGCGCATGGAAATCATTGATCGTGGCGGACCCAATGCGGATCGGCCGGCGCGCATCGTGCATGGAGTCCATGGTGATCGCGCCGGAGTCGAGGCCCGCTGCGATGGTGAAAACCTTGAACACCGAACCCAGCTCAAAGACGCCGCCGCTGGCACGGTTCAGCGTTTCTTCAGCGCCCAGACCGTCGCGCGTGTTGGGATCGAAATCAGGAAGCGAGACAAGAGAAAGCACTTCGCCGGTGCGAACATCCATCACTGCCGCCGTCGCCGCGATGGCCTGATAGGTTTCGAGGCCATCCACCAACACGTCACGCACGACATGTTGCACCCGGGCATCTAGCGACAGCGATTGGGGCGCAAAGTCAGCGCCCGATCCGGTGAGGAACCCCAACGCTTCCAGATCGGCGCGCGGGCCGGAATCCATGTAGCGCTCAAGCCCTTCCAGCCCATCATGATCGACATTCACCGCACCCAGAACATGAGCCGCAAGACGGCCCGATGGGTAATAACGGCGGGATTCTTCCAGGAAGCCAACACCTGGAATGCCCTGACCGAGAACTTCATCGCGCTCCGCGGGTGTAAGGTCGCGCGCAATCCACTCAAAGCGGGAGGATCGCGCCAAACGCTCGCGTAAGCCATCGCGCTGCAAGTCGGGCAGAGCAACGGTGAGCCGATCCACTGCATCATCCACGTCAACCAAAATGGACGGGTCGGCATACACCGCTGTCGCTGGCACGTCCGTTGCCAGAAGGACGCCGTTGCGATCCACGAAATCTGGCCGGCTGGCGCGAATTTGTTCCTGTGGCGTCGGCGAGCGTACGCCGGGCTGCGGCACATCGAGCGCCAGATCGACCAGCCGAATGCCAATCACACCATAAACAATGGCAAGCCCGACAACGAACATCATCAGCCGGCTGCGTGTGGCATCCGATTGGGTTTTGCCCTGCCCTTCCAACTGAATGGCGGCCGAAGCGCCCGGCCCGATACCGACCTCCGACTGAAACGCACCATAGCTGCCCGAACCTTCTTGCTCGGTGGCATCACCGCCCGCCAGCAGATGACGCGCGCGGCGAAGCCAATCGCCAACGCCCAAGGGACGGACACGATGCCCGTCCATCAGATCATCGGAATCCTCAAAGCCAGGCGTGTAAGTCACTCGCGGCCCTCCAGGAGGGCGGCAATGCCGTCGTCGGATTCCACGCTGGCTGCATCAGTTTGGGTGCCAATAAGTTCAGTCAGCAAAGCGTCGAGGCTCTGGACGGACGTGTCTTGCTCCCTCTGGCCTGCAAGCAAACCGGCGATGCCGTCGCCGGTGCCCGGTCCCACCGTCGCGCCGATTGCTATGGCCTCATCGCTATCGCTCGCAGCGACGGGCAATCCTTCATCACCCAGTTCGACATCGGTCGGTATGAGTTCTGAGCGGAAGGGGATATCGGACAGGCGAACGAAGTGCCGGGCCGCAATGGGTTCCAAGGCCAACTCGTCGGTCGCGTTACCAACCAAGTTCTGCATGCGCCCGGGATGATCGAGCGCAGCCAAATCGGCTTCCAGCAAATGCACATCGCGCGAAACGATGGCAATCTCCCGCTCAAGCGCCACCTTGGCATCCTGCGCGATTTCCGCCTCGTGCTTCACTTTATAGACATAGCCTGCAACGCCCACCGCGAGCGCCAGGCAGACCGCATCAATGCCGCGCACGCCGAGCCCTCCTTGTCTTGGAGCTTTGCTGGCCACGCAGTTTCAGCAAAGGCACGCCGAGGCGTGCGCGCCCATCCGGCCCTGCTTCGCTGTCAAGCGATGGGTTGGCCTCCGTCCGCTGTGCAGCGCGCAGCTTGGCCGAGCGCGCTCGCGGATTGGCCGCCATTTCTTCATCGCCCGGCACGACAGGCCGGTGGGTCAGCACATCGAAACGCGCTGGCGCAACCGGCATATCCGGCTGATGACGCGAGCCTCGACTGGTCTGGGCAGCGTGAGCAAAAAAGCGCTTCACGATCCGATCTTCCAGCGAATGGAAAGTCACCACCGCCAGACGTCCACCGGGATGCAAAAGGCGTTCAGCGGCAAACAACGCGGAGGCGAGCTCACCAAGCTCGTCGTTCACCGCAATGCGCAGCGCCTGAAACACCCGTGTTGCTGGATGGATCACCGGCCCCGGCCCGCGCTTGCGTACCGGCATCAGCTTTTCGATCAGCGTCGCCAAGCCGCGCGTGGTCGTGATTGGCCATTCTTCGCGCACCTCGACAATGAGACGGGCAATAGCGCGTGACCGACGCTCCTCGCCATAGGCAAAAAAGAGTTCGGCGAGTTCAGCTTCCGACCAGTTGTTGACGATGTCGGCAGCCGTTTCGCCGTCTTGATCCATGCGCATGTCGAGCGGGCCGTCGAACCGGAAGGCAAAGCCCCGCTCGGCCCGGTCAAGCTGCATGGAGGACACGCCGATATCGAGCACGATGCCGTCAACGCTTTTCACGCCCAGTTCGGCAAGGCCGTTTTCCATATCCGAAAAGGGCGCCTGAACCAGCTGAAGGCGACCGCCCGAAGCCTCGATCAGGTCCGCTGCCGCAGCAATTGCATTGGGATCGCGATCAAAGCCGATCACCCGCGCGCCGGCATCCAGAAGCGCGCGGCTATAACCGCCCGCGCCGAAGGTTCCATCGACGACAAGCTTGCCCTCAAGCGGACCGAGCGCCTGCAAAACCTCCGGCAGGAGCACCGGGATATGCGGCGCTTCGCCCTCACCCGCCGATCTATCGGCCATGGTTTCGGCAACAGGCTGCTCACTCACTGTGGCGCGCCTCCCGCTGGTGCATCGAGATTGGACGGCGCTGACGATGTCGGGCCGGGCGATCCCCACAGAACCGAGCGCGCTTGCTGCACGGCCTGCTGGCGGTAGCTCGTGTAGCGCTCCGGCGACCAGAGCTGAAACTTGTGACCCTTGCCGACGAACACCACGTCGCTGTCGATCCCCGCCGCCGCTTTCAAACGCGCCGGCAGCGCGATGCGCCCTTCCTTGTCCATGGAAAGGATTTCGCTCTCGCCAAAGAAGGCCGTCGCCAGAAGATCGTACTCGAAGGATGTCGGATCGAGGTCGGCCAGCTTCGCCTCGATGGTGGCGAAGAACCCATTGCCGCCAGCATCCAGCGACTGTCCATCCGGGCTGGGCAAACAATACAGGCCCTTGAAGCCATCGGCGGCCAAAACGGCACGAAATGCCTTCGGCACGCTTACCCGACCCTTTGCGTCGGTTTTCATTTCGATCGTGGACACAAAGGCTTGCATAAAAGCTCACAAAAGCGGGCCTGGCACCAGGGCGTCTGATCGGGGCGTCATCCTGCAATGCCGCTACGGACATCTGGGATGGAAGGCACCGGAGTCCGGGCAAATCAACAGGTATTGGGCTATCATGGGACAGCATGGGCTACAATGGGAAAGAGCTTCACAAACCATTGCGTCACGCCCATAGGCGCGCACGCTGTCATTCAAACATGGTTATGCGTAACACCGCGTGTCCACAGCTTCGAAATCGAACAGCCCAAGCAAATCAACCCTCTGGCAACGAGAGCTGAGGTTACGTTGTAAGTGCACAACCCTGTGCAAAAGCTGTGGGTGGAGCCTGATAAAAAAATGAGAAATTCATAGCGGTTTCGGCGATCGGCAACGATGCAACGCTCAAAACGTGCATGAGGAACTGCCAGTTGGCCTGTAAGCCGGGTTCTGTCCACGCCGCTAGGCAGCGCTGAGCAGCCATTCATCTGGGACACGCCTTGCGACGCGCCTCTAGCAACCAACCCGAACACCTGGTCTGAAGACAGGACCTGCACAGCCGAAGCCGGGCACGGCGTTCCTATTTGGTCTTGCTCCCGATGGGGTTTGCCATGCCGCATGCGTTGCCGCCTGCGCGGTGGGCTCTAACCCCACCCTTTCACCCTCACCCGGCAAGCCAACGCAAAGCGATGACCGGACGGGCAGTTTGCTTTCTGTGGCACTTTCCCTGAGGTCGCCCTCGCCGGGCGTTACCCGGCACCGTGTCTCCATGGAGCCCGGACTTTCCTCTGAACCCCAAAAAGGAGTCCAGCGGCTGCCCGGCCAACTGGCAGGCGCAACGCCTCGCATGGGCAGCTTGAAGGGGTCAAGTGGCGATGGCCGGCAGCCAGCGCACCATCACATGGTGTGCGGTTCACCTGCTGCGACCGAAACCTCTTCCAACAGCTCGATGGCGGCTGGATACATGGAGTGTTTGCCATTGAGCACCTCAATGGCACGGCGCTACGCGCGATCTTCGCGGCGGTTTGCAATGCCCCTGTGTGTCAGAAGCTCCAAAACATCAATGGCATCGGCAACGCCTTGGCCAGAGGCGCGATCATGCAAAAGCCGCGTAAGGGCCTCGATACGTGGGCGCGTCTCATCAAACACAGCCGGATCAATCAGGTAGCGTTCTTCGGTGACTTCAGCCGGCTGAGCCCAGTCCGGCAGCGGCGCGTCGCTGGCCGTTTCCTGGTCCTTCCCGGTATCGGCATCGTCCGCCCCTTGGTCCTTGCCCGGCATGGGCAGGTCATCAAACAGCGAGGCCGGAACGATGGCTTCATCCGACGCCTCAGCAACTTCTGGCTCAAAGGACTGCTCCGGCAGATCGGGCATCGGCGGCGGTGTGGCGGCCGGCTCATTATCGACAACCGTGGGCGCACCGTCATCATCTTCGGTGCCAGCTTCGGACACGCCGGTCTGCGGGACATCGGCCACCGGCTCGTCGATCACAGGCGGCTCAATCACTGGTGGTTCGATCACCGGTGGCTCGATAACAGGCGCATCCATCATCGGTGCGTCGAGCGGTTCCGATTCAATCTCAGCTGGAAAGCGAGGCAGGTCGGCCGCCTCGCTACGCGGCTCGACCAACGTCTCAACCGGTGCGCCGGTAATCGCCGGCCCGAAATCCACCGAACGATGGCCGGCATGCAGGTAAAGCGAAGCACGCGCTCGATCCTGGTCGAGCCACATCCGCTCAAAGGCCTCCAGACAGAGCCCCAGAAACGTCGCATCGCGCGATACCATCACAAGAGCCGAGCCGTCACGCAGCATCACCGTCAAATGATTGCGCGGGCGCAGTATGTATGTGGCAGCAGCAGCGCCAATCACCGGGAAAAGTGACAGGGCAAACAGGGTATAATCGGGATCGAAAAACTGCCGTGTGTCGATGAACGCTGCAATGGACAAAACCAGCGAGCCAAAAAGCGCAAGCGCTGCAGCGATGAAGGATATACGAAAGCCCGGCCGGTCGATGCGCACGCCTGCCATCATGTCGCGCTGGAAGACGAGGTCATCGGCGCTTAACCGGTCCCCTTCCATGGTCAACGAAGTGACCCAGCGGATTTTTTCTGTCAGTCCGCCCAATGCGTTAGCGCCCCTGCTTCATCATGTAAGCGCTAGCCGATAAGGCTGCGCAGCAGCTGATGCAAGGTAGAAACGGTCGAACTATCGGCCACCCCATCCACCCGTTCGGGTCGAAAATGACGCTGAAACGCGCGCACGACCGTCTCGGTGTGGAGGTCAAATTGACCAGATGGCTGGATGTTGTAGCCATACAGCTTGAGCATCGATTGCAGGGCACCAACCGCCTCACCGCTATCGCCAACGGCCATAAAGCGGCCATCCAACACCGGCGCGGGTGGCACATAATGGCCAACGCCATGGGCGTAAAGCTCATCCCAAGGGAAGAACTCGCCCGGGTCTTCCTTGCGTTCGGGTGCAACGTCTGAGTGCGCCAACACATGCTCCCGCGCGACGCCGTGGTGGCCGATCATTGGCTTCAAAAGCGCGATCAGGCTGGTGACTTGGGCTTTCGGGAACGCCCGATAGCCATGCTCATGTCCCGGATTGCAAATTTCGATCCCAATGGACCGGGCATTCACATCGCTGACGCCTTTCCAGGAGGCAACGCCGGCGTGCCAGGCGCGATCTGCCTCATCGACCATCTGCACGATCCGGCCATCCTCGTGGATGAGATAGTGGCACGAAACCTTCGAGCGAGGGTCGGCAAGCCGCTGCATGGCCGCATCATCATCGGCCATCCCAGTATAGTGGAGGACCACAAGATCCACAGGCGCCCCATCGCGACTGTCAAAGTTCGGCGACGGCACCGTGCTGTCGATGGCTGGGTAGACACTGCTCATGCGGTTGGAACGCCACGATGGCGCAGTTCAATCTGATCGAAGGCTGAGTTTATGGCCGCCAAGCGCTCCGAGGCAATCTTGATGAACTCTTGCGGCACGCCGCGCGCGATCAACCGGTCGGGATGGTTTTCCGCCACAAGACGGCGGTAGACCCGCCTTACATCATCATAGGGAAGGTCAGAATCGACCCCGAGCACGGCATAGGGATCAAGATCGCCCTCAAACACATGCCGTGCCCGCACGCGTTTGTATTCCACCTCATCCATTCCAAATTCTGATGCGACCGTTTGCAAATAGGCAGCCTCTCGGTCGTGCAGCACGCCATCGGCCATGGCGATATGGAAGAGCCCGTCCAGAATGTCTTCCAGGATCGCGTCTTCGCCCTCAAACAGGCTGGCAATCTTGCGCGCATAGGCATCAAAGCCGGCGACATCCTGCTTGGCCAGATTGTAGAGCCGCGCGACATTCTCCGCCTCGCCTTGCGGGAACTCCACAAGATCACGAAACGCATCGATCTCTTCGTTCGTCACAACGCCATCGGCCTTGGCCATTTTGGCTGACAGGCCAATCATGGCGACCGTAAACGCCACCTGGCGGCGCTGCTCTTCATCGCCGACCAGATTGCGCAAGCGATCGACAAGCGCACCCAGCGCAGCGCCTGCGCCAGATGTTGCCTGACCGATCAGGGATTGCAGGGATGCCCAAAGGCTCACCGGCTGCCGCTCCTTCTGGGTTCGACACCTGGCCGAACCGCTTATGCCTTACATGGCCGCTGCGGCGCGGGCTGCCTGGTCATAACTTCCAGACAGCGCCCGCATCGTGGCGGCGATCCGCGAGATATCTTCGCCCTCAAAGTTGAGGGCCTTGACCGCATCAATCAAGAGCGCTTCACGCAGCGCGCCATAGCGCGTGCAAACCTCTGTGCCTCGCTCGGTGATGGCGACGGTCTTCTCCTTACCGTTGCGCCCGGTTTGCACTAGGCCGCGCTCGGCAAGCTTCTTGACCGCATAGGACACCAGATGCGTGTCCTCAATGTTCAAAACAAGGCAGATGTCGGCGAGCGTCTTCGGTCGGTCGCGGTGATTGACCAGATGCACCACCAAGACTTCAAGCGGCGAAAGCCCCTCTTCCCCGGCGGCGGTCATGCAGCGGGTCATCCAGCGGTGAAAGGCATTCACCGTCATGGTCAGCGCAAACTCGAACTCCGACTGTGAGGGGAACGAGGATTGCGCCAGGTGCGCCGAGGAGACAACCGGGCCGACGCCCGGCTCAGCGGCGTCTAACGGTTCGACAGCATCGTTTCGGGCAGCCATAGCGCGATCTCCGGAAACAGAACCAGAAGCACCGTGCCGAGCACCAACAGGCAGAAGAAGGGCAAGGCGTAGAGTGCAACTTGAAAGATATTGCGCCCCGTCATGCCCTGTATGACGAACAGATTGAACCCCACAGGCGGTGTGATCTGGCTCATCTCTACGACCAAAACGAGAAAAATCCCGAACCAGATGGGGTCGAAGCCCGCCGCCTGAACCATCGGCAGGATGATGGACGTCGTGAGCACGACAATCGATATGCCATCGAGAAAACAGCCCAGAACGATGAAGAACAGCGTCAGTGCGGCAAGCAGCAGATAGGGCGAAAGCTCCATCACCCCAATCCAGCTGGCCAGCTCGCGCGGGATGCGCGTATAGCCCATGGCCACCGTCAGGAAGGCTGCACCGGCCAAAATGAAGGCGATCATACAGCTGGTGCGCGTGGCACCGAGCAGTGCCTGAGTAAAGCTCTCCTTGGTCAGCGTGCCCGACAGCCAGGACAGGATGAGCGCACAGAAGACGCCAACCGCCGCAGCCTCGGTAGGCGAGGCAAGCCCGGCATAGATCGAGCCGATGACGGCGACGATCAGCAAGATGACCGGTAGGAGCCGACGCGTCGCGGCAAGGCGCTCCATCAGCGGGATCGGCGGGTCGGCCTCAGGCATGCGTGAGCGGTTCATGATCGCCCAGATCGCGGTGAACCCCATAAAGAGCACCGCAAGCATGATGCCGGGAAGAACGCCGGCGATGAAGAGGCGCGCAATCGACTGCTCGGTCGCTGCGCCATAGACGATAAGAATGATCGACGGCGGGATGAGAAGCCCCAGCGTTCCAGACCCGGCGAGCGTGCCGATGGCGATGCGCGGGTCGTAGCCACGCTTGGAAAGCTCGGGCAACGCCATACGCCCGATGGTGGCGGTAGTCGCGGCAGAGGATCCGGAAACGGCGGCAAAGATCGTGCAGCCCAGAATGTTCACATGCAGCAATCGGCCCGGCAGACCGCGCATCCAGGGTGCCAGGCCAGCGAACATGTCTTGGCTGAGCCTGGACCGGAAAAGGATCTCACCCATCCAGATGAACATGGGCAGCGCCGTCAGCTCCCAGGAGTTGAGCTTGCCCCAGATGGTGGTCGCCATCACCGTGCCGACCGGCACCTTGGTCGCGATCACAAAGCCAAGGATCGAGACCGCCGACAGGGCCAGCGACGCACATAATCCCAAGGCGAGCGCCACCAGCATGGCGGCACCGAGCAGCAGTGCGAGCATTTCGATACCCATCAGGACGACCCCCGCTCAGCTTCTTCCGGGGTGATCACCGGTCGTTGGATGATGTCAGATTTGGCCTCTTCATGGGTCTGATAGGTCGGCACGCCGTCGCCGAACACGACGTCGACAAGCTCATCGGCCAAGGCGATGGCAAAGACAATCAGCCCTATCGCCAGCGCGCTTTGCGGGATCCAAAGCGGGATCGCGATCACACCGAACGACACGCTGTTGAACTGGATGGAGTCGATAACGAGGAACACAGCATGCCAGGAGGCGTAGGCGGCGAGCATCGTTCCGATTGTCAGAACTAGCCCTTCGAGGACCCGCCGCGCACCAAGCGGAACCGCACGGATCAGCATAGACACGCGGATATGGTCGGCCTGCCGAAGGGTCGCAGCCAGCGCCAGGAAGGTCGCAGCGACGAACAGGAAGCCGGCGAGCTCATTGAGCGAAGGAACGGTGATGCCAGCAATCGGCAGACCCAGCGCGCGCAGCGTTCCGTCGACGATACGCCCGAAAACTTGGACCAGGACCAGCCCGGCAATCACGCAAAGGCAAATGGCAGCTGCGGCCGATGACAGCCGATAAAGCTGATTGAGAAGGACACGCATGCCACTACCCCTCCGACACGCTGATGGAATGCAGATGGAAAAAGGGCGGAGCGCCTGATGGAGCCCCGCCCAGTCTCAGGGAGGATTACATGCCGCTATAGGCGTCGATAACAGCCTGACCGGCATCGCCAGCGCTTTCCAGCCACTCGGTCGTCATCGTTTCACCGATCTCGCCAAGCTGACCTGCAAGCGTGTCAGAAGGAGCAACGACGCTCATGCCGTTTTCGGCAAGCGTAGCGGTCTTGCTACCCGTTTCAGCCTCGGACATGGCCCAACCACGCTCTTCGGCTTGGTCGGCAGCAGCCAGAAGCGCGGCCTGTTCGTCAGCCGAAAGCGCCTCGATCGCGCGCGCGTTCACGATCACCATGTTCTTCGGCAGCCAGGCGCGGGTGTCGTGATAGGTGTTCACAAAGTCCCAAGCCTGCGAGGCAACACCAGTGGATGGTGATGTGATCATTGCGTCCACACGGCCGGTGGAGAAGGCGGTCGGGATGTCGCCGGCTTCAACCTGCGTCGGTACCGCACCCATGAGGGTCGCCAGCCGCTCGGTTGCCGCGTTGTAGGCACGGAACCGCACGCCATCCATCTGGGAGGCGTCGGTGACTTCCATGCCGGCATAAATGCCCTGCGGCGGCCACGGCACGGCAAAGAGCAGCATCAGGCCTTCTTCTTCCAGCAGCGCGGCAATCGCCGGCTCAGAAGCCTCCCAAAGCGCGCGCGCCTCATCATAGGAGGTTGCAAGGAACGGAATGGAGTCCACGCCGTAAAGCGGGTTCTCATTGGAAAGGCGCGAAATCAACACCTCACCAATGGGTGCAAGCTGGCGGCGAACGGAATCTTTGATCTCCGGATGGCCGAACAGCGAGCCGGCAGAATGCACCGTAATATCGATCGAACCACCGGTCGCTTCGCGCACATCATCGGCAAATTGCATGATGTTTTGCGTGTGGAAGATGCTGTCGCCATAGGGCGTCGGCATATCCCAGCTCGTTTGAGCTGCAGCGCCCGTGGCGATCATGCTGACCGCACCAGCGGCGATCAAAGCCTTGAAAATGTTCATGAGTTTCCCCTCTCCTTGCTCGAAAGCGCATGGGGAACGATCAGCCGCTGACCTTCCCACGCATCGCTGATTGCCTCAGCACATTTGGAGGTTGACGTGACAATGACAATTTGTCAACAAATTATCTGCGTTTACATTTTGTAACCTGCCTAACGCTTCATCGCTTACGCTCTCAAACGTCCGCTTCAGGCATTCGGAGCAGCCCAGGAGTACTTCATGACCACCGCACAGCCCGCCCAAACCGACACGCAGACCGGGTTCTGGGACTTCTGGATCGACCGCGGCGGCACCTTCACCGACATCGTGGCGCGCCAGCCGGATGGGTCGCTTCACAGCCAAAAGCTTCTGTCGGAAACCCCTGAGGCCTATCGTGAGGCCGCCGTGGAGGGCATCCGGCGCTTTCTGGGCGTGAAACCCGGTGAGCGGGTGCCGGCGGAAAAGATCGCGACGGTGAAGATGGGCACCACGGTCGCGACCAACGCGCTGTTGGAGCGCAAGGGCGAGCGCACGGCGCTCATCATCACCAAGGGTTTCCGCGACGCCCTGCGCCTCGGCTACCAGGCCCGGCCGGACATCTTTGCCAAGAACATCATCCTGCCCGAACAGCTTTACGACCTGGTCGTGGAGGTCGAGGAGCGGGTTCTGGCCGACGGTACGGTGGAAGCCGCCATCACCGATCAGGCGATCGACGAAGCCTTGGATACGGTTGGGAAGGCTGGCTATCAGTCCCTCGCCATCACTCTGATGCACGCCTATGCCTATCCCGAACATGAGGCTCGCATTGCCGAGCGCGCCCGCGCCCGGGGCACGATTGCGCAGATCTCCGTCAGCCATGAGGTTTCGCCGCTGGTGAAGCTGGTCGGGCGCGGCGACACGCCCGTGGTCGATGCCTATCTCTCCCCCATTCTGCGCCGCTATGTGAACCAGGTCGCGGAAGAGCTCGGGGTCGAAGGCACAGGCTGCCGGCTGATGTTCATGATGTCGTCAGGCGGCCTCACCGCCGCAGACCTTTTCCAGGGCAAGGACGCCATCCTGTCAGGCCCAGCCGGCGGCGTTGTTGGCGCGGTCGAAACGGCCGCGATGGCGGGTTTCGACAAGATCATCGGCTTCGACATGGGCGGCACGTCCACCGACGTCTCCCATTATGCCGGCACTTATGAGCGCGCCTTCGACACCGAAGTCGCCGGCGTACGCATGCGCGCGCCGATGATGCGCATCCACACGGTGGCCGCCGGTGGCGGCTCCATCCTGCATTACAAGGATGAGCGCTTTCAGGTCGGCCCTGACTCCGCCGGCGCGAACCCCGGCCCGGCCTGCTATCGTCGTGGCGGCCCGCTCGCGGTCACAGATGCCAACGTCATGGTAGGCAAGCTGCAACCAAGCCTGTTCCCGGCTATCTTCGGACCCGATCAGGATGAACCGCTTGATGCGGGCGTGGTGACAGACAAATTCACCGCCCTTGCCGCCGAAATAGGTGATGGCCGCGCACCGGAGGAGATCGCGGACGGGTTCCTGCGCATCGCGGTGGAAAACATGGCCAACGCGGTGAAGACCATCTCCGTTCAGCGCGGCTATGACGTCACGCAATATGCCCTCGTCTCGTTCGGTGGCGCTGGTGGTCAGCATGCCTGCGCCATTGCCGACCGGCTTGGCATGACGACGGTCCACATCCACCCCTTCTCCGGGCTTCTGTCTGCCTATGGCATGGGGCTGGCCAGCATCTACGCCTCGCGCACCAAGGCTATGGTCGAGCAGTTGCGGGAGGAAAACCGATCCGCGCTCAACACGCTGATCGAGGCTTTGAGCGCGCAGGTGCTTGAAGAACTGACCGGCCAAGGAGTTGACGAGAACAGCATCGTCTCCCGCCCGATCTTGCATTTGCGCTATGAGGGAACGGACACGACCGTCCCGCTCAACTTCACCGCTCGCGACATCATGGGCATCGCCAAAGCCTTTGAAACCGAACACAAAAACCAGTTCGGCTTCACCTATCCGGGCCGCGCGATCATCGTGGAGAGCGTCGAGCTGCAAGGCGAGGATGGCACCATCAATGGGCGCGATGAGGCCGCCGAAGCCACCATCGATGGCGAAGCAACGAAAGCAGAAACCACCCGCATCTTCACCGAAGGCGAATGGCATGAAGCCGCCATCGTCCGCCGTGCTGATGCATCACGCGGCCAGACCGTGACCGGCCCGGCGATCCTGGTGGAAGACCACCAAACCGTCGTCATCGAACCGGGCTGGCAGGCCCGATTCACCGAGCGCGATCATCTCGTGCTCACCCGCATTGAGGCCAAGCGCCGCGACAGCGCCATCGGCACCAAAGCCGATCCGGTGATGCTGGAGGTGTTCAACAACCTTTTCATGTCCATCGCCGAGCAGATGGGCGAGACGCTGCAAAAAACGGCCTCCTCGGTGAACATCAAGGAGCGGCTCGATTTCTCCTGCGCGGTCTTCGACAAGGATGGTGCGCTGGTCGCCAACGCGCCGCACATGCCTGTGCATCTCGGATCGATGGACCGGTCCGTTGAAGCGATCATTCGCCAGAATGTCGGCACCGTGAAGCCGGGCGACGTCTACGCCCTCAACGCACCCTACAATGGCGGCACCCACCTGCCTGACATCACCGTCGTCACGCCGGTCTTCGACCCGCAGGAGCGCGACATCATTTTTTGGGTGGCCTCGCGCGGCCACCATGCCGACGTCGGCGGCACCGCTCCCGGCTCCATGACGCCGCTGGCCACCACCGTGGAAGAAGAAGGCGTCCTGTTCGACAACTTCAAAGTCATCGACCGAGGCGACTTCCGCGAGGAAGCACTGCGCACGCTTCTCACCGATCATCCCTACCCTGTGCGCAACGCCGAGCAGAACATCGGCGACCTGAAGGCGCAGATCGCAGCCAACGAAAAGGGCGTCCACGAGATGCGCAAGATGGTCGCGCAGTTCGGCTGGGAGGTCGTCTCGGCTTACATGGGCCACGTGCAGGACAATGCCGAGGAGAGCGTGCGCCGCGTGCTGGAAAGGCTCGATGATGCCGAAATCGAGTACCCAACGGATCAGGGCGCAGTGATCAAGGTGAAGATCACGGTCGACCGCGATAAGCGCGAAGCGACCGTGGACTTCACGGGCACGAGCGACCAGCAGCCCAACAATTTCAATGCGCCGGAACCGGTCGCACGGGCAGCGGTGCTCTACGTGTTCCGCGTTCTCACCGAACAGCCTATTCCGATGAACGCCGGCTGCCTGAAGCCAATCAACCTCATCATCCCCGACGGCTGCATGCTGCGCCCGCGCTACCCCGCTGCCGTGGTGGCCGGAAATGTGGAGACCTCGCAGCACGTCACAAACGCCATGTTCTGCGCCACAGAGGCGTTGGGTTCCGCGCAGGCGACGATGAACAACCTCACCTTCGGCAACGCCACCTACCAATATTACGAAACGATCTGCTCCGGCGCGCCGGCTGGCCCGGGCTTCAACGGAACCTCTGGCGTCCACACCCACATGACGAACTCCCGCCTCACCGACCCGGAAGTGCTGGAGATGCGCTTCCCCGTCGTGCTGGAAGACTTCCACATTGAGAAAGGTTCAGGCGGCAAGGGCAAATGGAGCGCCGGCGACGGCACGCGCCGCGTCATCCGCTTCCGTGAGCATATGGACTGCGCCGTTCTTTCCTCACACCGCCATGTCGCCCCTCCCGGCGTTCAGGGCGGTGAGCCTGGACGCCTCGGCAAAGCTGAGGTTCGAAGAAACTCGGGCAACGTCGAAACGCTGCGCAGCTGCGATCAGACAGAGCTTGATGCGGGCGAGGCGATCATCATCACCACGCCGACGGGCGGTGGATACGGTCGGGCCTAAACGCGCTTGACGAGGCGCGGATTCCAGGGATTGCTCCGACCTAATCGGAGCTTCCCAGGAACACGCCATGACCATCGAACTCTACCTCTCCTACGTCGTCGCCTGCTTTGTCGTGCTGGCGGTGCCTGGCCCGACGATCCTGCTGGTCATTTCCTACGCCCTTTCCCAAGGCAAACGCGCAGCGCTTTCCACGGTTGTTGGGGTTGGGCTCGGCGATGCCATCGCAGTAACGGTTTCCTTGGCGGGCCTCGGCGCGATCATGGCGACCTCGGCAACGGCGTTCACAGTGCTGAAATGGGTCGGCGCGGCGTATCTGGTCTATCTTGGCATCAAAATGTGGCGCACAGAACCGAAGCTGAACCTTGAAGATCAGCCGGACATATCGCAGCGCAAAATGACGCTGCACACGACCATCGTAACGGCGCTCAATCCCAAGGGCATCGCCTTCTTCGTCGCGTTCCTGCCGCACTTTTTGAACCCGGCTGCCCCCGCCGTGCCGCAGCTTGCCCTTTTAGGCACCACATTCGTGGTTCTGGGCATCGTCAATGCCGCGCTTTACGCCCTGTTTGCCGCCCATCTACGGACCAGAATCAGCCAGCCTGGAACGCAGAAATGGGCCAACCGTGCAGGCGGAACGATGCTTCTCGGGGCAGGTCTTATGACCGCCGCTCTGCGCCGTGCGTAAATGTGACGAGACTTTGCGCTAGGCCAATGCCGCAGCGCGGCAAAAAGGCTAGTGTTTCCTCGTAAGCCCTTGAGCCTAAGTGTTTTGTGCAATGCAGCGACGAATTATCTTGCCTCGCACAGTACCTCAGGTAGCCTCGGCAACCTATCAAAGAGGGAGGCCAGTGCCTATGAACGGTCAACGCGCTTTGAACTTGATCATTGTCGGTGCCGCTTTTGTTTTCATTGGTGCCATCGTGCTCGGAATGGTCTGATAGAGTTTAAGGATAGTGTGATACCTGCCATTTCGGCCTGACTGAATAACTTCTGCGGAAAGAAGAAAAGCAATCCGCACAGCAACACAAAAACGGCGCCCTTGCGGCGCCGTTTTCTTTTTCATTCAAGGCTTTGGAAGCCGTTTAGGCGGCAATTGCTTCAATCGCGGCATCGGCCTTGGCCATGGATGCATCCGCATCCACCATCAGCCTGTCAGCAGCAACAACATCGACATCATGGATGCCAATAAAGCCGAGCACGTGCTTCAGATAGGGCGTTGCGAAATCGATAGCCGAGCCGGATTCGGTGCCGCCTGACGAGATGATGATGGTCGCGCGCTTGCCTTCGAGAAGACCAACAGGTCCCTGCTCGCTGTACTGGAAGGTCACGCCGGCGCGGGCGATCTGATCGACCCACGCTTTCAACGCTGCGGGAACGCCAAAGTTCCAGATCGGCGTCGCAATCACGATGTGATCGGCAGCCTTCACCTCAGCAACCAGCTCTTCGGAGGTAGCAAGTGGTGACTTGTCATCGCCGCCAAAGGCCGCGCCGATCCAGGCCCCATCGACCACCGGCACACCGGTGCTGATATCGCGGGTGACATGGTGGGTTTCGCCATCACTCAGCTTGGCCACAACCTTGTCGGCCAGCTGGCGGCTAACGGATGCCTCGCCGCGCGGCGAGGCCAAAACGCTCAAAATGGTGTTTGCATTGGACATTGGGTCAGTTCCCCTGAACAAATCTGTGTTGGGGAAAAGATTGACCCAATCGCTTCATCGCAAAAGACCGATAAAGCGAAACGACGCGTCAACAGATTAGAAACAATGACTGCCCTATTGGGCAGCTTGCGTTAGGATCGCCGCTGGATCATAGGCAAGCACCGGTCGCAGCCAGGTTTCGGCTTCCTCAACGGTCCACCCCTTGCGGGCAGCATAATCTTCCACCTGATCGCGCTCCACCTGCCCGACCCCGAAATAGTAGCTGTCGGGATGCGCGAAGTAGAGCCCTGAAACAGACGACCCCGGCCACATGGCAAAGCTATCGGTGAGCTGGATACCGGCGGCCTCTTCCGCACCCAACAGCCGGAAGAGCGTGTCCTTCTCGGTGTGATCGGGTTGCGCCGGATAGCCCGGTGCCGGGCGGATGCCGTTGTAAGCTTCCTTGATCAGCTCCTCAGGCGAAAGCGCCTCATCGGCGGCATAGCCCCAGTACTCGCGGCGTACACGCTCATGCATGTGCTCGGCAAAGGCTTCGGCGAGACGGTCGCACAGCGCCTGGATCATGATCTTCTTGTAATCGTCCTCACCGGCCAGCGCCGTGATGGCCTCTTCCTCGCCATGACCAGCCGTCACGGCAAACCCACCAACATAGTCACCCTCGGACGCCACAAAGTCCGCAAGCGCGGCCTGCGCGCGGGTGTTGGACGAGCGGCTGATCTGCTGACGCAGCGTGTGGAACGTCGCGATACGCTCCTTTCGGGTCTCATCAGCAAAGACAGCGACATCATCGCCGTCGCGCGAGGCAGGCCAGAGGCCAATCACCGCCTTGGCCGAGACAAGCCCAGACCCGATGATTTCATCCAGCATCACTTTGGCGTCGTCGAGCAGTTCTTTGGCCACCGGGCCGGCCTTGGGATCATTCAGGACAGCCGGATAGGTGCCTTTGATCTCCCAGGTCGCCAGAAACGGCGTCCAGTCGATGTAGGGCACCAGGGTTGCCAGATCGCAGGTCTCAAAGGTCTTGGTGCCGAGCATGGCCGGCTTCACCGGCGGCTTGGCGGCAAAGTCCGGCTTGAAAGCTTTGGCCCGCGCCTGCGCGATGGGAAGCCGCGCCTTGGTCTGCTGCGCGCGGGCATGGCCTTCGGCGATGCGCTCATACTCGGCGGAGATCTCATCGAAATAGGCAGCATTGTCGTTGCCGAGCACCTTTTGGCACACGCCGACGGCGCGGCTGGCATCGGTCACATAGACAGCCTGCCCAGCCGAGTACGCCGGATCGATCTTCACCGCCGTATGCACCCGGCTCGTCGTCGCACCACCGATCAGCAGCGGAATGGTGAAGCCCTGGCGCTCCATCTCGGAAGCGACCGACACCATCTCATCCAGCGACGGGGTGATGAGGCCGGACAGGCCGATGATATCGGCCCCAATTTCCTTGGCTTTGTCGAGGATCGCCTGACCGGGCACCATCACGCCCATATCCTCAACCTCGTAATTGTTGCATTGGAGCACGACGCCAACGATGTTCTTGCCGATATCGTGCACATCGCCCTTCACCGTGGCGAGCAGCACCTTGCCGGCAGACGGCGCATCGGTGAGGCCCATCTCCTCCTTCTCACGCTCCATGAAGGGCATGAGATAGCCGACGGCCTGCTTCATCACGCGAGCCGACTTCACGACTTGGGGAAGGAACATCTTGCCGGAGCCGAACAGGTCGCCTACGACATTCATGCCGTCCATCAGCGGCCCTTCGATGACGTGCAGCGGACGCTCCACCGACTGGCGGGCCTCTTCCGTGTCCTCGGTGATGAACTCGGTGATGCCGTGGACCAGCGAATGCTTCAGCCGCTCACGGACATCCGCTTCGCGCCAGGACAGATCGACCTCACGCTTCTTCGCCCCACCGCCTTTGAACTCATCGGCAGCATCCACCAGCCGCTCGGTGGCATCCTCGCGGCGGTTCAGTACCACATCTTCGGCAAGTTCCTTCAGGCGCGGATCAAGCGCATCGTAGACGCCAAGCTGCCCAGCATTGACGATGCCCATATCCATGCCTTGCGCGATGGCATGGTAGAGGAACACCGTGTGCATCGCCTCGCGCACCGGTTCATTGCCCCGGAACGAAAAACTCAGGTTCGATACCCCGCCAGACACGTGAGCGTGTGGCAGGTTCTGCCGGATGAACTTGGTCGCATTGATGAAGTCATTGCCATAGTCGGCATGCTCCTCAATGCCAGTCGCCACAGCGAACACGTTCGGGTCGAAGATGATGTCTTCCGGCGGAAAACCAACCTCATCGACGAGCACGCGATAGGCCCGCTCGCAGATCTCAGCTTTGCGGGCATAGGTGTCGGCCTGGCCGTCCTCGTCGAACGCCATCACGACCACCGCCGCGCCGTGGCGCAGGCATAGCTTGGCCTGTTCGATGAACTGGTCCTTGCCCTCTTTCAGGGAGATCGAGTTCACGATGGGCTTGCCTTGAAGGCACTTCAGCCCAGCCTCGATCACCGTCCATTTGGAGCTATCCACCATCACCGGCACGCGCGCGATGTCTGGTTCGGCGGCAACCAGATTGAGGAAGGTGACCATCGCCTCTTCGGAGTCGAGCAGCCCCTCATCCATGTTGACGTCGATCACCTGCGCGCCGGCTTCCACCTGGTCGCGCGCGACATCCAGCGCCGTCGGATAGTCATTGTTTTTGATGAGTTTGCGGAACTTCGCCGACCCGGTAACGTTGGTGCGCTCACCCACATTCACAAACGGAATGTCGTTCGTCAGCGTGAAGGGCTCCAATCCGGACAGACGAAGCCTGGGCTCAACCTCCGGAATGGATCGAGGTTCCTTGTCATCGACGGCGTCAGCGATGGCCTGAATGTGGTCAGGTGTCGTACCGCAACAGCCACCAACGATGTTGACCAGTCCAGCCTCAGCGAACTCACCCAACATGCCCGATGTGGCCGCTGGGGACTCATCATAGGCACCGAACTCGTTCGGCAGACCAGCATTGGGGTAAGCGCACACAAGCGTGTCGGCGACCTTGGAAAGCTCGGCAATGTGCGCGCGCATTTCCTTCGCGCCGAGCGCGCAATTGAGCCCGATGGAAAACGGCTTGGTATGGCGTAGGGCGTGCCAGAAGGCGGTCGGTGTTTGGCCCGAAAGCGTCCGGCCAGAAAGATCAGTGATCGTGCCCGAGATCATCACCGGCAGTTTCACACCCATCTCGTCAAACGCTTCATCGATGGCAAACAGTGCCGCCTTGGCGTTCAGCGTGTCGAAGCTGGTCTCGCCCAGAAGGATGTCCGCACCACCCGCGATCAACCCCCTCGCCGCTTCGCCATAGGCCTCGCGAAGGTCATCGAACGTGACGGCTCGGAAACCCGGGTGCTGCACATCAGGCGAGATCGATGCTGTGCGGTTGGTCGGCCCAAGCGCGCCGGCGACGAAGCACTGCCGGCCGGGTTCCTTAGCCATTACCGCCTCGGCCGCCTCACGTGCCAAACGCGCGCCCTGCTCGTTAAGCTCATAGGCAAGCTCTTCCATCCCATAATCGGCCTGCGCAATGGTCGTGGAAGAAAAAGTATTGGTCTCAACGATGTCAGCGCCGGCGTCAAAGTACGCCTTGTGAATGGCACGGATCGCATCAGGCTGCGTGAGGATCAGAAGGTCGTTGTTGCCCTGAAGATCCTGCCCCCAATCGGCAAAACGTTCACCGCGAAAATCTGCTTCCGAGAATTTTCGATCCTGAATCTGCGTGCCCATGGCACCGTCCAGCACCAGAATCTTTTTCTGAGCTAGCTGATTCAGTGCTTCAAAGGCTGGATGATTCAGAATCATAAGATCAGCACTCTGCCCTAAGCCACTGCTTTATTGGCGTTTTCTGCGGCGACTTGAATCGCTTTCTCATCAGTCTTTTCGGGCCGCATGCCCAGCAGATGGCAGATCGCATAAACAAGATCAGCCTTGTTCATGGTGTAGAAATGGAAGTCCTTGATGCCATGCCGGCGCAGGCCTTCCACCTGCTCAGCCGCCACGGTCGCCGCCACCAATTGGTGCGTAACAGGGTCATCATCCAGCCCTTCGAAACGCGCCGCGACAGCCTGCGGGATGCGCGCTCCACAGCCTTTGGCGAAGCGAGAAATCGACTTGAAGGAATGGATCGGCGCGATGCCCGGCACGACCGGAATGGTAATCCCGGCATCCGACACGCGGTCCATGTAGCGGAAGAAATCGGTGTTATCGAAAAAGAACTGGGTGATCGCCCGGGTCGCGCCGGCATCCACCTTGCGCTTCAAGACGTCGATCTCGGTGTCCCAATCCGGGCTCTCCGGATGGCGCTCCGGATAGGCTGAAACAGAGATTTCCATGGCGTGCCGCGAACAGATCGCAGCCACCAAATCGGCCGTGTCCTGATAGCCGTCAGGATGGGCATGATAGGCGGTACCGACACCATCGGGCGGGTCGCCGCGCAGGGCAACAATATGGTTCACGCCCGCCGCGCGGTAGCTATCGACGACGGCATCCACATCCGCTTTGGACGCATTCACGCAGGTCAAATGCGCAGCGGGATGCAGACTGGTTTTTTCTTTCAGTGCCTGCACGGTGCGATGGGTGCGCTCACGGGTGGACCCGCCGGCGCCATAGGTCACCGACACAAACGTCGGCCGCAGAGGCGCGAGGCGCTCAATGGAGTGCCAAAGCACCTTCTCCATCTTCTCCGACTTGGGCGGGAAGAACTCAAAGGACACGTTGAGGGCGGAGGATATGAAATCCGTCATGAAAACCACCTGTCCTTAAGCAAGCGCCATGGAGGAGGATGGCA
>JBHJIX010000164.1:0-11452 GCA_050043025.1 Cohaesibacteraceae bacterium
ACATCGCATCATTGATGCCAGCCAGGTTACGCGCCGCATCCAGGACAGCCATCTGCATGCCGTAGCAAATGCCGAAGTAAGGTACCTTGCGCGTCCGCGCGATCTCAGCCGCCCGGATTTTACCTTCCGCGCCTCGGTAGCCGAAGCCGCCAGGCACCAATATGCCGTGAACGCCTTCCAGATGCGGACTCGGGTCTTCTGACTCAAAGACCTCCGCCTCAATCCACTCAAGGGAAACAGCGACTTCGTTGGCAATCCCGCCATGCGTCAGCGCTTCAATCAGAGATTTGTAGGCGTCCTTGAGGCCGGTGTACTTGCCAACAATGGCAATGCGAACCGTGCCGTCGGTTTCCTTCACACGGGAAGAAATGGTGTTCCAACGCGAAAGCTCAGGCGCCGGCGCGCCTTTGATGCCGAAGGCCTCCAACACTTCATCGTCGAGCCCTTCTTCGTGATAAGCCAAAGGCACATCATAGATCGAGGCAACGTCGAGAGCCGGGATGACCGACTGCTCACGCACGTTGCAGAACAAGGAAAGCTTGCGTCGTTCGCCAGGTGGTATCGGACGGTCACACCGGACCATGAGAATGTCCGGCTGGATGCCGATTGATCGCAGTTCCTTGACCGAGTGCTGGGTTGGTTTGGTTTTCAGCTCACCGGCGCTTGGAATGTAAGGCATCAGCGTCAGATGAATGTAAATGGCGTCGCCGCGCGGCAATTCGTTGCCAAGCTGGCGAATGGCCTCGAAGAACGGCAGCCCTTCGATATCGCCAACCGTCCCGCCAATCTCGCAGATCACGAAGTCATAATCGTCGTTCCCATCCAGAACGAAGGCTTTGATCGTGTCGGTGACATGCGGGATCACCTGAACAGTGGCGCCGAGATAGTCCCCTCGCCGCTCCTTGGCGATGATGTCCTGATAGATCTTTCCGGTGGTGATGTTGTCCCGCGCATTGGCCGAACGGCCGGTGAACCGCTCGTAATGCCCAAGATCAAGGTCCGTCTCAGCGCCATCATCGGTCACGAACACCTCGCCATGTTGGGTCGGTGACATCGTGCCGGGATCGACGTTGAGATAGGGATCGAGTTTGCGGATGCGGACCCGGTAGCCACGTGCCTGCAAAAGCGCGCCCAAAGCCGCCGCTGCAATACCTTTACCGAGGGAAGAAACCACGCCGCCAGTGATGAAAATATATCGCGCCATGGGACTCATCTGATAGCCGAACCGAACGTGCCGAACAAGCGCCGAAAGCGCATGCGACCCATGCAGAACTTATGGTGGAAAAACAAAGGCCCGCCTCATCGGCGGGCCTGATCTGCTGAAAAACCGCCCCTTATTGGGAGGTCGGAACCTGAGGTTCGGTGTCGACCACGGCTGGTGCCGATTCGGTCTCAACCTGGCCACCAATCTGTTCCAGAAGCGTTGTACCATCTTCCGTTGGCTGGGCATCAGGAATACGGTCCAGGATGGTCGAACCACCACCGCCGGCCTGGGCAAGGATGGTCAGGGAAATGGACGTGGCAAAAAAGCCAACCGCTAGGAACGCGGTCGCCCGCGTCAGCACACTGGCCTGACCACGGTTCGACATGAAGTTGCCGCCACCACCACCGCCAATACCAAGTGCACCGCCTTCAGAGCGCTGCAAAAGCACCACTGCCACCAGTGCCACCACCACAAGCAGGTGGATGACGATCAGCACTGTTTCCAAAGTTTCCATAGCGGATCCGTCCTGCTGTCGCCAAAGCGAGCGACAACCCGTCTTCAACGGGACAAATGATAACCAACGTTTCGTGGATCAAGATGGAGATACACAACAAGGTGCATTTCCTTTGGCGCGAGCCATACACCAAGCTGCGCCAAAGGCAAACCCGACGGGGTCGATCCAATGGTTTTCCGTTAGCCTAGGCGTCCTTTGAGACCATGGCACTCACGGCTTCAGCGATACCCATGAAGTCCGATGCGCTTAGGCTAGCGCCGCCAACCAAGGCACCATCAACGTTGGTGGGTGCAAGAACCTCTGCCGCGTTGCCAGGCTTCACCGACCCACCGTAGAGGACACGCATTGCATTGCCTTCGTCACCAAAACGGGCGGCCAGCGATGCGCGGATGGCATCATGCATATCTGCAATGTCGTCCACAGTCGGGGTCAGTCCTGTGCCGATGGCCCAAACGGGCTCATAAGCAACAACAGTGTTCTCTGCGTTTGCACCGTCAGGGATCGATCCTTGAAGCTGGCTTTCCACGATTTCAATGGCTTTGCCTGCCTCGCGTTCCTCGCGTGTTTCACCGACGCAAATGATGGCGCACAACCCTGCCCGCCAAGCTCCTTCGGACTGCGCACGAACCTGCGCATCGGTTTCCCTGTGATCGGTACGCCGTTCCGAATGGCCGGTGATAACGTAGCTCGCGCCGAGATCGACCAGCATTTCCGGTGAAATGTCGCCGGTGTGGGCACCATTCTCTGCGGGGTGACAGGTCTGCCCGCCAATATGGAGCGGCACGGTGTCCACCGTCTTGACCGCCAGCGACACCAGCGTTGCAGGCGGGCAAACCACCATATCAATCTGCTCCAGCACGCTCTCCTGCGCCCGCTGAGCCAGGGCATCAATCGTATCGATGCTGCGGCGCAGCCCATTCATCTTCCAATTGCCCGCCACAAGGGGGCGAACGTTATCGCTCGGCATGGCTTTTTCCATGGTCTGATTGAGATGGCCGCCTGCTAGCAGGTTTGTGCTCGCATGCAAAGAACCGCAAGACTTTCGGCGTCAGCCGGGTTGGGCAGCCGGTGGATTTGCTGGCGATGGGTCGGGGCGCATGACGGCAAGGATCAATAGCGCAGCCAGGGCGGCAACCGATGCCAACAGAATTGATGTACGGAAGTCCCAGAACTGAGCGATCAAACCAACAGCCGGCCCAGCTACCAGGCCGCCAAAGAAGAGTGCGTTCACATAAAAGGACGTCGCCCGACCCATACGATCACCAGCAAAGCTTTGAACGAAACTGCCGCTGACACCGGCAAACAGCCCGTAATAGAGCCCTTCCAAGGAAGCACCGATAACCATCACCGGCATGCTGTCCACCATGGAGAGCACGCCAAAAGCGACAATCGCCAACAGCGAATTGGCCATCAGCAGATGACGCGCGGACGCCAGCACCATGAGCCGCGGGACATTAAGGATGACAACGATCTCGACCGCTGTTTTCACCGAGAACGACAGGCCAGCTGCATAGCTAGGAAGGCCGGCTTCCTGAACGTAAAAGAGCGGCAGCGCCGCACTGCATAGAAGGTGAGCCACAGCGAAAAAGAAGCAGGCCATTGAAGCCAGCCAAAGCTGACGGTCAAGACCGGAGTCGGCGCCACCGCTGCCTTCGGAATTAGAAGCAAGGTCACGCGCTTCCTGAGCCGGCACAATGCGAAGTACCAGCACGAGCCAGACGATCCCAAGCGTCATGCAGGCCTGGAAGACAAAGCTGACGCCCAGTTGATAGACGAGGCCGAAGGAAAGTGCCGGCCCCACCATCCAGGCCAATGAGGTAGTGGCCCGCAGCCATGCATTGAAACGATTGGGCTCGATCCCGCGCCCGTCGGCAAAGCTGCGGCCATAGGTGAACATGATCACCATCGCCGTATTGGACAGTCCAAATCCAACCAGGCCAACACTCAGCAGCGAGGCCAGTTGCCCATCCACGACCATGGCAACAGTAGCAGCCAGGAAGCTGATTGATGCGACCAAGAGCAAAGGTTTGAACCGGCTACCGGTATCCAGTCTCTTGGCGATCCAACGGTTCATGGACACCGTCAGAAGGGCCGCAAATCCAGTATAGACCGTGATCATCCAGGGCTGCTGGCCGAGGCCTTCGACGATGTAGTAGCCCATGAAGGGCACGATCATCGCGCTGGCGAGCGCGCTCGAGAAAATCAGTGACAAAAAGGGAAGCGCAGCGACAAGCATGGGAGGCCGTTTCTTCGTCGCAGTCCAGACATACGTCAGGCGTTGCCACGATTGGACGCATGGGTTTGTGTCAAACTGAGAGGAAATAGGATAAGAGGACCGTCTTTAATCCCATTACCCGCACTTCCACCACCCGGTTTTAAACGGATGCGAGCCTTTGCTGACGTAGCTCACCGGCCGGACTTGTGCCCTCAGGAGCCAGCACATGCTTGCGCCAGCAATGGCCTGTGACTATAGTCCGGCCTGATCCCGGATTCAGCCAATTTATTGGTTTAAAAACAAAACGTTAATTCATGCTCACATGGCTTCGCGAAGGCGCCCGCACCACGGCTGCCAAAATCTTCCTTATTGTCGTGTCCATCGCAGTTGTGGCGGGTCTCGGCTTTGGTGGCTATTTCGGCAACATAGGCCAGCGTACGGTCTTGGCCGTCGGCGATGCGGAGATCTCTGCCGAAACATTCCAGATTGCGCTTCAGCGCCAGATCAACCGTCTCAGCCAACAGGTCGGCCAGGCTATCACGCTGGAACAGGCTCGGATGTTCGGCATCGATCAACAATTGTTGGGCCAGCTCGCCTCCGAAGCTGCGCGCGATTCGGAAGCCGACAGGCTCAATGTCGGCGTGTCGGACGATCGACTGGCGGAGCGCATCGCGTCCGACCCAATCTTTCTCCAGACCGGTGGGTTCAATCGCCAGTTTTTCAGCCAGGTGTTGCGACAGTACGGCATCACCGAGGATGACTTCGTAGCCGACACCCGTTCCTTTGCAGCGCGTCAGCAACTCGCACAGGGCTTTGTGGGTGGCATCGCCCCACCCACGGCCATGATGGAGGTCGCCAACACGTATGCCAACGAACTGCGGACTGTCGCCTTCGTGACCCTTGGCGAGGCCGATTTGGGCGATTTGCCAGAACCAGAAGAAGAGATGCTTCGCGCTTTCTTCAATGAGCGCAGCGGTGATTATCGCGCCCCGGAGTTTCGCGGCATCACCTACATGACCTTGTCGGAGGCAGACCTGGCCGATCCATCTTCCGTTTCGGTCGAAGAGGTCCAGGCAGCTTACGAGGCGGAGCTGGATGCCCTCACCCGATCTGGCGAGCGGACAGTCACCCAGATCCGGTTCCCATCGGCCACCGAGGCCGAAACGGCACGCACAAGACTGAGCGATGGTGAGGCAATCGATGCCATTGAAGCCGACCCGGCGCTTGGCGCAACCGTGACGCGTCTTGGAGCTGTTCAGCAAACTGGCATCCTGGACGCAAGTGCCGCTGAAGCAGCCTTCTCTCTTAGTGCGCCTGGACCGACGACCGTCGTGGAAGGCCGTTTTGGTTCCCTGGTGATGTTCGTGGAAGCCATCCACAATGACGGGGTTACACCGTTGGAAGAGGTCGAAGATCGGCTTCGCCAGGAGATCGCGCAAGCGAATGCGCGCGACGAGATTTTTGCGCTCTACGACAGCATCGAAGATGCCCGTGCTGGTGGTGATACGCTGGACAGCGTTGCCTCACGCTTTGAGCTCACCCTTACCTCAGTTGCCGCGCTTGATGCCAATGGCTTCGGCCCGGACCTCGAAACCGTTCCTCTGCCGCAAACCGATTCCCTGATCGCCGAAACCTTCGCCAGCGAAGTCGGTCTTGAGAATGATGTTCTCGATCTCGCCGATGGTGGCTTCCTTTGGTTCGAGGTGACCGATGTTCAACCCGATCGCGACCTCTCTTTTGAGGAAGCGCGCGAACGGGTAGCCGCAGACTGGGTCGAAGATCAACGCGACCAGGCCTTGCGAGCCCTCTCATCAGGTCTTGTGGAGGAAATGGAGCGTGGTCGCACACTCCAAACACTCGCTATTGCCCAAGATTTTCCGCTTCAGCGCACTGCGCAGTTCACCCGTGGAGAGGCACCCGACGAGCTTGGTGGTCCCGCAACGGTCGCTGCCTTTGAAGGCGCTGAGGGGCATTTCGGTGATGTTGGCGGCCCGGACGGCACCACCCGCCTTGTCTTCCTGGTGGAAGATGTGACCCGTCCTGCGTTCATGGAAGGCGCCAGCGATGTGCAGCAGCTGGCCGCCCAGCTTGCCCCTGCGCTGGAAGATGCAATCCTTAGCCAGTATGTCGCCGGGCTTCAGGCGCAGCTGGGTGTGCGCGTCAATCAGGAACTGCTTGGCCAGTTGCTGGGCGGCGCCCATGGCGGCATGTGATGGCAACGCGTTCGCTCTGTTCGGTTCAAGGCATCGGCACCGCGGGATAGGCCCATGCAACTTTTCCCCGACCAGGATGCCTTTCTGAAGGCCTATGACGCTGGCACGCCGCTGGCACTTTACACACGGCTTGTCGCAGACCTTGAGACGCCGGTTTCGGCCATGCTCAAGCTGGCCGGCAGCGCCGAGAACGCGTTCCTGCTGGAATCGGTCGAAGGCGGCGCCGTGCGCGGTCGCTATTCCATTATCGGCTATGCACCTGATCTGTTGTTCCGCGCTGATGGCGAACGCGCTGCCATGGCCAAAGTCGGCACCGATGGCGTCGCCGAACCCTTTGAGGAACTCGCCGAGCCGGCGCTCGAAGCCCTGCGAACGCTGGTCGAACAAAGCCGCATCGATCTGCCTGACGATCTGCCGCCCATGTCCGCCGGCGTTTTCGGCTATCTGGGCTACGACATCGTCCGCCGCATCGAAAAGCTTCCCAATCAGAACCCTGACGTGCTGGGCGTACCGGACATTCTCCTGATGCGCCCAACCGTCATGGTCGTGTTTGACGCGGTAAAGGACGAGATTACCCTGGTCGCGCCAGTATGGCCCGACGCAGAGCTTCCAGCCCGCGCGGCCTATGAACGGGCCGTCGACCGCCTTACCCTGGCCATCGATCGACTTGAGACGCCGCTGGAACAGGCCCCCGGCCCGATTGACGTGCCGATGCCGAGCATGATGTCCAACACCTCGCCGGACGACTACAAGGCGATGGTTGACCGGGCGAAGGAGTACATCCGCGCCGGCGACATCTTCCAGGTGGTGTTGTCGCAGCGGTTTGAGACGCCCTTCCCTCTGCCGCCCTTCGCGCTCTACAGGGCCTTGCGGCGCACCAACCCAGCGCCATTCCTCTACTATCTGGCGTTTGACGGTTTCTCGATTGTTGGTTCCAGCCCGGAGATTCTGGTGCGCGTCCGCGATGACACCGTGACCATCCGGCCAATTGCCGGAACCCGGCCACGTGGTGAAACGCCAAAAGAAGATCAGGCACTGGCAGAGGAACTGCTGGCTGATCCCAAGGAGCGCGCCGAGCATCTGATGCTGCTTGATCTGGGCCGCAACGATGTCGGTCGTGTCGCCAAACTGGGCACTGTCGAAGTGACAGATCAGTTCTTCATCGAGCGCTACTCCCACGTCATGCACATTGTCTCCAATGTCGAAGGCGAACTGGACACCGAACGCTATGACGCACTGGATGCTCTTGGTGCCGGCTTTCCGGCTGGAACGGTCTCAGGTGCGCCCAAAGTTCGTGCGATGGAAATCATCGACGAGTTGGAACGCGACAAACGCGGCATCTATGCCGGCTGCGTTGGCTATTTCGACGCCAGCGGTGCGATGGACACCTGCATCGTTCTGCGTACAGCGGTGATCAAGGATGGCGTCATGTATGTGCAAGCTGGCGCCGGCATCGTGGCCGACAGCGATCCTCAGAGCGAGCAAGTCGAGTGTGAAAACAAGGCCAAGGCCCTGTTCCGCGCCGCTGAAGAAGCCGTTCGCTTCGCCGCGACCAGCCAGAGGGCTCAGTGACCATGGCGCCTGCAGCCAAATCGGACGGTACTTATCTCGTCATCGATAATTATGACAGCTTCACCTACAATCTGGTGCATTGCCTGGGCGCTACTGGCGTTCCCATGGATGTTATACGAAACGATGCCATCACGGTTGATGAGATTGCCGAACGACGTGCGTCAGGAGAACTTGCTGGCATCGTGATATCGCCTGGCCCCTGCACTCCCAACGAAGCGGGCATTTGCCTCGCTCTCATCGAACAGCTCGGCACCTCCACGCCGATGTTCGGCGTATGCCTTGGCATGCAGTCCATGGGTCAAGCTTATGGCGGTAACGTCATTCAGGCGGCCGAGCTCATGCATGGCAAAGTCTCCAGCGTGACGCCATCCGTCGAGGCACCCATATTCGCCGGTATCAATGGCCCGTTCGACGCCACGCGCTATCACTCGCTTGCCGTCGAAACAAAGAACCTACCCGGTGATCTTGTCATCACCGCGCGCACGGATGATGGTGAAATCATGGGGCTTTCGCATCGTGCGCACCCCGTGCACGGCGTGCAGTTCCACCCTGAAAGCATCGCCTCTCAGCATGGCGAGCGCGTCCTGGCCAACTTCGTCGCCATTGCGACCAGGTTTAACGAGCAAACTTGAGATCATGTCCGACACCATCAAGCCGCTCCTCACCAAAGTCTGCGCCGGGACGGCTCTGACACGATCGGAGGCCGAGACGGCCTTTGGTGAGATCATGGCGGGCAACCTCACCAGCGCGCAGATCGCAGCTTTCCTGATTGCCTTGAAGGTGCGCGGTGAATCCATCGAAGAGATTGCAGGTGCCGTCTCAGTGCTGCGCGCAAAGATGACGCCGGTCGAACTCCCCGAACCACTCGCGGGCAACGCCATCGACATTGTCGGCACCGGTGGCGATGGCAAAGGCAGCTACAATGTCTCAACAACGACCGCACTTGTCGTGGCAGCCTCAGGCGTACCTGTCGCCAAACACGGCAACCGGGCAGTCTCCTCTCAGTCGGGCGCGGCGGACGTCTTGAAGGCCCTGGGCGTTAACATCGATATCGGTCCGGAACAGATTGCGGCCTGCATTGAGCAAGCTGGTATCGGCTTCATGTTTGCGCCCATGCACCATTCGGCAATGAAGCATGTCGGTCCGACACGTGCCGAACTAGGCCAGCGTACAATCTTCAACCTGATTGGCCCGCTCTCCAATCCCGCGCGCGTAACCCGGCAACTTGTTGGTGTTTATGACGAGCATTGGCTGCTTCCCATCGCCGAGACGCTGAAAACGCTTGGGTGCGAGGCCGCTTGGGTCGTGCATGGCAGCGATGGCATGGATGAGGTGACAACGACGGGCATCGCTCATGTAGCTAAGCTCGAAGAAGGCAATGTCAGCATGGCCGCCATTGATCCACGTGATCATGGGATTGAGCTGGCGAACGAGGACGACCTGGTTGGGGGTGATGCAGCCCACAACGCTGAGTCGCTCAAAGCTGTATTGAACGGCCAAAGCGGCCCCTACGCCGACATTGTTCTCCTCAACGCAGCAGCCTCGCTGTGTGTCGCAGGCGTGACCCAATCTATTGATCGTGGCATTGCCAAGGCTCGCGAGACCATCGAATCCGGCGCTGCCGCCAAGACGCTTGAGCAGCTCGTCGCTGTATCCAACCAGAAAGGTTGAGGCTGGAAGACCGTGAGCGACATTCTTCAACGTATCGAAGCCTACAAGCGCGAAGAAATCGCAGCTGCCAAAGCCTCGGTTTCGCTTGGCCAGTTAGAGGCGCGCATTGGCGAGGTTTCCGCTCCGCGCGGCTTCGCCAAAGCATTGGAAGCCAAGCGGAAAGCCGGCCTTTACGGCCTCATCGCCGAGATCAAGAAAGCATCGCCTAGCAAGGGCTTGATACGGCCAGATTTCGATCCGCCACAGCATGCCCTTGCCTATGAAGCAGGCGGCGCGGCCTGCCTTTCAGTGCTCACAGACCGACCATCCTTCCAAGGTGATCCGGACTTCCTTGTCGCGGCGCGCGAGGCAGTTTCCCTGCCTGCCCTGCGCAAGGACTTCATGTTCGACACCTATCAGGTCGCTGAAGCGCGCGCTTGGGGCGCTGACTGCATCCTCATCATTCTCGCCTGTACCGATGACGCATTGGCCGGAGACCTGATCGCCGCTGCGAACCACTACGGCATGGATGCCCTTATCGAGGTGCATGACGCAGAAGAGATGGAACGCGCGCTTGCGCTGCCCGAAGGGCTGATCGGGATCAACAACAGAAACCTGCGCACCTTTGAAACCAGCCTAGAGACCAGCGAAACGTTGGTGCGGCTGGTTCCGGATGATCGGCTCGTCGTTGGTGAGTCTGGGCTCTTCACAAGGGCCGATCTCGATCGCATGGCCGAAGCTGGCATCACCACGTTCTTGATCGGCGAGAGCCTGATGCGCAAGGACGATGTGGAAGCGGCAACGCGGACGCTGCTGGCAGCATGACGGCAAAGCTTTCCCACACCGATGCCAGTGGTAAGGCCTCTATGGTCGATGTCTCGGCCAAACCAGAGACTGACCGCATCGCTCGAGCGCGCGGCTCAATCCTGATGGAGCCGGGAACCCTCCAGGCGATCCAGGAAAACCGCCTGAAAAAGGGCGATGTTCTGGCGACGGCGCGTATTGCCGGCGTCATGGCCGCCAAGAAGACTCACGATCTGATACCGCTCTGCCATCCGCTGGCTCTCAATGATGTGCAGGTGGACATCAGGTCGCGTGAGGATGGCAAAGGCCTTGATGTGGAAACCTCCGCCAAAACGACCGGGAAAACTGGCGTTGAGATGGAAGCGCTCACAGCCTGTTCCGTTGCGCTACTAACGCTCTATGACATGGCCAAGGCTGTTGATCGCGGCATGGTGATGAGCGAGGTACGCCTTGTTGCGAAATCTGGTGGCGCATCAGGCGATTGGACCGCGGATAGCAGCGCATGACCGCGATGGTTCCGCTGGAAACCGCGCTTCAACGCATGCTGGATGATGTTCAGCCGCTCAAGCCGCAAAGCGCTCCCTTGATGGAAGCCGATGGCTGCGTTCTCGCCAAGGAGTGCCGGGCAAAACGGACGCAACCTCCCTATGACGTCTCCGCCATGGATGGTTACGCTCTCCACGATACCCCGCGGGCCGGTGCCGAACTTACCGTGATAGGAGAAGCGGCCGCTGGAGGGGGATTTGCCGGGTCCGTCGGGTCTGGCGAGGCCGTGCGCATCTTTACGGGCGCGCCGATGCCACCCGATGCGCCACACATCGTTATCCAAGAGGACACGCGGCGTGAAGGCGACCGGCTGCTGTTGGGATCAGACATTGGCGACAAAAACCATGTGAGGCCAGCTGGCGGAGATTTCAGCAAAGGCGATGTGCTGGTTTCGGCGGGAACCCGTATGGCACCGCAACATGTCATGCTCGCCGCGTCGGGAAATCATGCCACGGTGGCGGTGGTTCCCAAACCTTCCGTGCTCGTCGTGATGAATGGCGATGAGTTGGCATGGCCCGGGAAGGATGCGCGCCCGGACGCCATCATCGCGTCCAATGGCTTCGCCTTGTCAGCTTTGGCCAAACGGCTAGGCGCAGGCGATGTTTAGGTTGAACTCTTAAAAGACGATCTGTCCGCGCTCACCAAGACCCTGGCCGATGCCAAGGCCGATATCATCCTCACGGTCGGCGGCGCTTCAGTCGGTGACTATGATCTTGTGCGCCCTGCCCTTTCCA
>JBHJIX010000165.1:0-3592 GCA_050043025.1 Cohaesibacteraceae bacterium
GAAGCCGATGGGCAGATCTACACCGGGTCAAGCGTGCATGAAGTGACACTTCGGCGGCAACCCCAGTTGCTTGATGCGCCACCGGTGTCGCGAGATTTCAAAGGCGAGGCCGTTGCCGTCGATATTGCCGATCGCGGCACCCTCTTTTTGCTCCTCACTGGTACGCGTGGCCAGTCCAATGAGCCCTTTTCGCCCGAGCATGGTTATCATGTTGATCCCGAGCAGTTTGTGAACGTTGTTTTTGAAATTCGGGCCAGCAGCGCTCAAGCGGTCCGCTCATTGCCATACCGGGTCATCGACGATGAGGTCCCATTCAACCAGCTGCCAATGATGGTGCGTTTTGATGACATCTCTGACCCGACGACTGTCGCTCTAGTTAACCCTTATGACCTCGCGGCCAGATTTGGTGAAGGTGTGCAACTGCGCCGTGTGCACGTGCAGACGACCCGAGCGCGCGTGACCGACGGGATCGAAGAGCGTTTGCCATGGTTTAACACGCCGCACCCGCCCGGAACGCTTTCCAGCGGGTCAATCTACGGCGATCGCCCGAGGGTTCATGATTTCCCTCCAGGACATAGTGTCCAATTCAGCAACTTCAGACAAGGATTTGGCTAATGAGCACGACTTACGACGATCTCTTCAAAGCTATTCTCGCGATGGATGCTCATAGACGTGGCGTTAACGTTACGTAGGGTGCGCCGTCCTTTTGCTCTAAGAAGTCCAGCAGTTACCCATCCAAGAATGCCATCACCCGCTCTAGCGCCTCATCGATCTGTTCTTGGGAGGCAGCGTAGGAAACGCGGATGTAACCCTCGCCCAGAATGCCGAAATCAGGCCCGCCAATGAGGGCGACGCCGGTTTCTTCCAGCAGTTTGGAGGCAAGGTCTTTGGCCTTGAAACCCGTCTGTTTGATGTTGGGAAAGGCGTAAAAGGCCCCTTCCGGCATGATGCAGGAAATGCCGGGAAGGGCGTTCAATCCATCCACAACGCGTGTGCGTCGATTGGCAAAAGCTGCCATCATCGTATCGGCGTAGTTCTGCGGTCCTTCCAGGGCGGCGAGTCCTGCCCACTGAGCCGGCGCATTGACGCAGGACCAGCAATTGACCGCGAGTTTTCGGGCCTTGTCATAGAGATCATCAGGCCAGATCGACCACCCCATGCGCCAGCCGGTCATCGCCCAAGTCTTCGACCAGCCATTGAGGACGATGAGGCGGTCGCGGATCGAGTGGTAGGTCAGCAGCGAAACGTGGGTGTCCGCCGGTCCATCCTTGCTATAGGTCATCCGCTCATAGATTTCGTCGGACAGGATCGCGACTGTCGGATGGGCTTCAAGGCCTGCGACCAGCGCGTCGATCTCCGCCTTGGGTGTCACGCCGCCCGTTGGGTTGGCCGGTGAGTTCAGAATAATCAGCCGGGTTTTGCCGGTGATGCGGGCTAGAACGTCATCTGCTTTAAAGGCAAAGCCGTTCTCCTCGGTGATCGGGATAGGCACCGGTGTTGCACCCGTGAACTCGATCATCGAGCGGTAAATGGGGAACCCCGGGTCGGGATAGAGATTATCCACGTCCGGTTCGCAGAACATCAGGATGGCGGTGAACATGGTCACTTTGCCGCCTGGCACGATCAGAACGTTGTCTGGTGAAACCGCCACGCCTGTTCTTTGTTCGGTGTAGCGCGCGACGCCCTCTCTCACCGCCGGTATGCCGCGCGCATCGGTGTAGCCGTGATGGCCATCCTTCAAGGCTTTGATCCCGGCCTCGACGATATGACCGGGGGTTTGAAAATCTGGCTGGCAAATGCCAAGGTAGATCACCGAACGGCCTGAGGCCGCCAAGGCTTGTGCTCTGGCAAGTACGGCAAAGGCATTCTCTTCGCCGATGCGATCGAAGGCGGATATGGTTGGTATCATGAGGGAAGGTCTCGTGAACTTGTGGTGCCGGCGCCGCTGGCCGCAAGGCTGGCTGTTTTCGCGCGACGTCTTGTGACCTCTTCGCGGTAAAGAAGATAGAGGCCGGAGGAAATGATGCTGCCGGCGCCGGCCAACGTCCAAATGGTCGGAACATCGGCGAAGATCAGCCAACCGAGAGCGATCATCCAGACGATCTGTGTGTACATAAAGGGCGCAAGCGTTGGCGCTGGGGCTTGGATGTGAGCCTTGATCAACAGCCAATGGCCACCGCCACCGAAGACACCGGTGAGCACCATTAACAGCCAGCTTGCCGGATCGGTAGGCCAGACCCAAACGCTGAGCGCAAACGGGGCAAGGCCAATTGCCGGTATTAGGCCAGTGTAGAGGATAAGGCCGTCCTGGCTTTCAGTTTGCGCCAGGACACGTGTGCTGAGGGAGTAGAGCGCAAAACAGGTCATAGAGACCACAGACAAGAGCGCCGGCCAGCCCAGCCCATCCAGGCCGGGGCGGGTGACGACCAAGACGCCAAGAAAGCCGACTGCGATGGCCGCCCAACGACGCGGGCCTGCCCATTCCCCAAGCAACGGGCCAGCAAGCGCGGCAACGACGATGGGACCAGCGAACATGAAGGTGGCGGCTTCGGCCAACTGCAGATGAAGCAACGCCAGAAAGTTGAAGATGGTCGTGCCCAGCATCATCGCGCCGCGGCCAATCTGGAGGATGGGGCGGTTTGTCGAAAAACGCGTGATGTTGCGCCAGATGCGCAGAATGAGCACCGCCAGCGCGACATGGATGACGAAACGCATCCAGACGATTTGAAGAACGGGCAGGCTGGCGCTTAGATATTTGGCCGTCGCATCCAAAAAGGCGAAGCACGCGACGGCACAGATCATGAGGAGAATGGCGCGGGCATGGCCGGCTTCGCCTGAAAGCGTGCCGTCGCCATTGCTGGCCGTTGTCGGGGTGGTCATGCCCTTGTCGGTAGCACCCGCGCTGTTACGGGTCTATCCGCTGCGCTGTTAGGACTGAACTTCCTTGGGCCGGTCAATGGTTTCAAGCGTTGGCACGAGGCTCGGGCTGTCTTGATCAGCCTCCTCCACCAAGTCGACCTCATCGTCTTCCATTGTGTCCAAAGGAACGTCGTCGTTTAGGTTCCGCTCGACCTGACGCAGTGTTTTTCGCAGGCGTTTGCGATCCTTGTCTTCCAGCTCGAAAAGAGCGGACCGCTCAAGGCGTTTCAGGGCCTTGTCGAGCTCGGCGATCAGCATACGACCCTGCGCGGTGAGATGCACGCGCGCCGAGCGGGCATCAGCTTCCTCGCGCCGGCGTTCAACCAGGCCTTGGCCGCTGAGCCGGGCCACCATCTTTGTAATGGTTGGAGGTTGTACCGAAAGCGTACTGGCAAGGGCTCCCATGGTTTGCCCATCGTCATCGCCCAGTGCCTTGAGAATTTGGTCTTGGCCAGGGTAAAGGTTCAACTTGCCCAGAACTTGGGCGGAACGTTGCCTGTAGGCTTTGGCGGCCTGGACAAGGCGGTATGTTACGGTTTTGCGGTGGTTGAAGGCCATTGAATCTCCGGTGGCGCTTTCACAGACGAAAAGTCATCCGGTCATTGTTGTAGTAAGTGGTCATGGAAACATCATGATGGCACTATGCCGATTAGTGTTATGCCGTGCGTGGTCT
>JBHJIX010000166.1:0-33108 GCA_050043025.1 Cohaesibacteraceae bacterium
GGCAACAAACAGGGGATCGCGCGATTGCTTCACGAGGTGAGCCTGTTTTGCCGGACGAGCCGGACAGCTTGGGAGGTGTAAAAACCGGATTTGATGCGCTGCATCGCTTCGATGCCGAAGTCAGCCAGCATGGGGTGTACGTCGATCATTCGGCGCAAATAGCGCGCGCCGACCGGCACAATGGCGGGCGAGCGATCCCCGCGCGGGAACAGCTTGCCGACGGTGTGCATGGCGCCCAGCAGTGGGGTATTGGGCGCAGACGTAAAAAGGAGTTGGCTCTCGGCGCGTTCGGCAAGGCGGGCAACAGCGCCGATCTTGTCTGTCGCCTCGTAGTGGATGACGGAGTCCATCGCGACCACATGGTCGAACGTGTCCAGCCGTGGGTCGAGCATGTCGCCGGAAAGGAAGGTAATGCGGTCGGCCAGTTCGGCCGGCAAGCGCGCGCGGGCGACGTCCACCAGGGTTGGTGATAGGTCGATGGCGACCACTTCGGCACCGCGCTTGGCGGCTTCGACCGATAGGGCGCCTGTGCCGCAACCGGCGTCGAGCAGGCGCTGACCACTCATGTCCGAGGGAAGCCAGGAAAGGAGACTAGCGCGCATCGCATCGCGGCCGGCACGCACGGTGGCGCGGATGCCGGAGACCGGTGCGTCAGAGGTTAGCCGTTCCCAGGTTTTGGCGGCCGTGCGATCAAAATAGGCTTCGATTTCACCACGGCGCGCTTCATAGCCGCTTGGCGTCTGGCTTGCTGCGTTGGCCATCAGTCAAACCCCAGGAAGTCAAAGATGTCGCGATCCTTCATGGGCGATGGCTCCAGAATGTCGGTGCCGTCCCACAGGCTTTGGGCGAGCCGCAGATATTCTTTCTGCACGGCCTCAACGCCCGGAGTTGGTTCCATCTCGAAGAGCGTGCGCTTCTTCAGGCGGCTTTTGCGGATTTCATCGAGGTCTGGCAGGTGCGCGACCCGCTCCAGACCGACAGCTTCGTTGAACCGGTCGATCTCATCGGTGTCCTTGGATCGGTTGGCGATCACACCGCCGACGCGCACATCGTAGTTCTTGGACTTGGCTTTGATGGCCGCGACGATGCGGTTCATCGCGCAGATGGAGTCGAAGTCGTTGGCGGTGACGATCAGCGCGCGCTCGGCATGTTGCAGCGGGGCTGCGAACCCGCCGCACACGACATCGCCCAGGACATCGAAGATGACGACATCTGTGTCTTCGAGCAGGTGATGCTCTTTGAGGAGCTTTACGGTTTGGCCGACGACATAGCCGCCGCAGCCGGTGCCAGCAGGCGGACCACCAGCCTCCACGCACATGACGCCGTTGTAGCCTTCAAAGACGAAGTCGTCGGTTTGTAGTTCCTCGGCATGGAAGTCGCCGCTTTCCAGCACATCGATCACGGTCGGGCACAGGCTCTTGGTGAGCGTGAAGGTGGAGTCGTGCTTGGGGTCGCAGCCGATCTGGAGCACCCGCTTGCCAAGCTTGGAAAAGGCGACCGAGAGGTTGGACGAGGTGGTCGATTTGCCGATCCCGCCCTTGCCATAGACAGCGAACACCTTGGCGGTGTCGATGGTCATGGCCGGGTCCATCTTGACCTGGACGGAGCCTTCTCCGTCCTCTTTGCCGGTGGAAAAGCCCTTGGGCGACCGGTCGAGAAGCGTGGTCTTCACGCCCGTCGGCGGTGGGGTCACGATGTTCATTCTGCGGCCTCCATGCCAATGGCGGAAACGGACGTTGGGGTGAGTGAGGATGCGGTGCCGACGCCTTCGAGCCGGTCTTCCAGCTCGTCGCCTGCATCGCGCAGGGCGTCGAGCATAGCGTCGTCTGGTTGCCAGAAGTCGCGCTCATGGGCTTCGATCAGGCGGCCAGCGAGGCGCGCCGATGCGGTCGGGTTGAGCTCGGCCAGGCGCCGACGCATCTCAGGGTCGAGAACGAAGGTTTCAGTAAGTTCGCGATAGACCCAGGGCTGGACCTGGCCGGTGGTTGCCGACCAACCCATGGTGTTGGTCACATGCTCTTCGATCTGGCGTACGCCCTCATAGCCGTGCTCCAGCATGCCCTCGTACCATTTGGGATTGAGCATGCGGGTGCGGGTTTCCAGCGCGACCTGCGCGGTCAGGGAGCGCACCTTGCCTTCGCCGCGCGTCTGGTCGCCGATGAACACCGGCAGGTCTTCGCCGCGGGCGCGGGAGGCTGCCTTGCTGATGCCGCCCAGCGTGGCGAAGTAGTGGTCGATGGTGGTGACGCCGAGCTCAACGGAATCGAGGTTCTGATAGGCGGCATCCACATGGGCGAGCATGGATTGCAGGAGCTCAGCCTGCTGCACAGGCTTGCCAGACGCGCCATAGGCAAAGCTCTTGCGGCGAGTGTATGTCTCGGCGAGTTCGCCATCATCGTCCCATGCGCCAGACTCCACTAGATTGTTGACGTTGGAGCCATAGGCGCCATCAGCATTGGAAAAGACGCGCAGAGCGGCGGTTTCCATGTCGCACCCGTGGGTCTCTGCATAGGCAAGGGCGTGGCGGCGGATGGGGTTCTGATCGAGTGGCTCGTCGGCCTCGGCGGCCAGAAGAGCTGCCTCGGCTAGGATTTTTGTCTGAAGCGGAAGCAAGTCACGGAAGATGCCGGAGAGGGTCATCATTACGTCGATACGGGGGCGACCCAACTCTCCCAGGGGCACAAGTTCGGCACCACACAGGCGGCCGTAGCTGTCAAAGCGTGGCTTGGTTCCCATCATGGACAGGGCCTGGGCGATCGCGCCGCCTTCGGTCTTCAGATTGTCTGTGCCCCACAGCACCAGAGCGATGGACTCAGGCAGTCGGCCGTTTTCTTCCTGGAAGCGTTTCAGGAGCCGATCGGCCTGGGCAGTCCCATCCTTCATGGCGAAGGCTGATGGAATGCGGAACGGGTCGAAGCCGTGCAGGTTACGGCCGGTCGGTAGGACCTCCGGCGTGCGCACGACGTCGCCGCCGGGGGCAGGATGAACGAAGCCGCCATCCAGCGCATGGATGATGGCCTTCACCTCGTGATCGTCCAGCAGCAGCGTATTAATGGCTTCCAACGCCGTCTGGGTTTCCGGCTCCAGCTCGACCGCCGGTTTTTCGCCCAGGCTGATGGCGAGCGCATCATCGATAGTAAGCGAGACGCCATGGGAGGATTCGGCGACCGCTTGCAGCATGTCAGCGCGTTCAGCTTCGCTCAGCGCTTCCCCAACCACATGCAAGCCGTGCGGGATGAGGGTGTATTCGAGCTCAAGCACGGCATCCTGCAAGGCCAGGATATGCGATTGCGGATTGGTCCAGGGCGGCTCGGCCTCTGCCATATCGAGTTCGGCGGCTTGTGCCTGAATCAGTGCGGCAAGGCTCTTGGCCTCCTCCCCACTGAGGCTTTCCATCCCACGCCAGCGCTCGATGGAGGCTTTGAGTTCTGACAGGCCCTTATAGAGGCCAGCCTGTGCGAGCGGGGGGGTGAGATAGCTCAAGAGCGTGGCTGCTGAGCGGCGCTTGGCAATCATGCCCTCGGATGGGTTGTTGGCCGCGTAGAGATAGTAGTTCGGCACATCGCCAATCAGGCGGTCGGGCCAGCAAGAACCGGACATGCCGGTTTGTTTGCCAGGCATGAACTCCAGTGCGCCATGGGTGCCGAAGTGTAGAAGGGCCTCGGCGCCGAAATCCTCGCGCAGCCAGCGATAAAAGGCCGAGAACGCATGGGTGGGCGCGAAGCCATGCTCGAACAGCAGGCGCATGGGGTCGCCCGCATAGCCGAAGGCGGGCTGAACGCCGATGAAGACGTTGCCGAACTCCGCACCGAGCACAAAGATCGATTGGCCATCGGTCTGTTGGCGACCTGGCGCCGGACCCCAGACCTTCTCCAGCTCATCGAGATAGGGTTCGCGGCGCACATGATCGTCAGCGGAGATCAGCTCGTGCACATTGGCGTGGGCGCCATACTCGGTGGCGTTGCCGGAAATGATGGCCTCGCGCAGTGCGTCCGGGCTTTCCGGCATATCGACCGTGTAGCCCTCATCCTGCAGGCCTTGCAGGACGTTGTAGAGCGAGCGGAAGACGGACAGGTAGGCGGCGGTGCCTGTGTTGCCGCCGTTGGGCGGGAAGTTGAAGAGCACCATGCCGACCTTGCGGTCTGCCCTATCGGAGCGGCGCAAGGTGATCAGTTGGTCGAGCCGCTGGGCCAGACGTCCGGCGCGTTCCTGGCAAGGCTGCATGAGCCGGGCCAGATCGGGATCATTGAAATTGCAGGCCATTGAACAACCGGTGCAAGGGCCGGCTGTTGGGTCGACGCGGCCGCCGAACACGGTTGGCTCGGTGGCGCCATCAAGCTCTGGAATGGCGACCATAATGGTCGATTCCACCGGCATCAGCCCGCGTTCGGACGCGGCCCATTGCTGCAAAGTCTGGAACTCAATGGCGTGGGCAGCAAGATAAGGCACATCCAGCCCATCGAGCATCTCTTCAGCTGCCCTTGCATCGTTGTAGGCCGGTCCGCCGACAAGCGAGAAGCCGGTGAGCGATAGCATCGCGTCAATGATCGGCCGGCCATCCTTGATAAAGTAACGCTCGGCGGCAGGCCGGGCATCAAGGCCAGCGGCGAACACCGGAATGACTTTCAGGCCGCGCGCCTCAATGGAGCGGATCACGGCATCATAATGGGCGGTGTTGCCTGCCAGGAGGTAGGAGCGCATGAGCACCAGACCCACCGTGCCGTGGCTCTTGGCCGGTGTCGGCAGAGCTGCATCGGTCTCTGTTATCCGGGTTGGCAGATCAGGATGGTAGATACCGACATCGGGGTATTCAGCTGGCAACTCTGCTTTCACCGCCTGACGCAGGTTTTCGCGCGGCCCGGTGGCATAGCGGCTCACCAGATAACGCACCATGTTGGCGACGTTCTCGTCAGAGCCGGAGAGCCAGTATTGCAGCGTCAAGAAGTAGGCCCGCACATCCTGAGCAGCACCCGGAATGAAGCGCAGGATTTTCGGCAACCGGCGCAGCATAGCAAGCTGTTTGGCGCCGGCGCTGCTGTTCGACGATGAGCCACCATTGTGGCCGGGCCGATCTTTTGCTGAGCCGCGCAGGCGTTTCAGCAGTTTCATCGCCGTGGACTGTTTGCCGTCCATGCGGAACTGCCCAAGACGGGTGATCTTCATCACCTCGCCGGCCGACATCATGCCGACCATAGCATCACAGCGGTCGCGGCGCGCTTCCAATGCCGGCAGGATTGCGCGGATCTGATCGTCCAGGAACAGCATAGTGGCGATGACGATGTCGCCGGTTGCGATGTCATCGCGGCAGCGTTCCAGCGCTGCAGGGTCCTCGCCCCACTCGGCCGCGGCATGCAGGCTGATGGTCAGCCCAGGCACCTCATTGGCCAGTTCCTTGCGTGCCCGGTCCACCGCCCCAGACAGATGATTGTCCAGCGTGACGATGACGACATTGACCGATGTGCCGTCAGCGGCCGAAGTGAGCTTTAGCATCGTAGAGCGTCTCCAGCGTGATTTCGGCAAGCCCGTTCTGGGCGGCGTAGGATTCGGTGTTCCGGCGCGCCTTTCCGCGCACGAAGAAGGGGATCTTCTTCAGCTCTTGTTCCGCATCGACGGTCCAGGCGCAGGCGCCATCGGCAGCCGCGATGGCGGGCTCATGAACCAGCTCGGGCACGGTGATTTGTTCAGCTTCCTGTGCCGGAGCGGCGGGCCGGTTGGCGGCGGCATGGCCATGGTGCGAGGGGCCTGCTTCGTCGGAGAACTCGAAGTCATCGCGGAACATGCCAAGCAGATGTTCTTCGAGCCCCATCACCCGCGGGTGTACCCAGGTGTCGAAGAGCACGTTCGCGCCCTCAAAGCCCATTTGGGGTGAGTAGCGGGCGGGGTAGTCCTGTACGTGAACGGGTGCGGAGATGACGGCGCAGCCAATGCCCAGGCGCTTTGCGATGTGGCGCTCCATCTGGGTGCCGAGCACCAGTTCGGGCGCAGCATCGATGATGGCCTGTTCGACCTCCAGATAATCGTCGGTAATGAGGGCCTCGACGCCATAATCATTTGCTGCGGCGCGCACATCGCGGGCGAACTCTCGGGAGTAGGTGCCAAGGCCGACGACCTTGAAGCCCATCTCCGTTTCGGCTGCTTTCGCGGCTGCCAAAGCGTGGGTGGCATCGCCAAAAACAAAGACGCGCTTGCCGGTGAGATAGGTCGAGTCGATGGAGCGCGAGTACCAGGGCAGGCGGCTTTCTTCGCCTTCAATCAGTGCGTCGCCATCAACGCCTGTGATTTCGGCAATCTCGCGGATGAACTGCTTAGTCGCGCCAACGCCGATGGGCACCGTTTTCGTCATTGGCTGCTTGAAAGCGCGTTTCAGCCAGTTGGCCGCCGTCTGCGCGATTTCGGGGTACATGACGACGTTGAAATCAGCATCGCCCAGCTTCGCGAGTTCTGCAGGCTGACAGTCAAGCGGCGCGACAACGTTCACGTCGATGCCCAGACGACCCAGAAGACGCGTGATTTCAATGACATCGTCACGATGGCGGAAGCCGAGCGCGGTGGGGCCAAGCAAGTTGGCGGACGGGCGCTGACCTTCGGGCCGTGGAGCGCGCTCGGTGCCTGGCTCTGGTGCATAGGCTCCCGCGATACCACGCACCAGCTGGTAGAAGGTTTCCGATGCGCCCCAATTCTCCTTCTTGGAGTAGGAGGGCAGTTCCAAAGGCACGACCGGGATCGGCAGGTCCATCGCTTTGGAGAGGCCGCCTGGATCATCCTGAATGAGCTCGGCTGTGCAGCTTGCGCCGACGATCATCGCCTGTGGTTTGAAGCGCTCATAGGCGTCGCGTGCCGCAGTTTGGAAGAGTTCGGCTGTATCCTTCCCAAGGTCGCGGGCTTGAAAGGTGGTGTAGGTGACCGGCGGGCGCTCCTTGCGCCGTTCGATCATCGTGAACAGAAGGTCGGCATAGGTGTCGCCCTGTGGGGCGTGCAGCACATAGTGCAGGCCCTTCATCGCGGTGGCGATGCGCATCGCGCCGACATGGGGCGGCCCCTCATAGGTCCAGACGGTCAGTTGCATCGCCTTAGACCTCCAACCGCGTGCGTCGCACCAGCGGGCGGGCGAACAATTCGGCGAGGTCACCGGCCTGCTCGTAGCCTTGGATGGGCGTGAAGACGAGTTCGATCGACCATTTGGTCGTCAGCCCTTCCACCTCGAGCGGATTGGCAAGTCCAAGGCCGCAAACGGTGATATCGGGACGTTGCGCGTGGCAGCGGTCGAGCTGTTTGTCGACGTCCTGCCCCTCGCTGACCAGAACCTTCTCAGGCAGCATATCCAGCTCCGGCGCCATCAACTGCTTGTTAAGGAAGGGGGTGCCCACTTCCAGTGGCATCATGCCAAGTTCAGCATGCAGGAAGCGGGCAAGCGGGATTTCGAGCTGGGAGTCGGGGAAGAAGAACAGGCTCTTTCCGGCCAACTGCTCGCGGTACCGATCAAGCGCAAGCCGTGCGCGGGCTGCCGGTGCTGCGGTCACCTCATGAAAATGGTCGCAGGAGATACCGAAACTGTCGGAGGCTGTTTTCAGCCATGCGTTGGTGCCTTCCGCGCCAAGCGGGAACGTGGCGGGCAGATGCACCGCGCCGCGTCGGGCTAGCGCGCGGGATGTTTCGGTGAGGAAGGGCTGGGCCAGCAGAAAGCGTGTACCTGGACCAACGGCCGGCATGCTTGCGGCATTCCTGGCCGGCAGAAAGCTCACATTGTTGATGCCGAGCGCATGGAATAGGCGGGTGAATTGATCTTCCACCACGTCGGCCAGGGCGCCGACGATCAGCAGATCATCGGTTGGCGTATCGGCCTCTGGCAGGTCGGGGACCAAGGATGCCAAGCAGGCATCTTCGCCCTCGGTGAAGGTCGTCTCGATCCCGGAACCGGAATAGTTGAGGATGCGGACATCCGGCGCGTAGGTTCCCGACAGCCTTTGTGCGGCCCTGGCGAGGTCAAGCTTGATGACCTCGGACGGGCAGGAGCCCACCAGGAACAGGAGCTTGATGTCGGGCCGGCGCTCCAGCAGGCGGGCAACGACTTTGTCGAGCTCTTCATTGGCGTCCGCAAGGCCGGCTAGGTCCTTTTCTTCCATGATGGCTGTGCCGAAGCGCGGCTCGGCAAAGATCATGACGCCAGCGGCCGACTGCATCAGGTGTGCACAGGTCCGCGAACCGACGATCAGAAAAAACGCGTCTTGGATCTTCCGGTGCAGCCAGATGATTCCCGTGAGACCACAGAAAACCTCCCGTTGGCCGCGTTCGCGCAGCACCGGTCGTTCAAGACAGCCCGGTGCCTGTCCGGTCTGGATGGGTGACAGCTCGTTCATCGGGCTGCCTCCATGGCAACCTGGTGGCCGGGTTCCAGATGGCGGTTGCCTTGCAGCCGGGCCATCCGAAGCTTCCAGACGAACTGGGCGGCATTGATGACGTAGGCCGCGTAGGCTGCCAGCGCGAGAATCATTTGCCCGTAGGGGCCAAGCAGGTCCGCGAACACGGCGACCAAATAGGCCGTGTGCAGCGCCAGCACGAGCATCGAAAACACGTCTTCCCAGAAGAAGGCGGGGGCAAACAGATACTGCCCGAAGACGACCTTCTCCCACACCGCGCCGGTGATCATGATGGTGTAAAGGACCAGCGTCTTGATCACGACCGACCAGGTTGCCAGTGCGAATCCTTCGCCGGTGATCAGGTAGCGCGCAACAAGCGCGAGGCTGACCAAGAAAACGAGAAACTGAAGTGGGGCCAGGACAGCTTGAACAAGTGTCCAGCGCGTCTCATCACGGCGTGCCCGCTGCTCTTGTGTATAAAGCATTGGACGCTTGCCGGTGTCGCTATGTTCGACCGAGCCGCCTGTATGAGTTTTAAGGGTTGGTCTCCCCGACAGCATAATGCTTGCCAACTCCCTGAAAAGCTGCACATTTTTCGTGTGCTTTTTGATCTCCACCAGCCTTGACCATTGACCGCATTCGGCTGGGTCCTTGACCAATGTAGGAGGGCAAACTCGTGAATGTCAATTCTTTTGAACGTCAAAAAGATTTGACACTTTGAGCTAAGGGAAGTTGTATATGCTTTCATGAGATGGTGCTGAACGACCGCGTCGATCTTCGACGAACTTGGTGACAATACCAATCATTCATGCCATCGTAGAAAAAATGAGGGGTGATGCAAGTGCGCTGTTACCCGTTGTGTTTCGACCCGTTGGAGCGGATGGAATGTGGGTTTCACATTCCGACATAAGCGGTTGGTTTTGGCGCGCGGCGGTTTCCGCCAAATGACTTCGCCCGGTGATCCCAAAATTTGGGGTCACACGTTACCGAGGGTTTTTCTGCGGCTTGTCCGCGATGCCTGAAAAGAAGGAACCTGGCGTCCGCGGGGGTCGCCAGGAACGGCAAAGAGCCAACCGCGCAGCGTGTTCGTTATGCTTGAGCGGGCCGGCAATCAGATGTCTTCGGGGGAGGAGACTATGACTGATCAAGGCAAGCAATCGACATTCAGTCGTGCTCGTGGCGTCCGTCTGCTTGACGGCGCCAAAGCGGTGGAAGGCCTGCTTCCTATTCTGCTGACGGCGCGGCGTGACAAGGCACGGCAGGAAAAGGCGCGCGACGATAAGCCGGTGGACCCCAAGCTGGTCGCGACGATTGAAGCAACGGTCATCCCGCATCTTCTCTCGCTGCATGACAAGCGCCCGGCTGGTGTCAATGGTTCAGGAACCGTCGAACAGACCAAGGGCCTTGGAGGTCCGACGGCAAGGGTTGGCAATATCGCAAGCGCGTTGACCGCGCGGTCTGATGCGGCTCCTTCGCTCAATGGGTCGGTGCCGGATGCTCAGTTACCGAGTGAGGCTGTCGAGGCCAAGTCGCTGCCGACGCCTGCTGTGCCCTCCATTCTTGATGCACCACCGCCAGCTGTCGCCATTGAGGATAGGGACTACCGATCCTTTGTACGGCTGCTGCGCCACGATGATGCTGAGTTGGCGCTGGAATTTGTCGAAGGTTTGGTGATACGTGGTGTCGGCCAGGATGAGATTTTGCTTGATCTTTGCACACCAGCGGCTCGCGAGCTCGGCGATATGTGGTGCCGCGATGATTGCAGTTTTTGCGAGGTCACCATCGGGCTGTCGGTTCTTGAAACCGTTATGCAGCGTATGGTCGCCAAGGGGTCGGCGCGGCGCACGGTCGATACCACCGGGGTGCGGCGTGTGCTGCTGTTGGAAGTGGCCCCCACACAGCATGTCTTCGGGCTGATGACCATGAAAGCGCTGTTCCTGCAAGCGGGGTGGGAGGTGCACGCGGCACAAGGTAGCGGACGGCAAGCCTTACTTGACGCAGCGCACAATAGCGGTTTTACCGTCATCGGATTGTCCGTCGGATCGACCGATTCCTTGACGGACTGTCAGTCGCTGATCCGCGAGATCAGGGGCATGTCAGGTGCCAGACCGCCTTTGGTGGCCGTTGGCGGGCCAGCGATACTCAATCCCAGCCCGGCGACACGAGCCCTTAATGCGGATTTGCTCGTTCGAGATGGTCGAGAGGGACTGCAACAACTCGAACGTATGGTGAGCAAGCTGGTGCAATGTGAGCAACTGAATTGAGCGTCGTGCGGCGATAGATCGACTAGACGGAACCGAAATCAGGTGGTCGCCTTGCTTAGCCCCACGGTCGCACGCACCTTTCAAAAGGCAGATGGCTTTCTGAAAGGAATGGACGCTGACAGCGTTGCAACGCTGACGTCCGCTGCTGCCGATCTGACGCTTCTCATCGATGAAGATGGCAAGGTTCACGATCTTGCTTTTTCCAACACCGATCTGGCCGGTGAGGCTGTCGATGCCTGGATTGGTCGATCCTTGCGGGTGGTCGTTACTGACGACAGTGTTGGTAAAGTCGATGCGATGTTTCGCGAGACTGCCAATGGTGGGTCGTCGCGACGCCGTGAAATCAATTTTCTGGGCGATGAGGGCAACTCTCTTCCGGTGAACTGCGTTGCGGTACGCCTGGATGAAGATGGCCGTTCGGTCATTTTTGGGCGCGATATGCGCGGTCTTGCCAAGCTTCAACAGCGCCTGGTGAACACGCAGATTTCCATGGAGCGGGAGTACACCAAGCTGCGGCAGGCCGAGGCCTGTTACCGGCTTCTGTTCCAGCTTGTTGGTGAGGCGGTGCTGATCGTCGATGCCAACACCATGACGGTGGATGATGCCAATCCGGTTGCCGCCGAGCTTCTGGACGTGCCGGTTGCGAAAATCGTCGGTCGGCGTATCACCCATGTGTTTGGCGCCAAGGATCGCGATGCCGTTCGCGCGGTGCTTGGTTCTGCGCAGTCGCTGGGCAAGGCGGAGATCAACGACATTGCCCATGACCGGTTTGAGGCCGGGCTGGACGCCAAGGTATCGTTGTTCCGGCAGGCTGATGTGGCTTACTTCCTCATCCGGCTCTTGCCGCGAGGCGAAGGCGCGCTGCCTGGTGTCGCCTCACAAGGCGGCGATGTGCTGGAGGTGATCGAACGGTTGCCGGAAGGCTTTGTGATCATCGCTCAGCAACGGCGATTGAAACAGGTCAACACGGCGTTTTTGGAGCTGGTCCAGGCCGCCTCGTTTGAGCAGGTGCGCGATCAACCCATAGACACCTGGTTTGAGCGCTCCAGCGTGGATGCGACCGTGCTGGTGGAGAACACGCGCGAACATGGGCAGGTGCGGCGCTTCCCGACCGTTCTACGTGGCGAGCTTGGCGGATCAGAACCGGTTGAAATCACCTCTGTCTCGGTCCCCGATGCTGATGGCCAAGTCTACGGCCTTGTGTTGCGTCGAGCGACCCGAACGCCGGCCGAAGATACGCCGATCAACGGCTTTCCGGCACAATCAGTTGAGCAACTGACTGACCTCATCGGCCATATGTCGCTGAAGGAAGTGGTGCGCGAGACGACGGATGTTGTTGAACGGTTGTGCATTGAGGCGGCCTTGAAGCTGACCGGAGACAATCGCGCGTCGGCCGCTCAGATGTTGGGCGTGTCGCGTCAGAGCCTCTACGCCAAGATGCATCGGTTCAGCCTTGGTGACCTCACCAGTGGGGACAATGACAGTTAGGCTGTCGCCGTTCGTCTAATCGGCTTGAAACCGGTATGATTTAGTCGTGTTTGAGTTGATCTGCCCGTCAAATTTATTTGACACTTTTTTCTGTCAAGCTTATCGTCCGCTTTATGAGACGATCGACAGCCGTTGCCCCCGTTCCAGTGCGTTTGGACCCAGCAGCGGTTGTGGAGTTGCTGAAGCCGGTCACCTGGTTTGCGCCCATGTGGGCCTTTGCCTGCGGCGTGATTTCTTCCGGCGTTCCCTTCTCTTCCTCCTGGACCTTCATCCTTCTCGGCATGATCCTGGCTGGTCCGCTTGTTTGCGGCATGAGCCAGGCGATCAATGACTGGTACGACCGCCTTGTCGACGCGATCAACGAGCCAGATCGCCCTATCCCATCGGGCCGCATTCCCGGTCAGTGGGGTCTTTACATCGCCATCATATGGTCGGCGCTTTCGCTGGCTGTCGCGTCGCTTCTTGGCACCTGGGTCGTCGTGGCGACCCTTGTCGGATTAACGCTCGCATGGGGCTACAGCGCGCCGCCGTTCCGGCTGAAGGAAAATGGTTGGTGGGGCAACGCCGCGGTCGGCTTTTCCTATGAAGGTCTTGCTTGGTTCACCGGTGCGGCGGCTGTGCTGACCGTCTTTCCCGATGGACGCATTGTGGCGCTTGCCGTGCTCTACAGCTTGGGAGCGCACGGCATCATGACGCTCAACGATTTCAAGGCCGTGGAGGGTGATCGCCAGATGGGTGTTCGCTCCTTGCCGGTTCAGCTTGGAGAGACTGGTGCGGCAAGGCTTGCTTGCTTGGTTATGGCCCTGCCGCAGGTCGTCGTTGTCGGACTTCTTTGGTCTTGGGACAAACCGATGTTTGCGGCGGCGGTGGCCGCACTTCTGGTTGCCCAGATTGGGCTGATGGCCCGTTTTCTTCTCAACACCGAACGGCTGATGGCCGCGCCTTACCGTAATGCTGCGCTCTACAACGCGACCGGCACAACACTCTACGTGTCCGGCATGATGGTGAGCGCTTTTGCGGTTCGCGGGCTGATCATGGGAGGCATGTGATGGCGGTGATGGAGAGCGCTTCATCATTGGATGGCGGCGTGGTGGAAGCTGACGCACAGCGGCATTTGACCTGGTTCGGCATCATTCGACTTGGTCTTGTTCAGACCGCGCTCGGCGCCATCGTTGTGCTGACCACGTCGACGCTTAACCGGGTCATGGTCGTGGAGTTGATGTTGCCAGCGATGCTACCCGGCATCCTTGTCGGCCTGCATTATGCTGTTCAGCTCTCGCGACCGCGTTGGGGCTATGGCTCTGATATGGGTGGTCGTCGGACACCCTGGATTATTGGCGGTATGGCCGTTCTGGCGCTTGGTGGCGTGGGAGCAGCGCTCTCGGTCGCGTTGATGGCGGTTCATACTTGGGCTGGCATAGCCGCGGCTCTGGTTGCCTTCGTCGCCAGCGGCGTCGGTGTCGGCGCTGCTGGATCCTCGCTCCTCACCCTATTGGCGGGCGAGGTCGCGCCCGGACGGCGCGCGCCGGCGGCCACCATCGTCTGGGTGATGATGATCGTCGGCTTCATCCTGACGGCCGGTATCGCTGGCGGTCAGCTTGATCCCTTTACGCTGACACGTCTTGTAACGGTCACCGGCATTGTTTGCGCTCTTGCCTTCGCGCTTACTGTCGTTTCCGTGTGGGGCGTTGAAACACGACGGTCCAGGCGCATGGATGCTGTGACCGCACAAGAGGATGAGAAACCACCCTTTGCCGAAGTGATGCGGGAAGTCTGGGAGGAGCCGAAAGCGCGCCAGTTCGCGATCTTCGTGTTCGCTTCCATGCTCGCCTACTCGACGCAGGATCTGATTCTGGAGCCCTTTGCCGGAGCCGTGTTTGGATTTACGCCGGGCGCGTCGACGCAATTGGCCGGTGTCCAACACAGCGGTGTTTTGGTCGGCATGATCGTTGTGGCGCTTGCCGGTATTGGCATTCGGGGCAGGCGGAGCGGCTCGCTGCGTGATTGGACGGTGGGCGGCTGTGTTGCCTCGGGCCTTGCGCTCTTCGCGTTGGCCGTCGGGGGCTTCTATCCAGAGGTCTGGCCGCTTGAGGCCAATGTGTTTGCGCTTGGTTTGGCCAATGGCGCGTTTGCTGTTGCGGCCATTGGATCGATGATGGGTCTTGCCTCAGAGGGCGGAAAGAAGCGTGAGGGCGTGCGCATGGGCCTCTTCGGCGCGGCCCAGGCCATCGCTTTTGGCCTTGGCGGGCTTGTCGGCACGATGGGTATCGACATTACGCGCAGCCTCACCGATTCCATCAGTCTGCCCTACACGACCGTCTTCACACTTGAAGGTGTGGTGTTCCTTGTTGCTGCTGTGCTGGCGGCGCGGATCGGGATGGACGCACTTCAGGAACGCAAGAACCGGCTGGCGGTTGCTGGCGATGGCTATCTATCAGGCGTGGGAGGGCCGTAAGCCATGTACAATCCTCTGGTTGCCACAGCTGATGGCACGATCCCGCCGCTTCTGCCGACCGATAAGGAGCACCCCAATGAGAGCCCTTATGCTTTGACGCAAGAGATGGTGGCAGAGGCGAACGCGAAACTGCGTGACAGCTACGATGTGATCGTCGTTGGCGGCGGGCCATGTGGTGCCACGGCTGCAAACGATCTGGCGAGCGAAGGCTATCAGGTACTGCTCCTCGATCGCGATGGTCGAATCAAGCCCTGCGGTGGTGCGATACCGCCGCGTTGCGTTCGCGACTTTGATATTCCCGACAGCCAACTTGTGGCGCGCATCGCCTCAGCCCTGATGGTTGCGCCCTCAGGCCGTCCGGTGCCGATGCCAATTGATGGCGGCTATGTTGGTATGGTTGACCGCGAGCATTTCGATGCCTTCTTGCGCCAGCGGGCGGCGGATGCCGGCGCAGACCGTGCTTATGGCCTGTTCGATCGTTTCGAGCGGCGCAGCGATGGGGCGGTGGATGTCGCCATCAAGCCTAAGGGCGCTGGACCTGACGCCGAGCCGCTTCGCATCAAGGCGCAGATTATCATCGGGGCCGACGGTGCGCGTTCTGACGTGGCCAAGCAGGCACTTCCCACTGCCGAGCGCGTGCCATGTGTGTTCGCTTATCATGAGATCGTCGCTTCACCAGAAGGTGACAGCGATGCCGACTATGAGCCGGATCGCTGCGACGTCTATTATCAGGGTGAAGTCTCGCCGGACTTTTATGGCTGGGTCTTCCCGCACGGCTCGCACACGTCCATCGGCGTTGGAAGCGCGAACAAGGGCTTCTCGCTGCGCGGCGCCACGACAACCTTGCGTAAGACGGCTCGTCTTGACGGAGCGATTACCGTCCGCAAGGAGGGCGCGCCTATTCCCTTGAAGCCGCTCAAGCGCTGGGATGATGGGCGCAATGTGGTGGTGGCGGGCGATGCGGCCGGCATTGTCGCCCCGGCCTCCGGAGAGGGTATCTACTACGCCATGGAAGGCGGGCGGCAGGCTGCTCTTGCGGCCGCCAAGGCCTTGGAAACCAGCGATGCGCGGGCTCTTGCCGGTGCCCGCAAGCGGTTCATGAAGGCGCATGGCCGGGTGTTCTGGATTCTCGGCATGATGCAGCACTTCTGGTACTCGTCCGACAAGCGGCGCGAGCGTTTCGTGTCGATTTGCGAGGATCCGGATGTGCAGCGCCTGACCTGGCAGGCCTATATGAACAAGGAGCTTGTTCGCGCCGATCCGCTTGCCCATGTACGCATCTTTTTCAAGGATGTGGCGCACCTGTTAGGCTTGGTGCCGTCTGCGCCCAAGGGCAGCGGTGACGTTAGTCCAAGGCCCCAAGGCTAGCTTTTGGGCAAGGGTGTAGGGCGCCTGGTCGTGCGCTTGATCTGAAGAGCATTTGCCTGATGGAAGCGCTGATCATGAGCGGGCGGATGATGGATATCATCAGCGCCCTGGGGGGGTTTGATGCGTTGGCGCTCGGTTTGCTCCCACGCTTTGCGCCGGATTTGGCTGCCCGGTTTCCATCTCTAACCAGTCTTTGGCCGACCTTGCTGTCCGGTGCGATCCTGATGCTGGCCGTTCGCCTGGCGGTGACCGACGCGCCTTGGACCATTCTGGCGCTGGTGTTGTTTGTTGCTCTTCTCGCCCACCTGGTCGATCTGTTTCTGCGCGCGCGTCACTCCTAGACCGTCAGAACGGTTTTTCGGGTGGTGATTTGAAGCCTGGCGGTAGGTCGTCGAACAACAGGCCGGTTGTTTCGTCGGGCGAGCCGTATCGCTTCATCCAAGGCAGAGGCTCGGCTACTGCCTCTGACCGCTCCCATTCGAAATAGCCAAGCGCGCCTTTCGCGGGGACGGGATCACAGGGGAGAGGGTTTTCCAGCACCAGGCCATGATTGCCAGGGCGTTGGCTGAACCAGGGGCTGTCGCACTCGGAGATGATGTCAACGACATCAACGGTGCCAATAATCGCGCCACGGATGAGATCGGTGGGCAGGGGGCAGGTCTCACCGTGCTCATGAAGTTTGTGCAGGCCCCATCGATACTCGTTCTCGCGCATACCGATGGCAGCGTGAAGCGCGATGCGCCTGCAGTCCATGCCGCCGGATTTGATGGAACCAAGCGAGCGGTTCTCGATCACCTTGCCGCCATGGATGATTGCCCAGGCCCATGGCTGGCGAACAGACAGAGCGAGCGGAGGCAAGGCTTCGGAAGGGTCGGCAACGGACATGGCAAGAAGATAGGGCGACGGTCTGTTTCCGTCGCCCTTCTGTCGGATGCCTGCTGACAGTCCTACCGGCCTAGCGCTCTGGGATCAGCCCGCGCGGTGCGAAACGCAGGGCCAGAACCAGAATGAGCCCCATGAGCACAGGCCGCAGGTGGACCGCAGCCTCATTGAGATGGGCACGCAAGGCGCTTTCTTCAGCAAGGACGGTTGAGGCAAGGTCGGCGATGGCGAAGCCAAGCGTTTCGGACTGCACCCAGACGAACCAGATCAGGAAGCCGCCGAGCACCGAGCCAAAATTGTTGCCGGAGCCGCCGACCACGACCATGACCAGAACCAGGAACGTGAACCGCAGGGGCTGGTAGGAGCCCGGGGTGAACTGGCCATCAACGGTGACCAACATGGCGCCAGCAATGCCGCAGATCGCAGAGCCGATGATAAAGGCTTGCAAGTGTCGACGTTTGACGTCTTTGCCCATGGCGGCGGCGGCATCTGGCCGGTCGCGGATGGCGCGCATCATGCGGCCCCATGGCGAATGGAGTGCCTTTTCGGCCAAATAGACAAGTGTGACCAGCACAATGGCAAACAGGCCGATGAAGGCGAGCTTGACCGTCACCGACGCCAGGAAGTTGGGTTCCACGCCCCAGCTTGCGGCCAGATCAATGAAGCCCGGATCGGTTTGGAGATCGACCTCATAGGGAACGGGGCGAGGAAGGCCGGTGACGTGCTTCACTCCGCGGGTCAGCCAGTCCTCGTTTTTGATGACGGCGAGGATGATCTCGGCGATGCCCAGCGTCGCGATCGCCAAATAGTCCGATCGCAGGCCGATGGCGATCTTGCCGATGATCCAGGCGGCTCCGGCGGCGAGTACGCCACCCAGCGCCCAGCCGAAAAGGATGCTGACACCGGCGCCACCCAGAAAGCCGGTCTGTGCCGGGTTCACCGCCTCGATGGCGTCAGTCGCTGGACCAAAAACCTGGCCGAACAGAACATAGCCAAGGACAAGCACCGCAAGGGTGGCGAGAAGGCGAGCAAGGCCGGTCAGTTGGCGGCGTGCGATCACCACACCGGCGACAATGCCGACAATCACCAGGGCGGACAGGGCGATACCAGTGCCGCCCGCCGACCAAGCTTCTGGCACTGGTGGGTAGGCGGCGAGGACGGCCGCCATGCCACCCAGGGCGACAATGCCCATGGTGCCGGCATTGAACAGGCCCGCTTAACCCCATTGAACGTTCACGCCGAGGGTCATAATCGCTGAGATCATGCACAGTTGGAGAATGGTCAGCGCCAGGATCCAGCTTTGACCAAAGCCGGTGAGAAGCAGCAGCGCCGCCATAATACCGAATAGAAGCCAAGGGTTCTGCCAGGCGGCCGGCGCATGTGCGTGGGTCGACGTTGGCGCGCTCATACGATCCTCCCTCGGAAGATGCCGGTCGGTCTTACCAGAAGCACGATCACGAGCAGGAGGAAGGAGACGGCGAACTTGTATTCGGTCTCAAGCAATTGGTAGAGGCCATCGGGTTCCCAGGCCTCTGGGCCCAGATAGTCGAGCACCCGTCGGTAGGCGTAGGTGAGGCCGACCTCTGAAAACGCGATGACGAACCCCCCGACGACAGCACCGATTGGTTGGCCGATGCCGCCCAGGATTGCCGCTGCGAACATGGGCAGGAGCAACTGGAAATAGGTAAAGGGACGGAACCCCTTGTCGAGGCCGTAAAGAACACCGGCGATGGTGGCGAGCGCGCCGGCGATGATCCAGGTGACCATCACAACTCGCTCCGGCTTGATGCCTGAGAGCAGCGCAAGGTCTTCATTGTCGGAGAAAGCGCGCATGGACTTGCCGGTCCGGGTCTTTTGCAGGAACCAGAACAGGCCGGCCATCACAGCCACGGCGACGACGATGGTGATCACCTGCGCGGTGCGCAGCGCCAGGCCCTCATCCAACCCGGTCATGTCGCGGAACTCGCGGGCGCGGATAAGAAAGCGCGAGCCGTCGGCGAAGTTGATGTCGCCGGTGCCGATGAAGATACGCACCAGCCCGTTCATCATGAACATGACGCCGACCGATGCCATCACGAAGATCACCGGATCGACGCGCTTTTCGCGGAAGTATTTGTAGACCAGCTTGTCAGTGCCGATGACCAGGGCCACGGTGGCCAGAATGGCAAAAGGCAGGGAAAGCAAGGCAACAGGCAGGCCGCCCAGCGACCAGCCAAGGGCCTGCATGCCCCATGTCAGGAAGATGGCGACCATTGTGCCGAAGGCCATCGTGTCGCCATGAGCGAAGTTGGCAAAACGCAGGATCGCATAGATCAGCGTGATGCCGAGCGCGCCCAGAGCAAGTTGCGCGCCATAGGTGACGGCCGGGATCAGAACGAAATTCGACAGCAGGATGAAGGCGTTGGCGATATCGATCATGACTGATCTCCGCCCAGGAACGTCGCCCGCACTTCCTGGTCAGCCAGGAGCGCTGCGCCGGTGTCCGTGTAGCGGTTCTGGCCCTGAACGAGCACATAGCCGGTGTCTGCTATCTCCAGCGCCTGCCGCGCGTTCTGCTCAACCATCAGGATGGCGACGCCTGTTTTGGCGATTTCCAGAATGCGGTCGAACAGCTCGTCCATAACGATGGGCGAGACGCCGGCGGTTGGCTCATCGAGGATGAGGAGCGATGGTTCCGTCATCATCGCGCGACCGACCGCCACCTGTTGGCGCTGGCCGCCGGAGCGTTCCCCAGCATGCTGGTTACGCTTTTCGTAGACGGCGGGGAACAGCTCGTAGACCTTCTCGATCACGCCAGCCCCACCATCATCTCGAAGGAAGGCGCCCATCTCCAAATTCTCTTCCACCGTCATGCCGGGGAAGACATTGTTGGTTTGCGGCACCATGCCCATGCCGGCTTCAACGCGGGCGTGAGGCGGCATGCCATTGAGCGTTTTGCCGCCAAAGCTGACTTCGCCTTCGCGCAAATTCATCATGCCGAAGATGGCCTTGATGGCGGTCGACTTACCGGCGCCGTTCGGCCCCACAATAACCGCCACCTCCCCACGGTCGCAGGAAATCGTGCAATCCTGAAGGATGTCGGCAGCGCCATAGCCGCCGCGCATATTGTTGGCTGCCAGCAGGCTCATGCTGCGCCTCCATTGGCCGATGATGCCGGCGCTGAATCTTCGTGGCGGGCAGCCTGTTTGCGGCCAACACCAAGATAGGCCTCAATCACGCGCTCATCCTTGCGCACGACATCTGCTGGCCCTTCGACCAACACCTTGCCTTCGGCCATAACGATGACCGGATCGCAGAGGCGGGAGATGAAGGCCATATCGTGCTCGAACATGCAGAAGATGTAGCCGCGCTCTTTGTAGAGGCGGATGATGGCATTGCCGATGGTGTTGAGGAGCGTACGGTTCACGCCCGCGCCGACTTCATCGAGGAAGACGATCTTGGCGTCGACCATCATCGTTCGGCCGAGTTCAAGCAGCTTCTTCTGGCCACCTGACAGGTTGCCGGCGCGCTCATTGGCGAGATGGGCGAGGTGAAGAAAGTCGAGTACATCATCGACCTTTTCGGCGATCTCGCGTTCGGACTCGCGGACCGCTGATGGTCGGAACCAGGCACCGAGCAAGGACTCGCCAGGCTGTTCGGCGGGCACCATCATCAGATTGTCCCGCACCGTCAGCGATGAGAATTCATGGGCGATTTGGAAGGTGCGCAGCAGGCCCTTATGGAAAAGTTGGTGAGCAGGCAGGCCGGTAATGTCTTCGCCGTCGAGCTCAACTTTGCCCGATGTTGGAGGGACCGCCCCCGCGATGACGTTAAAAAGGGTGGTTTTGCCAGCGCCGTTGGGGCCGATAAGTCCGGTGATGGTCCCGGCCTTAATCTCAATCGATGCGCCATCGACGGCGTGGACGCCGCCAAAATGCTTGTGCAGATCCGTAACGCGGATCATGGCTGCTCCATACGCGCGAGCGGGGCTGAGCGACAAGAAAGCCAGCCCCGTGAACAGATATGGCCGCTCCCGTTAAGGAGCGGCCACACGATGGTCAAGGGTTGCCGTTGCGATCAGCGCATCCGGACGGTTTCAAGCGAACCGTCCATGGCTTCAAACTCGCGGTAGGCACCAGCGGACTCGCCTTGCTCGATCCGCTCAACGCCGGTCGCGCCGACATAGTCGATCTCTTCGCCAGCAGCCAGAAGCTCCAGACCGCGCGCCAGCTCACCAGCGGCGATCGGCGTGCCCGGTGCGTTCGCAACGTCCATCAGGTTGGCGGCCGCAGCGGCCGACGTTGCTTCGCCACCAGCCTGCATGGCGAGCAGGATGAGTGCTGCAGCGTCATAGCTTTCGCGTACGAACGGGCCGTTGGAGTCCAGATCGTTCTCCGCTGCATAGGCAGGGAACGGATCTTCACCTTCGATGGCAGCACCTGGCACTGTGCCAAACCAGGTTTCCAGATCGTCACCAAGATTTTCCAAGAGGCTGTCACCGAACATGCCGTCGCCACCGATGAAGGTTTCGAAAGCGCCGGTGTCGATGGATGAGCGGATCATGCCGAGGCCACCCTGGTCGACATAGCCGAGAACGACGAGGGCATCGCCGCCAGCAGCGGCAAGCGCGCCAACTTCAGCGGAATAGTCGCCGCGGCCATCTTCGTGCGGCGCGGTCAGCGTGACACTGCCGCCCCTGCCTTCATAGGCTGCGACAAAGGCGTCAGCGAAGCCTTGGCCATAGTCGTTGTTGGTGAAGGTCACAGCGACTTCTTCGCTGCCGCGGTCCATGACGCCCTGCGCCAGGACAACACCTTGGCGAGCGTCGGAGGGCGCCGTGCGGAAGAACAGGCCATTGTCTTCGCTCGACGACAGAGCCGGCGAGGTGGCCGATGGCGACACGTTGACAATGCCGTTCGGCACAGTGACGTTGTTGATGATGGCCGTGGGCACGCCAGAGCAGTCAGCACCCATGATGGCGGCAACGCCTTCAGCGGAGATCAGGCGCTCGGCGGCAGCGGTTGCTGCCGCGGCATCGACGCAGGGGGAGGCGGCGCGAACGGACTCTACCGGCGTGCCGTCAAGGAAGGCGCCGGAGTCGGTGACTTCAGCCATGGCCAGCTCAGCCGCACCAGCCATAGCCGGTGTGAGCGATTCAATAGGGCCGGAGAAGCCCAGAATAACGCCGATGTGCACGCCGTGGCCGGCGGTCAGGGCCGGTGTGGCTGCTGCGAGCGCTGCCGTGCTGAGGCCGGCGAGAAGAAGCTTTTTCATGATTGTTCTGTTCCCTGTGAGTGTCTCTCTTCGGCGCTTTTGCAGCGCCTTGTTAAAATGAGTCCGGGATAAAGCTTGGGGTGGCGTGCCGCCCCCGCAAAAGCCCGTAACTTTTCTTTAGTGAGTGGCAGGAGAACGCGCAACTGCCTGATTGACGCGATGGTTGACGCCGATCTTGGCCATTTCAGTCGAAATCGCGCAGCCGTTCGACCCGAAAGAGGCCCTGGGACTCAATCAGCGCGTTGATGCGGGCATGGTCGTGGTGGCGAAAAATGCTCTCTAGAAGGAAGAGGTCCGACGCCTCGGCTGGCTGCAAGGCGAAGCGGGAGATATCGAACGCACCCGCGGCGGCTGTGTCGGCAATCTCCTGAAGCGCGTTCTCCCCAAAAACAAAGGCGCCGTCGAAGTCGACCGAGCGCAGATTAGCTTTGGAGAAGTCGACATCGATGAGGGCGGCGTTGCGGAACGTGGATCCTGCTATGTCGGCGTCGGAGAAGCGGACATTGTCGATGGCTGCGCGATCCCAGTTCATGGCGAGGCCCGCTACGCGCTCGAAACTGGAGCTGAAGATGGCAGCGTTGGAGAAATCCGCGCCGAATAGACGGGTCGGACTGTGGCTGCCGGCGGCCGTTGCGAAGATACCTTGGACGCCGCTGATCGTCGGGCTGTCGAAACTGATGTTTTGGAGAACGGCATGCTTGAAGCGGATATTATCCAGGGACGAGGCAGCGAAATTGCCATCATTGATGGAGCTGAAGGAGAGGTCCGCGAAGTTGAGTTGACCCAGCTGAATGGTTGGAAACACCATTTGCAGGCCAGGTGCGTGGGCAAAGGAGAGGTCGAGACCAAAGAACGTGAGCGGGTCGAAATTCTGTACGCCGGACCGCGCCAGCACCTCCAGCAACTGCCCTCGCTCAGGGCTTGCCGGGCTGTCGATGAGCGTGGAACCGTCCTGTGGTTCATCCCAACTGCGGGTGGTCGCAAACCGTTCATAGGCCTGGGGCAGGTCTTCCCTCCGGCTTAAGATCGCGATCCGTTCGCGATCGTCGCTGTTGTGGATCTCAAAGCCTGGGTTGAGGAAGCGGTAGGGCTTGGCCGCCCGGCTTGCCGAGGCGATGCGCATGATGAGGCTCTGATCAAGGTCTTGCATCGGGTCCAGGATTGAAAGGCGTAACGCCAGCCTCTGAAGGTCGGGCGCTAGTCCAGCGAACTCTTGTGAGTTGGAAAGACTTCCATCCGCGGTGAGCTCCAGTTGCTGCTCGGCACCTGCGCGGTCGACCACTTCACCAAGGGCACTGGCGATGGCGGTGATCTCAACAGCGAGTTCCGCGTTGCGCGCCGCTTCTGCCAGTTCAACCGATTGTTCGATCAGAAGGGACTGTTCGGCCAGCCTTTCGTTCTGTTGAACCACGAGGCCTGACTGCGCTTCCAGAAGCTGATTTTGTCGGTAGAGGAGCGAGGTACCGGCAAGAGCCGCGATGGCGGCGATAAGGGCCGTCATTGCGCCGATTATCCATCGTCGTGTGGAAAGCCACGCGTAGCGGGCGAGCGAGAGTTGCACCAACTCGCGGGCTGCATCTGTGGCTTTCTGTGGGTCTCGCTTGACAGCTGATTGGGCGACCTCCGCCAGCGGGCCGGCAAAGGTTTCGACCTGTGTTTCGGCAAAGCCGAACAGGCGGCGCAGCAAGGGCTTACGGAATAGAACCGCCAGCAATGCGAAGGCCCCGACGAACAGGAGCGCGACTAGCCCCGACAATAAGATGATGCCTGTGATGTCGTTGATGATGCCAAGGCCGGAGAAGGCGACCATGAACCCGGCAGCGGCACCGAAGGTGAAAAGGAGAATGCTAAGTGACGTGGAAATGCGCGCTGAGGCCAAGCCATAGAGCGTGTTGCTTGCGCCGTGCACTGCGCTGGCTGCTCGCCCAAACAAACTGCCATCGTCCGCGCTGTCACCGTCGGCCGGTGGCGCGTCATTCCTCTGGTCGGGTGGCGGGTCGGTTTCGTCTGCCATCATGTCCCTCTGCACGCCGCACCGTGGCAAAGCCCGCTACGTCAAGCAAGGCTGGTCGCGCATCGACCTGAGCGACTGGAAGGCTTGCAGAAAGGCGCAATCTGGCATTCGACTTGCTTTGTTCCCAAGCAAAGGTTCGTTCATGCCCTCTTTTTCTGCTCCGACCACCACCGATACCGATCCGCTTGATGCCTTTTTGGCGCATGCGCCTTACAGCCTGACTGGCTACATGGACCCAGATGGCGATGGCCCGCTTGCAGGCTACACCGCTGGCATCAAGGACCTTTTTGATGTCGCCGGCCTCACAACAGGTGCGGGATCGCCCGTCTGGTTCGACGGCGCTGGACCTGCATCCGGGCATGCTTCGGCTGTCGCCGCCCTTTTCAATGCGGGTGCTCGCTTTGTGGGCAAGACGCTGACCGACGAACTTGCTTGGAGCCTCAATGGCGAGAACGCGCATTATGCCACGCCGGTGAATCCGGCCGCCCCCGGCCGGATTCCGGGCGGATCATCAGCCGGGTCTGCTGCAGCGGTTGCCGGTGGTCTGATCGACATTGGTTTGGGCTCTGACACTGGTGGTTCTGTACGATTGCCAGCGAGTTATTGCGGGATATGGGGTTTGCGCCCGACCCATGGGCGCATCTCGCTGGAAGGTGCCGTTGCGTTGGCGCCGAGTTTTGACACGGTTGGATGGTTTGCCCGCGATCCCGGCTTGATGACCAAAGTGGGCGATGTGCTCCTTTACGACGAGGGCGTTTCCCATCCGGTGACAAGGCTACTGGTCGCTGAAGATGCTTTACAGCGGCTGGATGCCAGGTTGCGTGACCCTCTGATGGCCAAGGTTGACCTGGTTGCGGAACTTTTGGGGCTGGATGCTGAAATCGTAACTCTAGCTGGAGAAGGCGGTCTCAGCCTTTGGCGCAATGTGTTTCGCGTGTGCCAGTCCGCCGAGGCTTGGGAGGTTCACGGCGCCTGGGTGGAGGCAGAACAGCCTGCTCTCGGGCCCGGCATTGCCGACCGGTTTGCTTATGCCAAGGGCTTGAGCGCGGACACGATTGCCGAGGCACGTGCCGAGCGCGCGGACATCCGCAAGCACCTGATTGAACTGATTACACCAGGGACCCTGGTGCTTGTGCCCGGAGCGGCAGGTGTCGCGCCCCTGCGAGGCTTGGAAGGCTCTGAGCTTGACGAAATCCGTGCCCGCGCTCTCGACATTATATCGCCGGCTGGCCGCGCGAGCCTGCCGCAACTCGCTGTTCCAGCTGTTACGACAGCCGATGGCCCGGTCGGTTTGGGGCTCATAGGGTGGCCAGGCGGCGACGAAGAACTTCTTGCGATTGGTGAGAAATTGGCGGGGCTCACATCTTGACGGCTCTCAATCCACTCGGCCCCAATCCACGCAACCAGTGGAAAGTGAACGCTGATCAGGCTGATCTGGTGCGCGACACCGCACCACCGCAGCCTCTGATGCTGGAAGCCTCTCCCAAGCCGGTTCGGGTTGATCTGGCGCGCTCGGCTTTTGTTGTCGTCGATATGCAGAACGACTTCTGTCATGCCGACGGTTGGTTGGCGGGTATCGGCGTCGATTTGTCCGGCGCTCAAGGTGCCGTCGCGCCTTTGCAAATGCTGCTGCCCATAATGCGCGAGGCGGGCGTCCCAATCATCTGGGTGAACTGGGGCAACCGGGTCGATCTCGCCAACATTTCACCGGCGTTGCGGCACGTCTATGATGGTGCCGGCGAGGACAAGGGTCTTGGCGCGCCGATGGGCCCGCGCAGTGCTCCAGTGCTTGAAAAAGGGTCCTGGTCGGCGGCCATCGTCGATGAGCTTACCGCTGAACCCGGCGACATCTTCGTCGACAAATGCCGCATGTCCGGGTTCTGGGACACACCGCTCGATGCGATCCTGCGCAATCTGAAGGTCGACACTCTGTTTTTCGGCGGCGTCAACGCTGATCAGTGCGTGCTTCATACGCTCGCAGATGCCAATTTCCTTGGCTACGACACGCTGATGTTCGAGGACGCCTCGGCGACCACCTCGCCGGACTTCTGCATGCAGGCAACGCTTTACAATGTGCGTCAGATCTTCGGCTTCACGCTGACCTCGGACGCCTTTCTCCACGCCATCAACGACCAGATCAAAGGATGACGGTATGAGTTCCCCCCACGCGGCCCTTTCCACACCGCCGATCACGCAGCCGGTTTTCAAAGCACTCGACCAGGTGAAAGCGTTCAAGATTTCCGCCGATGACACCAACTATTTCGCCTGTCTTGCCGACCCAGTGGCTGAAGGCGTGAATTTCACCTTCATCATCGAAATCTATGACGTCGGCGGGGCGACGCCGCCCAACACGCACACGGGCGCTTACGAGTTCTTCTTCATCCTGGAGGGGACCGGCAAGGGGTACTGCGACGGCGTTGAGGTCGATCTGGCGCCTGGTGCTTCTTTGCTTCTGCCGCCGGGCAAGGAGCACATCATCGAGAACACCGGTGAGGGCAAGCTCTATGCATTCTGCGCCATGGTGCCCAATGAGGATTTCGCCGAGATGATCTACAACGGCGTCCCGGTCTAGTTGACCGAGGACGATCTTTCCATCATCGTCCGCAAGATGCCGATGGCGGCCTGATCTTCAGCCATGAAGGTCAATGATCCCGACGTACTTGGCGAGATGGAGGCGGCCTTTGCCGCCTATGAGACTGCGCTCGTGACCAATGACGTTGAGGTGCTGGATACCTTGTTCTGGTGCAGCGAGCACACGATCCGCTATGGGCCGGCCGAGAGCCTTTATGGGCGCGATGACATATTGGCGTTCCGCAAAGCGCGGCCCTCAAAGGGGCTGGCGCGAACGTTGTGGCGTACCGTGATCACAACGTTTGGCAAGGACATGGCGACGGCCAACACCGAGTTCACCCGCGTGGGAACGGATAAGATCGGCCGCCAGTCGCAGACCTGGGTAAAAATGCCAGAAGGCTGGCGCGTGGTGGCCGCCCACGTCTCGTTTCGCGAGCGAGCCGAGGATGACGCACCATGAGCGCGGCCCTCGATTTTGATCGCGACCAGTATGATTTGGACGGGTTCCGCAAACTGGTCTCTGGGGTCAGGATTCTCGACGACCCGGTGACGCTGAAACGTCGGTCGCGAGACTATTTCTGGTTCAGCCCCATCGCGAAGGAAGCGCTTGATGGGAAGCTTGCAGACCTGGTTGCCGTGCCGCAGTCGGTCGACGAGGTGAAGGCCATCGCATCGGCGGCTGCTCGCTTGCGTATTCCCGTTACGATGCGCGGACTGGGTACGGGCACCTATGGCCAGGCGGTGCCGCTGCATGGCGGGGTGGTGCTCGACACGACCGAACTCACTGGCATTCTTCATGTTGGACCCGATGGGTTCACCGCCCAGGCAGGCGCCAAGGTTGCCGCTGTCGAAGACGCTGCACGCGCGCAAGGACTGGAATTGCGCATGCACCCCTCAACGAAAAAGATGGCCACCATCGGCGGTTACTTCTGCGGTGGCTCGGGCGGCATCGGATCGGTGACATGGGGCGGCTTGCGGGAGGAGGGGAACCTTCATGGTGCCCGTGTCATCACGCTGGAAGAAGAACCGCAGGAGATCGCGCTCAAGGGGCTTGATACCAATCTCGTCAACCGCACCTTCGGCTCGACGGGCATCGTGGTAGAGGTGTCTGCGCCGTTGGAGTCTGCTCGGCTCTGGCAGGATGTTGTCGCCGTGTTTGATGGTTTCGATGAGGCTTTGGCCTTCGGGCATCAGGTTGCAGCGGCCGACGATATTGCCAAGAGGCTTGTGTCGTTTCACGCGCCGGCAAGCGCACATTTTTTAAGGCCGCTCATTCCAGGCTTGGAGGAGGGCCAGTGCGCGGTCCTCATGATGGTCGATCAAAAGGACCTGGATCGCTTGGACGCAGGTTCCGGTTCGATCATTCTCTCAGAGGCGAGCGATGCCCGCGAAGCCGATCCAGCGCGTCTTCCCATCTATGAGATGAGCTGGGGCCACACCACGCTTCATGCGATCAAGCAGGATCGTTCGATCTCTTACCTTCAGACGTTGTTTCCGCCCGGTCGCATCATTGAAACCGCCACACAGATGCACCGTGCGCTCGGCGATGAACTGCCGCTCCACATGGAGTTCATCCGGTATGAAGGCGACCTGGCTGCCAATGGCGCGCAGCTCTGGACTTACTCCAGCAAGCAGCGGCTGGCCGAAATTATCGCGCTGCATGAGGACCATGGCATTCCCGTCGCCAATCCGCATGTCTTCAACGTGGAAGATGGTTCGCGCCACAAGCGGGTGCCCGGTGATCAGCTGGCGTTCAAGGCACGAGTCGACCCTTACGGGCTGCTGAATCCGGGAAAGATGCCGAGCTACGTTCCGGTTCGCGCCTGACTCCGCCTAGCAGATTGGCAAAACTGTAGGCATTTCGCACAAAAAACAGGCATGGCTAAGAATTGTGCGCTTGCCCTCTGGTTCCCTCGTTTGCGTTCCGCCAAACTGGGGACCAGCGCAAACTGGAGGCAGTCCGCCTTGGTTTGCCGCACATCCTGGTCCGGCGGATAGGGTCCGCCGAGACGATTTTGAAGGAGACAATCCATGGGTCGCTTAACCTCCACTTCCGCCCTCGCTCTGCTGCTGAGCGTTGGGGTCGGAGCAACGACCGCCGCTGCAACCGATGTTCGCTTCACGATGGACTGGGCCTGGCAGGGTCCACAGGCTTATGCCCTGATGGCGCAGGAATCCGGCTGCTTTGATGAAGGCGGGGTCAACATTTCTTTTGATCGCGGGTTTGGCTCGGGCCGCGTGCCTGTCGATCTGGCCGCCGGCACCTATGATATGGGCGTTGCCGATATCAATCCGACGATCAAGTTCCGCGCTGAAAATCCTGACAGCGATCTGATCGCTGTGGCGGTTCTGTTCGACGGCTCGCCGCTCGTCGCTGTGGTGAGCGCCGACAGTGAAATCGTTGAACCCTCTGACTTCGAAGGCACGACGCTTGCTGCTCCCGACTTTGACGCCGGCCGTCAGCTGTTCCCGATCTTCGCGAGCGCCAACGACATTGATCAGTCCACCATCGAGTGGATTTCGGTGAGCCCGGAACTGCGCGAGCCAATGCTGGTGCAAGGTGAGGCCGATGGTGTTACCGGCTTCATCACGTCATCGACCATGAACCTTGAGCGATTGGGCATGAGCGAGGATGAGCAACGCGTGTTCCGCTACAAGGATTATGGCGTTGAGCTCTACTCGACCTCAATCCTGACCTCGCGCGCCTTTGCTGAAGCCAACCCAGAGGCTGTTACCACGGTCGTGGGCTGCATGATCGAAGGCATGAAGATGGCCGTTGAAGATCCCGATGCGGCGATTGCTGGTCTGGCAGAATTTGAACCTTTGACCGATGTGCCGATTGAGCGCCGTCGCTGGCAGATTTCCATCGATGAGATGATCCTGACCGACAATGTTGTGGCCAATGGTATTTCCGCCGTTGACCCTGAACGGTTCAATCTGGGCATCATGGAAGTCGAAAACGCCTATGGCATCCCCAATGCGCTGGCGATGGAAGACATCTATACCGATGCCTATCTGCCGCCGGCCGAAGACCGTATGATGCCTGGAATGTAACGCGCATTCGATAGGCTTACTGATCGGGGGCACTTTGTGGTGTCCCCGATGACTTACCAAGGAGCGGGTAGCAGAATGGCCGGTGGTTTCGTTGACATCGATAATGTCTCGCTGCGCTACGGTGGCGAAGCGACCGGAACGCTTGCTCTTTCGGGCATGTCGATGGCCGTAGAGAAGGGTGACTTCATCGCCGTCGTTGGCCCATCGGGTTGCGGCAAGTCCACCCTGATGAAAGCCATGTCCGGCCTATGGCCCGTTACCTCGGGCGGCGTGTCCGTCGCTGGGCAGACCGTGTCCGGCCCCCTGTCGATGGTCGGTATGGCCTTTCAGGCCGCGACCTTACTGCCGTGGCGCACGACGCTCGACAATGTGATGCTGCCACTTGAGATCACCCAGCCCTATCGCTCGCAGTTCATGCAGAAGCGGAGCCAGTTCCGTGACAAGGCGCGGGCACTTCTGAAGCTAGTTGGGTTGGAAGGGTTCGACGAGAAGTACCCATGGCAGCTGTCGGGCGGCATGCAGCAACGCGTTTCGCTGTGTCGCGCTCTTATCCACGAGCCGGCGCTCCTGATGTTGGACGAGCCGTTTGCCGCGCTTGATATGTTCACCCGCGAAGAACTTTGGGGCGTGCTCCAGGATGTTTGGCTGACCAAAAAGCCGACCGTCATTCTGGTCACCCACGATCTGCGCGAGGCCGTTTTCCTGGCCGACAAGGTCTATGTGATGAGTGCCCGGCCAGGCCGGATCATCCATGACCGCGACATTGAGTTCGCGCGGCCGCGCGAACTGGACATCACGTTCCGACCCGATTTCGGCTCCATCGCGCAGGATCTGCGACACCATATCTACTCTGCACGGCAGGAGGCAGCCTGATGGTTGATACCGCAGCTGACCAAGCTTCCGTGGCGTCGCCAGCCAAGCGGCAAGGTGGGCTTGGACTGTCGTCCAAGACGATTGAACGGATTATGCCCTGGGCAGTCGTGATTAGCCTGTTCCTTGTCTGGGAACTGGCCGTTCGCATCTTCGACTTCCCCCAATTCATTCTGCCGGCGCCATCTGTGATTTTTGAATCCATGTGGCAGTGGCGCGTGCCGATCATCGACAATGCCGCGCAAACGGCGATGACCACTGTGGTCGGGTTCGGGATTGCGATTGTTTTCGGCCTGGTGACCGGCATTCTTGTGGGCTCGTCATCGCTGATTTACAATGGATTTTACCCGGTTCTGATCGGCTTCAACTCGATCCCGAAAGTGGCTGTGGTCCCCATTTTGGTGATCTGGTTCGGCATCGGAACGGTGCCGGCCATCATCACCGCCTTCCTGATCTCGTTCTTCCCGATCCTTGTGAACGTTGCGACCGGTATCGCGACCGTGGAGCAAGAGCTCAAAGACGTGCTGCGGGCGCTCGGCGCATCCAACCGCGATATCATCGTCAAGGTGGGCATTCCTCGCTCGTTGCCTTATTTCTTCGCCTCGCTGAAAATCGCAATAACGGTCGCCTTTGTCGGATCGATCATCGCGGAGACAGTGGCCTCCAACAAAGGCATCGGTCACCTTATGATCCAGGCCTCGTCCCGGTTTGAGGTGCCGCTGGTGTTTGCCGGCCTGTTGGTGACTGCCATCATGGGTGTTGTGATGTATGTGGTGGCAACCTTCGTCGAGCGACGCATGACGGGATGGGCCACGCGCTCCATGGATGGATCGATGGGCAGCAGCTAGGTCTAGAAGACCAGCTTGTCAGCTGTGGATCGCATCCCCGGCTTCGTCGAAGAAGTGCATATGGTCCTTGTCGAAGACCAGTGCGACCTCATCACCGACCTTTGAGGTTTCTGATCCTGGCGCACGGACGATCATCGTCTCGTGGCCTTCCGGTGTGACATAAAGATAGGTGTCGGCGCCAAGATACTCCAGGACGTCTACCCGTCCGGTGACATGGGCGTAGGCCTTGTCACCGACGGCGACATGCTCGGGCCGGATGCCGATCTTCACTGGCGTTCTGCCGGTTGCATGGTGGGGGTAGGTTCCAGTGCCATGGCCTGGGATGGTGAAGTGTTCGGCCATAGCAGTGCAGGGCAGAACATTCATCTTTGGCGAGCCAATGAACTGCGCCACGAACAGATTGCCGGGATGCTCATAGAGTTCACGCGGCGAGCCAACCTGCTCGATCCTGCCCGCTGAGAGAACGACGATTTTATCCGCCAGCGTCATCGCCTCCACCTGATCGTGGGTCACGTAGATCATCGTGGCACCGAGCGATTGGTGGAGCTTGGCGATCTCAAAGCGCATCTCCACGCGCAAGGCCGCGTCGAGATTGGAGAGCGGCTCATCGAAAAGGAAGGCCTTGGGTTCGCGAACAATGGCGCGGCCAATGGCGACGCGTTGGCGCTGGCCGCCGGAAAGCGCCTTGGGCCGGCGATCCAGATAGTCGGTGAGCTTCAACACCCCCGCCGCGTAACCAACCTTCTCCTCGATCTCCGCTTTGGGCGCACGCGCGGTCTTCAGAGCGAAGCCAACATTGTCGCGCACCGACATGTGCGGGTAGAGCGCGTAGGACTGGAACACCATGGCCAGCTGACGCTCCGATGGCGGTGCTGACACCACGCTTTTGCCATCGATCAGTATGTCACCGCGACTGGCTTCCTCCAGCCCGGAAATCATGCGCAGCAGAGTCGACTTTCCGCAACCAGAAGGACCGACAAAGATGACGAACTCGCCGTCTTCGATCATCAGGTCGACGCCTTTGATGACCTGAATTTCGTCGAACCATTTTTCCACCGCCTTGAGTTCTATCGCGCCCATGATGTGTCCTTTTGTGCGGGCTGCTAATGCATGGCTCTATGCCGTTCTGGCGGTGCTGCTGGTCGGCGCCCATCGTGCGCCTTCTCGGCCGTAGTGAAGCCACATGGCTGCCGTCCATGAGAAGGCGCCGCCACCGGCCGGCGTTCCTGCGGTACAATCGAAATACTCGGCGAATCCGGATTGGCCGATGAGCTTGCGGGTGTCCTGCCATATCTCGTCGGCCTCGCTTATATACCCCTGATCGGCGATCCCCTTGCCGATCATCATGTTCATGAATCCCCAGACTGGGCCGCGCCAATAGCGCTTGGAATCAAAGTTCGGCAGGTCAGGGTCGTGGCTTGCGACCATGAAGCCCGTCTTCGCCTTTATGCGCTGAAGATGGCCGGTCATTGCCGCGCGCTGGTCGTCTGTTCCCACGTCGGCGAAGAAGCACAACATGGCGGCGCTGCTTACGCCGCGTGCGAGTGTGGACGTGCGCAAATCAAGGGCAGTGTAGGTTTCCTGCACCGGGTCCCATAAGCGTTCGACGCCGGCCTCGGCACGGCTGATCCACTCTTCGATCACCGGAACATCGTCGATCTTTTTGAGGATGTGCGCGAGGCGC
>JBHJIX010000167.1:0-10111 GCA_050043025.1 Cohaesibacteraceae bacterium
CGAGCGAACTGCCATCCTGGTTTTCTCGCATACCCATCGTGACCATTGCGTTACGATGGTTGGTCGGTTTTTGGGGTATATGGATTGGTTTTGGCCAGCCGTTATCGTGCCGGAACCGATAGTCCGTTTGCTTGGCAACCGTTCTGATCCACCTCGGCGCAGGCACGCGGTTGCAGGTCGTGGTCAAGACAGATGCGAACCTCCGCAAAACGCCGATTTGGGCAGGTGAGGGCGATGCCATCATGGGTAAGGCCTGGGTTGGAAGCCAGAAAGCTGGCTTCGATTGTGCTGGCGTTCATGGTTCCGCCATCCCCGCGCTCAAAGGTTTCGGGCAAGGCGATCTGTTGGGTCGCCTGGTGGATCAAGGCGGCGTAATTGGTTGGCGAGAGGCCAGAACAGGTGCCGTGCTTGTCCCACTGATGCTGAATGAGGCCCCGATCAGGCATGATCGCTAGCAGATCGTCAGCGATCGCATCGGGCAAGCGTTCCCCGTGAGTAGATTGGCAGTATGACGGCCATCCGCGCTCGAACTGCGGCCAAAGCCCATGGGTGATGAAGCCAAAATCCGCACCTGGCCCGCATTGCAGCTGGGCGCCGCGTCCGGCTTCCGTGGCGCAAAAGGTCGGTGACCAAGACAGGGCGAGGACGAAAAAGTCGAAGGGCAGATCGCCGGGTGAGGTTGAAACAGCAGTGCCTGATTGCTCCGGCTCACCAGCCGGTTCGTTACCCTGCCACCCGGTGACCACGGCAACAACAATAGCCAGCGCAATTACGCCCCCCTGAACAAGCCTTCGGCTCATGGGGACGCGATGTATCGGTTACCAAAGGCGCAACGCGCTACAGTCCCCGCCGTACACGTTCCACAGGTCGCGGCCTGAGAGGCAGCTTTCGACGCCATAACTCACAGCGACAAAACTCGCATGACTTTCAATGAGATAGTATGCTGTGTGGCGATGGCCGTTCTCAAGATAGGCCCGAGCCTGGCACCAGCGACGCTCGCGCAATCCGGCGCCTGGCGAGCTAACATAGCGTGTCTGATGGATGTGGTCGAAAGCGGTTATCGCGATTGGATGCTGATACGGGGCCTGGCCGCGATAGGCTGCCTTTTCAACGATGCGCGAGAGAACTCCAGGCGCATCGCAGTGCGGCAGCGCGCCGCCATCCAGATTGCCGGAAACACCCCCAGCCAAGACGGTTGGCGCGGTGAGAATTGGGCCACCCACGAAAAGGCCGGCGGCAATGGCTAGGCTGGCAAGCAGACGTGTGAGCATGGATTCGGTTCTCCCTGGCTAGCCGTACCATGGCATGACCGAGCGACGGTTTAAAACCCTTGCGATACTGATGCCTTGTCAGATGAGGTGGGGCATGCCATGCCAAACCCATGACAGATGCTCCTTCGCCCAGTGCCTCGCCCGAACCTCCGGTCACCGAACCCAGGCTTTCGGTGGCGGTCATTCCCGTTACCAGCTTTCAGCAAAACGCCTCGCTGATCACATGTCTGACCACGAAGAAAGCGGTTCTGACCGATCCGGGTGGTGAGGCTGAGAAACTGATTGGTACCGTTACAGAGGCTGGTGTTACGCTTGACGCCATCTGGCTCACCCATGGACATATTGACCATGTCGGCGGGGCCGCCGATGTTGCCGCGCATTTTGGCGTGCCGATCATCGGACCGGAACGATCCGATGAGAGTTTGATCCAGGGCATCACCGCGCAAGCGGCCATGTTCGGTGTGCCGGATGTGAAGGTGCCAAAGATCGATCGGTGGCTGTCGGCCGGCGACAGCGTAGACGTCGGGGAACAGCGTTTTGACGTTCTCTTCACGCCCGGGCATGCGCCGGGGCATGTCATTTTCGTCAACCATCCGCACCGCTTTATCGTGATGGGCGATGTGCTCTTTGCCGGATCCATCGGCCGTACGGACCTGCCCGGCTCCGACCATGCAACGCTGATGAAGAGTATCTTCCAGACAGTGTTGCCGCTGGGTGACGAGTATCAATTCCTGCCCGGCCACGGGCCTGGCTCGACGCTCGGCAAAGAGCGTCAAACCAATCCGTTCTTGCAAGAGGGCTTTTCGCCTTAGGCGTTCACTTTGCCTTTGGCCTTCTCGGCGTCAGCGACATTATGTTTCACCGCCAGAAAGCTATCGGGCGTAACCGAGATGGTATCGATGCCCGCATCAACCAGCAGCTTGGCATAACTGGGTGAGTTGGACGGGGCTTGGCCGCAGAAGCCAACCTTGCGGCCAGCGGCGTGCGCCCTTTTCACGATCTCGTGGACCATCCACAGCACCGCTCCATCGCGCTCGTCGAACACGTCGGAAAGGTCCTCGGAGTCACGATCAACACCAAGTGTGAGCTGGGTTAGATCGTTGGAACCAATGGAAAACCCGTCGAAACGTTCGGCAAATTGATCGGCCAGGATGACGTTCGAAGGAATCTCGCACATCACATAAACTTCCAGCCCGTTTTCACCGCGCTTCAGGCCGTTCTTCGCCATCACTTCCAATACCCGGTCGGCCTCATTGATAGTCCGGCAAAACGGGATCATGACCGTTATGTTGGTGAAGCCGAGTTCCTCGCGCAGCTTTTTGATGGCCTGGCATTCCAGCGCGAAGCCATCGGCATATTTCGGCGAGTAGTAACGCGATGCGCCGCGAAAGCCGATCATCGGGTTTTCTTCCGACGGCTCAAACTGCCGGCCACCGACCAGTTCGGCGTACTCGTTGGTCTTGAAGTCGCTCATCCGGACGATGACTTTGTTCGGCCAGGCCACTGCCGCGATCCGCGATAGTCCTCGGGCGAGATTGTCGACGAAATAGTCGCTCTTGTTCTCATAGCCCAGGGTCATCTCGGCGATGGCCTCTTTGGCCTCCTCATCGTCGAGATCATCATAGTGCACCAGCGCCATCGGGTGGGCGCGGATGACATTGTTGACCACGAACTCCATGCGCGCCAGCCCGACACCGGCGGAGGGCAGGCGCCACCAGCGCAGGGCTGCCGACGGGCTGGCAAGGTTCAACATGACCGCCGTTTCGGTGTCCGGCGTGCCGGTCATGTCGATTTCTTCTTCGGAGAACTCGGCAATGCCTTCATAGACATAGCCTTCCGTGCCGCCGGCGCAGGAGACGGTTACGTCTTGGTGATCGTGCAGCACGTGGGTCGCATTGCCCGTGCCGACAACAGCGGGCAAGCCAAGCTCGCGGCTAACAATGGCCGCGTGCGAGGTGCGTCCACCATGGTCGGTGATGATGGCGCTCGCGCGCTTCATGATCGGAACCCAGTCCGGGTCCGTCGTGGATGTGACGAGCACGGCGCCGTCAACAAAGCGGTCAATGTCTTCGGCCTTTTCAATAAGGCAGACGGAGCCTGTGACCACCGCCGCACCGACGCTGAGGCCCTGGACCAGCGTCTTGCCGTGATCACCGAGGGTGTAGGACTTGATAGTGCCCTGGTTGGCGCGGGCCTGGACCGTTTCGGGCCGGGCTTGCACGATGTAGAGGCGGCCCGTCTCGCCATCCTTCGCCCATTCAATGTCCATCGGCCGGCCATAGTGCTTCTCAATGGTGGTCGCCTGGCGGGCGAGCTCCATGATTTCATCGTCGTTCAGAACAAAGGCAGCGCGCTCAGCTTTGGAGGTCGGCACGTTGCGGGTCATGCCGGTACCGTCTGTGCCTTCCTTGGCGTAGATCATCTTGATCTCTTTGGCGCCGCGGTTCTTCTGGATGATCGGCTTCAGCTCCGGCTTCTCCAGAAACGGCTTGTAGACCTCATACTCGTCGGGGTTCACCGCGCCCTGGACGACGTTCTCGCCAAGGCCCCAGGCGGCGGTAATGAGCGCCACATCCGGGAAGCCGGACTCGGTGTCGAGCGAGAACATCACACCTGATCCGCCAATGTCGGAGCGGACCATGAGCTGCACGCCAACAGACAGTGCCACCTCTGTGTGATCGAACCCGTTTATGCGGCGATAGGTGATCGCGCGGTCGGTGAAGAGCGATGCGTAGCAGCGCCGGCAGGCTTCCAGCAGCGCAGCTTCGCCAACGACGTTGAGGCACGTTTCCTGCTGGCCGGCGAAGCTTGCTTCCGGCAAATCCTCGGCGGTGGCCGATGAGCGCACGGCGACGGAGCATTGGTCGACGCCGGCGCGACGTGAGAGTTCGCGATAGCCCTCAACGATCGACTGGCGGATATCTTCCGGCCAGTCGCCGTCACCAATCGCTTTGCGGATGGTCGAGCCGGTCTCGGCGAGCGTCAGCCGACCCTCTTCCAGCTTACCGACCGTGGAGGCGATGAGGTCGTTTAGCCCATTGGCGCTGATATAGGCGCGGAAGGCATTGGCCGTTGTGGCGAAGCCGCCGGGCACATCCACACCCTTGGCGCCCAGTTCCTGCACCATTTCTCCGAGCGAGGAGTTCTTGCCCCCCACCAGGGCGACGTCGCCGCGCCGCAATGCCTCGAACCAAAGGATGTTGTCGCCTTCAGCCATATCAAATCCGCCTTGTGTAAGTGCTAGCTTATGCGTGCACCATGGCGAGGCGAACGGGACGGGTCGAGTTGGGGCGACCTCCTAGGGGTTGTTCCGAAGTTCTAAGGGTATTCCCGCGGTTGGGCCGCGGGCCCAGAGCAAGGAAAAAAACCGCGGTTGGGCCGCAGGCCCAGAGCCGACCAGATATGCCGGTTGGGCCGGAGGCCCAGCGCCATCTACAAACAACGGTTGGGCCGCGGCTTAGAAGATGACCTAGTCGTCCAGGACGAATGTGACCTTCAGGTTCACCCGATACTCGGTGATCTTGCCATCGACGATGACCACCTTCTGATCCTGCACCCAGGCGCCGGTGACGCCGGTCAGCGTTTTGGTGGCACGCGCGACGCCGACATCCAGCGCGTCGTCGAAGCTTTTGGGGGATGAGGCGATGATTTCGGTAACGCGAGCGACGCTGCTCATGGTCTGGTCTCCTTGGGTGACTTCTGTATGTTCACCCGTCAGCGTGACGGGCGCTGGACGGCTGGTCAACCGGCGAAGGTCTCAACGAGCGGTCGCCCGGGCGCTTGTTCGGCCACTCAGAACTCAAGCTGCGGTTTGGCTCGAGGTTCCAGCTGTGCGGCGGGGACACTACCGGGGTCTATTTGCAACTTATCCAGCTTGAGGCGTTGACGCCGGGGGCAATCCGCGCCTTCCTACGCTGCACCTTAGTGGCCAACGATGATTCCGAGGGGGAAAGAATGGCTGGCAAGTTCGAAGTCTATACCGACAAGAAGGGCGAAACACGGTTCCGCCTGAAGGCTGGAAATGGGCAGGTGATCCTGGCCAGTGAAGGCTACAAGAAGAAAGCCAGCTGCATGAACGGTATCGAGTCCGTTCGCAAGAACTCTGCCGATGAGAAGCGCTTCGAGAAGAAAAAGTCGAAGAACGGCAAGTTCATGTTCAACCTGAAAGCCTCAAACGGCCAGGTGATCGGAACGTCCGAGATGTATGAAAGCGAAGCCAGTTGCGACAATGGCATCGCCTCGGTGGGCAAGAACGCCCCTGATGCCAAGCTGGATGATCAGACTGGGTAGCTTGTTGGGCTTTAATGCCCTTGATTTCTTTGATGGCTACTGATGCTACCAGAGAGATTTGTTTTAATCGCTCAGGGTTTCCCTTTGCGCCAGAATCTGGCGCCAAGGGGCCGAAAGCTATTTGTCTCTACTTGAATGCTGAATTGTGCGCCTCCAACTAATTGTTTGGAGGTGCAAAAATGCTTGATATTCGGATTTGGGATGTCGGAGCTGCTTTAAGTATCCGGATAAAGACACCTAACGGCCAAAACCACTTTATTGATGCTGGGCGTAGTAGCAGTTTTTCACCTGCCGAACACATCTACCAGTCGGACTGGGGTCCAAGCGATTGTGTGGACTACCTTGTCATCAGCCATCCGGACAGTGATCACATTGGTGACTTGCCAAACCTCGTTCATTACCTGAAACGCCCTCTTGTGCTGCGCCGCAACAAGTCTGTTCCAGACGAGCATAAGTGGGGTTCGTTGAGCTCCGATTACCAAAAAGTCTTCAAGGATCTCGATACAACTTATTCCCGCACAATCGATCCAGTGGACGACCCCACACTACCTGAAAACAATGGTGGAGTTACCATTGAAGGACGTCAACTTGACTGGAAAGAGGCTGGAAGTTCCAACAATAGTTCAATCGTCATGGCCTACCGATACGGGCCAACATCGGTGATGTTTCCCGGAGACATTGAGGCTGACGGCTGGGCGCGATTGCGCCAAAAGCACGAAAGGCCATGCGCAGGTGCTATCGACGGTTCTGAGACACGAATACTTGTCGCGCCGCATCATGGTCGTTCCTCTGCCTACTCCGAAGACATGATTGAATACTTCAATCCAGACCTGATCGTGGTGAGCGATGGACATGGCCGAGGTGAAACTGATCGCAGATTCCAAACGAAGGCCCGCGGGCTTTACAGAGGCGACGAGCTTCTAAAGTTTGTTTCCACAGAGCGAGGTGGGCGGAAGCGGATACTGATCGGTGCCGACGGTTCGCTGCGAATGGACGAATGGAAACCTTCAAACTGGCTCTAGTCCTATCTGGTGGCGGTGTTCGTGCCGTAGCGTTTCATACTGGCGTAGTCCGATGGTTGTTTGCTGAGGGACATAACGAGAAGATCGAGGAGATTAGTTCTGTCTCTGGTGGCTCGATCTTTCTGGCCTTACTTCTTCATTTCAATAGGAGGCGTTTTCCAAAGAACCAAGTTGAGTTGGAAGCTGCTTTGCAAGGAATTCAGGAGCTGGTTACGTCGACCTCGTTTCAGGCTCGCTACATCCTCAGGAGCCTACTTGATGTCCCGACATGGATCGAGTGTGGAGCAAATCATTTATCTAGTGTTTTGAAAGAGATAATCGGAATTGATTTTTGTATAAGCGAGCTTCCGAGGAAGCCGAAGTGTTGGATCAACGCTACAAACTACGAGAGCGGAGCCAATTGGTTTTTCACGGATGATCGAATGGGTGATTGGCGTTTTGGGTACGTACACGAACCATGCGTTCCGCTGGCTGAAGCCGTGGCTGCTTCGGCGGGCTACCCCTTCTACATTGGCGCACTTCGGCTCAACACAAAAGGAGCTCGGTTCGTGGGGTATGACGGTTCGGATGCCGGACCCACTGCTGCGCGAGATAGCGTTTGGCTTTGGGATGGCGGGGTTTACGAAAACACAGGGCTAGAGCGGTTCCATAAGCCCGGCAGGGGACTGCGAAGTGGGATCTCGCGCCTGCTGGTCTCGGATGCGTCTGGGCATATCGTGAGTTTGCCGAGGAAGAACTTACTTTTGCAGCCGTTCTTGTCGCCTAGGCGCCTTGTTGAGATTGTCATGAGCCAGACACGGGCATTGAGGGCTAGGCTTGCGGTCGCTGAATTCATTGAAAATAAGAATGGATTATACTTCCAAATCGGCGCAAATACTAAAGATTTTTACGATCTTGATGAATATGAAAGAAAAAAACTTGACGAAAGTGGAGCGTTTGCACGGTCGTTTAAAACCAACTTAAAGAAAATGACAGACGATGAATTCAATAATATATCCAAATATGCTTTTGATATCGCAAAGAACACCCAAAAAAGATACCAAATACTCTGATTATTTTTGACGAAATGTCTTCTCGTTGACGCGTGCTTTGCTACAGTATGTACACTCTTTTTTTGCGCCGCGCGCTCTGGGCCTGCGGCCCAACCGCTTAGCGGGATGGCCATCTTCATGCCGCATTCCCCATAGATCAGCACGACCCGTTGTAAGGGGCGCACCCCACGGTCCGGCCGACCAGACCGCCGATAGGTGGTAGCGCTGAAGTAGCCCCCTCCCCCCACAGCGCCAACATTCATCAAATTTGGCCGATCTTTGAGGTCTTTCATGCGCAAGTTCGTCTTCGCAGCCACCCTTGGCTTGTTCGTCTCCGCGTGCCAGTCGGCACCGGGCTTGACCGACAGCTCAACCGTCACAACCGCCAGCTGGTACCAATGCTGCCACACGACCGCCAATGGCGAGTCCTTCAACCCCGATGGGCTGACGGCTGCCCACCGGTCCCTGCCGTTCGGCACGCGTGTTCAGGTCACCAATCTTGCCAATGATCGTACCGTGACGGTGCGCATCAATGATCGCGGCCCATTCATTTCCGGTCGGGGCCTTGATCTCAGCCGCGGCGCCGCCCGCGCCATCGGCTGCATTTCCTCCGGCACATGCCGAGTGTCGATGGAAGTTCTCTAGGGCACGCCTTTTTAGGCGGCGCTCCGTTCCTGATGGAACGCCCGCTAACGCCCATGGGGTCTTTTTGGGCGACGCTCCGGTCTGGCCTGCGATCCACGCCTGCGGCGTGATCGTTATCCTTGCCTGCTCCGGACCTTCGGCCCGACCGCTTTAACGCTCTATCGCCTAGCGGCGGCGGGCCCGCCGCTTCGCACCGCCGCCCATCTTTCGGCCTTGATAGCCGCCCGTCTGGTCTTCGACGGTCAGTTGACGTGCCAAGGCATCGTCGGCGAGCACAAGCTCGGTTTCCTTCAGCCGCTTGATCTCGTCGCGCAGTCGGGCGGCCTCCTCGAACTCCAGGTTCGCGGCGGCATCGCGCATTTTCTTCTCAAGCTCTTCCAGCGTGACCTTCATGTTGCCGCCGACCAGCTTGCCTTCTTCCACAAGGCCAGGCCGCACGCGCACATGGTCCTTCTCATAGGGGCTGTCGAGAATGTCGGCGAGGTCGCGCTTCACGCTTTCGGGCGTGATGCCATGCTCCTCATTGTAGGCAAGCTGCTTTTCGCGGCGGCGGGTGGGTTCGGCAATCGCGCGCTCCATCGAGCCGGTCATCTTGTCGGCATAAAGGATCACGCGGCCATCCACGTTGCGCGCGGCGCGGCCGATGGTCTGGATGAGCGAGGTTTCTGAGCGCAGGAAGCCCTCCTTGTCGGCGTCTAGGATGGCGACCAGTGCAACCTCGGGGATGTCGAGGCCCTCGCGTAGTAGGTTGATACCCACCAGCACGTCGAACGCGCCAAGCCGCAGGTCGCGGATGATCTCGATGCGCTCCACCGTGTCGATGTCGGAGTGCATGTAGCGCACGCGCACGCCGTTTTCGTGCAAATACTCGGTGAGGTCCTCGGCCATGCGCTTGGTGAGCGTGGTGACGAGGGACCGGTAGCCTTGCGCCGCCACCTGCTTCACTTCGTCCAGAAGATCATCCACCTGGGAGGAGGCCGGGCGGATATCCACCGGCGGGTCGATGAGGCCGGTTGGGCGGATCACCTGCTCGGCGAACACGCCGCCGGACTGCTCCAGCTCCCATGCTGCCGGAGTTGCCGAAACGGCCACCGTCTGCGGGCGCATCATGTCCCACTCCTCAAAGCGTAAGGGCCGGTTGTCCATGCAGGACGGCAGGCGGAAGCCATATTCGGCGAGCGTCGCCTTGCGGCGGAAGTCGCCCCGGTACATGGCGCCAATCTGCGGAATGGTCTGGTGGCTCTCATCGACGAAGATGAGGGCGTTGTCAGGGATGTACTCGAACAGCGTGGGGGGTGGCTCGCCCGGTTGGCGGCCCGACAGGTAGCGCGAATAGTTCTCAATGCCCGCACAGCTTCCTGTCGCCTGCAGCATCTCCAGATCGAACTGGCAGCGCTGTTCCAGCCGCTGGGCTTCCAGCAGCCTGCCCATGCCGTTGAGTTCTTGCAAGCGTGACTTCAGCTCCACCTGAATCTTGCTGATTGCCTGGTTCAGCGTTGGCCGCGGGGTCACATGGTGCGAGTTGGCGTAGATTTTGACGCTCTTCAACTCGCCGGCCTTTTTGCCGGTGAGCGGATCGAACTCCGAGATGCTCTCGATTTCATCGCCGAACAGCGAGACCCGCCATGCCCGGTCCTCATAGTGGGCGGGGAAGATGTCGATCGTGTCGCCCTTCACGCGGAACGTGCCGCGCGCAAACGCGCCGTCGTTGCGCTTGTATTGCAGGGCGACCAGATCGGCGAGCAGCTGGCGCTGTTCTATCCTTTCCCCCACCTCCAGTTGGAAGGTCATGGCGGTGTAGGTTTCGACCGACCCGATGCCGTAGATGCAGGACACCGACGCGACGATGATC
>JBHJIX010000168.1:0-21804 GCA_050043025.1 Cohaesibacteraceae bacterium
CGATCCTTCCAAAGCGGAATACGCGTGTAGGGGCTGGCCAAAATTTCATCGACGATTGCCTCGTTCGACCTGTCGATGTCGATTGACTGCATCTTGGTGCGGTGGATCATCACGTCGGAGGCTTCCAGATCATGCAGAGCAAGCACGCCGCCAAGCCGATAGCGGTCATCCTTCACCACCGCGCCTTCCTGGTGGAGGAAGTCGAGTTGGCCACGGATTTCCTCGTGCGCCGACAGGACGTCGATGTTTTCCACATCGATGCCGAAGATCCGCAGCAATCCGCGAATGAACCACTGCACCGCGGCTGTGATGGGTGCGAACACGGCAACGACAACCCGGACCACCGGCGCGACAATGGTGGCGAACCGATCGGTGTTGGAGATGGCGAGCGTTTTGGGCAGAACCTCGGCGAAGCTCAGCACCAAGGCTGTCATAACAAGGGTTGCGTAGGCCACGCCGCTCTCGCCGAAAAGGCCGGTGAATAGCGCCGTCGTCAGCGCTGACGCCAGGATGTTGACAAGGTTGCTGCCAAGCAGGAGCGCACCGATCAGGCGTTCGCGCGCTTCGGTGAGCTTGCCGACGAGGCCCGCACGGCGGTCACCTGCTTTTTCGCGCTGGAGCATCCGCGCGCGCGAAACGGCAGTTAGGGCCGTCTCAGAACCGGAAAAGAAGGCGGACAGGACCAGAAGGCCGAGGACCGCAAGGCCGGTGAGCCAGATATCGGTGGTGATCATCTTTTAAAGAGCCGTTTGGCGCTCGTTGGGGTCAACGATGGTGTTGAGGAAGGCGCGAACCTGATCTTCGGGCACGTCTTTGGCAACGAAGCTCTGTCCGATGCCGCGTGTGAGAATAAAGGTGAGCGCTCCGCGTGAAACTTTCTTGTCCTGTTTCATGGCCGCCACCAGATCATCCAGTGTCGGCTCAAAACCTGGGATGGCGGCGATATCGGTTGGTAGACCCGCCGCGTCAAGGTGACGGATAACGCGCTCCACGTCTTGGCCGGAGCAGTGACCTAGGAATTGCGAGAAGCGGTGCGCCAGAACCATGCCGATTGCCACGCCCTCGCCATGGACAAGTTTGGCCGGATCGTAGCCGTTGAGCACCTCCAGCGCGTGGCCAAAGGTGTGCCCAAGATTGAGAAGGGCGCGCCGTCCGCCTTCCAGCTCATCGGCGGCAACGACGCGCGCTTTGGCTGCACATGAGCGGGCGATGGCTTCCTGACGCAGAGCCTCGTCGCCGGACAGCAAAGACGTGCCGTTCACCTCAAGCCATTCGAAGAATGCGAGATCATCGATGAGCCCGTATTTGACGACCTCCGCGTAGCCTGCGCGCAGCTCTCGGTCGGGCAGCGTGGTGAGTGTTTGGGTGTCGGCAAGAACGAGAGCCGGCTGATGGAAGGCGCCAACGAGGTTCTTACCGTGCCTGGTGTTGATGCCCGTTTTTCCCCCAACGGAGGAATCAACCTGCGCCAGGAGCGAGGTCGGCACCTGGATGAAGCGCATGCCGCGGCGGGTGATCGCGGCCGCGAAACCGGCAAGTTCACCAATCACGCCTCCACCCAGCGCTATGATGAGATCACCGCGTTCAAGCCGCGCATCAAGGATCGCGCTGGTCGCAACTTCGATGCCCTGCCAGCTCTTGGTGCCTTCACCAGGCTTTAGGACGCAGGCTTGGTTGTTGATGCCGGAGGCGTCCAGACTTTCCTGCGTGATTGCCAGATGTTCGGCGGCGACATTCTCATCGGTGATGACGATTGCGCGGCTGCCAGGCGCCGTTGCCGCCATGCGCGGCCCAACTTCGTGCAACAGGTTCGCACCAATGACAATGTCATAAGAGCGGTCGCCAAGGGCAACGGAAACGGTCTTTGTGTCCATGGTGTTGGCTGTCACGATTGGGTGGTGCCGGAAAGAAGATGTTCGCTCAAGGCCACCAGGCAGGACTGCACGACATCGCCATGGGCTCCATCGCGGGATGGAACCGTTAGGTCCGCAAGGGCGTAGTTGCCTTCTCGTTCGGCCATCAGGCGGCGCATTGTGCCTTCTGGGTCCGGCGTTTGCAGCAGTGGCCGATGTGATCGACGGCGCACACGGGTCATAAGCGTGTCGAAGTCGGCCTTCAGCCAGATCGACAGGCCATGCTCGGACACTTCCTGCCGCGTTTGCGGGTTCTCAAAAGCTCCACCACCAAGCGCAATGACCCGGTTTCCTTCCGACAGGAGTCGCGCAATGACCTTGCGCTCGCCGTCGCGAAAATGCGCTTCGCCGTGTCGCTCGAAAATCTCGGGAATGGTCAGATTGGCGGCTTTTTCGATTTCGTCGTCGGAATCGACGAAGTCGACATCAAGCGCTTGGGCAAGCCGTTTGCCAATGGACGATTTGCCAGCACCCATCATGCCAACGATCACGATGGCCCGGCCCGCCAAGGCGTCACGAAGCTGTCTGCCATCGACAGGCTTTGCCGGTCGATTGCTCGTTTCGTCGCGAACCGAAGTGTTTGAAGGGATTGGCGCGGTCATGATAGATTTGCTTAAGCGTTTTCCGACACAGTGAAAAGATGATTGCGCCGACAAGGTAAGCGGTTCCACCCGAACTTCCGCCTTGGATAGGCTTCAGGATCGTTCATGCCGACAACCATCCGTTTGCTCACCCGGCTTGCCATTCTCGCTGCGCTGATCGGTGGGATCATCTATGCGCTCGCGACGTATGTGGAGCCAACACCCGAGCCGGTCTCGATTCGCATCCCAACAGAACGGTTTGAGTAGGACATCGCGATGGCACAGCCCGATGTGGCCCTTTTTCTCGATATGATGGCGGTGGAGCGCGGCGCTTCAGCCAACACGCTTGCGGCCTACCGACGTGATCTGGGTGATTTTGCCGAGGACTTTGGCGGGTCCATCAGCGGAGCGAGCACCGAAGATGTCCGTGCGTATCTGGCTCGGCTGGAAGCAGTCGGGGCGAAATCGTCGACGGCTGCACGCCGTTTGGCGGCGTTGAAGCAGTTTTTTCAGTTCCTTTATGCCGAAGGGCTACGCGATGACGATCCGTGTGAGCCTTTGCGCGGTCCAAAGAAGCCAAAGCCATTGCCCAAGGTCATGGATGATACGACCGTGGACCGTTTGCTGGAGACCGCCAAGCAGGCTGCGAAGGCGGAAGGTATGACGTCCTCAAAACGACAGCGGGCGCTGCGGATGCGGGCGCTGTTGGAGCTGTTGTACGCAACGGGTCTGCGCGTGTCGGAATTGGTCGGATTGCCGCGTTCCGTGGTGAAAAGTCGAAGTGAGGCTTTTGTGGTGCGCGGCAAGGGTGGGCGCGAGCGACTTGTTCCGCTGACGCCTATCGCCAAATCTGCGCTAGCTGCTTACCTGGAGGCGCTTGATGGCGATGAGCGCCGTGGGCGATCGCCGTTTCTGTTCCCTGCGGGTAGCGCTGAGGGTCATCTTACCCGGCAGGCATTTGCTCGTGATTTGAAGGCTCTTGCATCAAGTGCTGGACTCGATGCTAAGGCGATCTCCCCGCATGTCCTGCGGCATGCCTTTGCCAGCCATCTGCTTGCGCATGGCGCGGATTTGCGGGCGGTTCAATCGCTGCTTGGCCACAAGGACATTGCGACCACGCAGATCTATACCCATGTCCTCGACGAACGATTGCATGGGCTTGTCTCGTCCTGTCATCCACTCAGCGATGCGTCGTAACCACCATTGGTAAGGCTGTTGGGGCGTTGTGCTTGACTCTTTTGGGGTGAAAAGCCATGCCTCCCGGCACGCCCGCCCCCTCGTGATCGAACGAGTTGGCGCTCTCAAACTTTGAGGCGGAATGCACACTTACCTAGATTTTGAAAAGCCGGTTGCCGACCTTGAAGGCAAGGTTGCTGAGCTAAAGGCCATGCAAGACGGCGACACCGCCGTGGATGTTGCCGATGAGATTGCAAGGCTTGAGGCCAAAGCGCAGCGCGCGCTGACTGATCTCTACGCTAAGCTGACGCCATGGCAGAAAACACAGATTGCCCGACACCCTGATCGTCCGCATTTCCGGGCCTATGCGACGGCGCTGTTCACCGATTTCACGCCGCTCGCCGGTGACCGCGGTTTTGGCGATGATCATGCCATTCAGGTCGGCATGGCGCGCTTTGACGGCCGTGCCGTGATGGTAATTGGCCATGAAAAGGGCGACGACACATCCTCTCGCCTGAAGCACAATTTTGGGATGGCGCGGCCTGAGGGCTATCGCAAGGCGGTACGTGCAATGGAGATGGCCGACCGCTTTGGCCTGCCCATCATCAGCTTCGTCGATACCGCCGGCGCTTATCCGGGTATTGGTGCTGAGGAGCGCGGTCAGGCAGAAGCCATCGCCCGGTCCACCGAACAATGCTTGGCTGTGAAGGTTCCCTCGGTCAGCATCATCATTGGTGAAGGTGGGTCCGGCGGCGCGATTGCCATCGCGACAGCCAACAAGGTGTTCATGCTGGAGCATTCCATCTATTCGGTGATCTCACCTGAAGGAGCGGCGAGTATCCTGTGGCGCGATTCCGCGCGTGCATCTGATGCAGCATCCGCGCTGAAGCTCACCGCGACTGATCTCATCGACTTGAAGGTCGTGGACGGCGTGATTGGCGAGCCGCTTGGTGGCGCTCACCGGGATCCGGCACAAACGCTCGCTGATGTCCGCCAGACGCTGGCCGACAGCTTTGCCGTCTTTGACGCAGCTCCGGACACGGATTGGCGGGCCGATCGGCAAGAAAAGTTCCTCGCTATCGGCCGCACCCTGAGCAGCTAGCACCGAGATCCGGGCTTCAAGCTGCCACAGTCTGCGCGTTTGGCTAAGGCGTGCCCGGCAGACTGGCATGACGATTGCGTGAGCAGCGACGCGCTCCCCTTTGCCTTGGGATGGCGAAGTGCTAGCGGAGAAATTGGTAAACCTTTCGTAAGCTCGATCTGTCACATGTGAGGGATACGCCCTTAGTTTGTTTCGCGTTGTGAAGGGTCTTGTACTGCATGAGCACCACCGTGCCCTCTGATCGCCCGTCTTCCGGTATCGACCGGCGGTCTTTGACCAAGCTGCTCCTCCTCGCTGGCGTGGCGCCGGCTGTGGCCGCTTGCCAGTCGGAATACTACCCCAAGCACTTGCAACCCTTGCCCACGTCGCTGCGCGTGAAGATGGACAACCTCGCCATGACCGAGGCTGACCCGATCTTTATCCGCATCTTCAAGGAAGAGTCCGAGCTTGAGGTTTGGAAGCAGGGCCCTGATGGCCGCTTCATGCTGCTTGAAAACTATGAGATCTGCACCTGGTCGGGTGAACTTGGCCCAAAGTTCCAGGAAGGCGACCGTCAGGCGCCTGAGGGCTTCTACAGGATCACCCCGGCGCAGATGAACCCAAACTCGTCGTTCTATCTGTCGTTCAATCTGGGCTTTCCCAACGCCTATGATCAGTCGCATGGTCGCACTGGCACGCATCTGATGGTGCATGGAGCCTGTTCTTCGGCTGGCTGTTACGCCATGACCGATGAGCAGATTTCTGAGATTTACGGCCTTGCACGTGAAGCGTTCGAAGGCGGTCAGCGTGCGTTCCAGGTCCATGCTTTTCCGTTCCGCATGACGCCGGAAAATATGGCGCGTCACGCCGATCACGAGCATTTTGCGTTCTGGCAGATGTTGCAGGAAGGCTATCAGCATTTCGAGTTGACCCGCCTGCCACCGCAGGTCGATGTCTGCGACCGCCGCTACATTTTCAACGCCATCGCCGCCGAACAGTTTGCTGCTGCCGAGCAGTGCCCAGAATACACATTGCCGCCGGAGCTTGAAACGGCCTTCAATGCTGCACAGGCTGAACACCAGTCAGCCTTTGAGGTTGCGCTTGCCGATATCCAATCGGGCAATGGGGCCGGCGGTCTTTTTGGGACTGATCAGGTTTTGGTGGCTGAAACCCCTGCTGCGGCGCCTGCGGCTGAGGCCGTTCAACAAGCGTCTGTGCCTTCGCCCGCGCCTGCTCCGACGGTTGCCGCCTCTTCGACGCCTGTTCCGCCCCCGGCCGAAGCTGTTGCAGCAAGTGCTTCCCAACCTGCCGTGACCGCTCCTGTTCCACCTCCCGGTGCAGAGGCTGTGCCAGCGCCAGTCGAGACTGCGGCAAGCGAGGCGGCACCGGCTGACAATTCGTTCTTGTCGCGCGCCGGCAATCTGTTTGACGGGCTTTTCCCTGGCAACTGATCGGCCTTAAGGTCAGAGCGCGCCTTTGACGGCGCTCTGTATCTTAGCCAGGTCCAATCGCCTTATGCCCGATACCTCTTTCAACGGTCACGTGCTGCACTTCACCGACAGTGCCCCCACTGGCGATGAGCGGCCGGTTCTTCTGTTTTTGCACGCCTACACATGCAATGCGGTGCTGTGGGTTGACATGGTCGCCCGGTTTTCAAGCCGATTCCGTTGCCTCGCGCTGGACCTGCCTGGCCACGGACGCTCAGAGCCCACTGGGGCTGCGCGAGACATGGTCTATCTCGCCGACTGTGCTGTTGCTGTGTTGGATGCTGTCGGTGCGCCCAAAGCCCATGTCTGTGGTCTCTCCATTGGTGGGATGATTGCCCAGCATCTGGGGTTCTCGCATGCCGACCGCGTCGCCTCACTCGTGCTGGCCTGCACGACGGGCCGACTGGACCCTGATGCTGTTGGCGTTTGGGATGAGCGGCTCGCTGCCGTTGCTGCCAAAGGGCTTTGGAGCCAAGTGCAGAGCACCATGGAGCGCTGGTATGGTCAAGGCGTTGTGGATCGCTTTGGACCCGACGACCTTGATCCCATCGCGCGCATGATTGCCACGACGACTGTGGAAGGCGCGCTGACCTGCGGTCAGGCCGTCAAAGCCCATGATCTGACGGATCGATTGGGTGATGTGGTTGCGCCGACGCTCGTGGTCGGTGGCGAACTTGATCTTTCCTTTTCTCCCGACCACCCCAAGGCTCTTGTGAGCGCTCTATCGAGCGCGCAGTTGGTGATGCTGCCAGATGCCGGGCATCTCGCGCCGGTTCAGACGTCCAATGCTTTCGCTGCCGCGCTCAGCGGCTTCTACGATCACATCGGGGCGTGACCACGCGCTCAAGCGGACGTGACCTTGGTTGGAGTGCGTAAGGCTGATCTGGCCGTTAGGCCGGAACGGTGAAACGCCGTTCCATCCTCCTTTTGATGGTTGCCGAAGTGTGCGGCATGAGCCTCTGGTTCGTGTCGGCTGCGGTGCTGCCTGGTATGGTCGCCGAGTTTGCTCTGGCACCAGCCCAGCAGGCCGCGCTTTCCAGCGGCGTGCAAGGCGGGTTCGTTTTGGGTGCTCTGGTGTTGGCCGTGTCCGGCCTGCCAGATCGGATGGACCCGCGTCATCTCTTCGCGTTCTGTGCTGTTGCTGCCGGTCTTGTGAATGCCCTGCTTCTCGTCGTTCCACCCGATACCGGGCTTGCTGTTTTCTTGCGCGTGGCGACGGGCGCCCTGCTTGCCGGTGTTTATCCGGTCGGCATGAAGATCGCCGTGGGATGGGGCACAAAGGACCGCGGCTTTCTTGTCGGCGCCTTGGTGGCCTCCGTGGCGTTTGGGTCCGGCTCTCCGCACTTCCTGGCGCTCACTGGCGGAGCCGATTGGCGAACTACGGTCGTTTTGGCTTCCTCATTGGCCGTTGTTGGCGGGCTTTTGGCATTGGGAGCCAAGCTTGGCCCTCACCACGTCAAAGCCCCAGCCTTCAACCCGCGCGCGATCCTGACCATGTGGACCAACAAGGGCGTTCGCCTGGCAACGCTCGGCTATCTGGGTCACATGTGGGAGCTCTATGCGATGTGGGCGTGGATCGGGCTCATTGCCGTCGCGTCCTACCAGACCGCCATGCCGACCGACGAGGCGTTGCAGCTTGCGACACTGACGGCCTTCCTGGTGATTTCCATCGGCGCGATTATGTGTGTTCCAGGCGGCTGGCTGGCTGACCGCATCGGCAAGGCTCGAGTGGCTGCTGGAGCTATGGTGATCTCAGGCGGTGCAGCCGTTCTGGCAGCTGCGACCTTCGGTGGACCAGTGTGGCTGGTTCTGATTGTGCTTTTGATCTGGGGTGCGAGCGTGATCCCGGATTCACCGCAGCTTTCCGCGCTCGTGGCAGATCACGCGCCTGCCGATCAGGCTGGCAGTTTGCTGACACTGCAAACTGCTCTGGGCTTCGGGCTCACAATGATCACGGTGCAGATGACGCCCGTTCTGGCCAGCTGGTGGGGATGGCAGCCGGTGCTTCTGATCATGGCGCTCGGGCCGGTCGTTGGTGTCTGGGCAATGCGCGTCTTAATGCGCTACCGGCTCTGACGCGGGCGCCTAAACCGCGCCGTGGCAGTGCTTGTACTTCTTGCCTGACCCGCACGGGCAGGGTTCGTTCCGACCGACCTTGCCCCAAGTGGCGGCGTTTTCTGGATCACGCTCGCCAAGCGGCACGGGCTCGCCGCGCAGGGCCGCCATACCGGCAGCTGCCTTGGCCATGGCCGGCGAGAGCGGTGCTGCTGCCGCCATTTCCTCTTCGCCGGTCTGCGGGTTGGCGTGATGGCCTTGTCCGGGGATAGCGCCTTCGGACGGCAGTTGCGGTGGTGCCTCGGTGCGGACTTCAACCACCATCAACTGTTTGGTGACGGTCTCTCGTAGATTGGCGAGCAGCGCCTCGAAGAGCTGGAAGGCCTCAGTGCGATACTCCTGCAACGGGTCACGCTGGCCGTAGCCGCGAAAACCGATCACAGAGCGCAGATTGTCGAGGGTGGAAAGGTGTTCGCGCCATAGGCCGTCGAGCGTTTGCAGAAGAACAGCGCGCTCGACCTGGCGCATGACATCAGGGCCAAACCGGGCAACGCGGGCCGCATACGCCTCATCGGCGGCGCGCTTCAAACGTTCCATCACATCGTCTTCGGCAATGCCCTCCTCGTCGGCCCAACCGACGACTGGAAGATCGAGGTTAAACACCTCTTTCACCCGTTCTTGCAGGCCCTCGGTTTCCCACTGCTCCGGATAGGCTTTCTCGGGAATGTGAGCGGCCACCATGTCTTCGATCACATCATGGCGCATATCCCGAACGGGCTCGGCGAGATCGTCCTCTTCCATCAGCTCCAGGCGCTGATCAAAGACGACCTTGCGCTGGTCGTTCATGACGTTGTCGAACTTCAGAAGGTTCTTGCGGATGTCGAGGTTGCGCGCCTCGACCTTTTGCTGGGCTTTCTCCAGCGCCTTGTTGATCCAAGGATGGATGATCGCCTCGCCTTCTTTTAGGCCGAGCTTTTGCAGCATTCCGTCCATACGGTCTGAGCCGAAGATGCGCATCAGATCGTCTTGCAGAGACAGGAAGAATTTGGAGTGACCCGGGTCGCCCTGACGAACTGAACGGCCGCGCAACTGGTTGTCGATGCGTCGGCTTTCGTGGCGCTCGGTGCCGACCACATAAAGCCCGCCAGCATCAAGAGCTTCTTGCTTCAATTGGGCGACTTCGTCGCGGATTGCCTGCGCTTTGGAATCCTTGTCCGGTCCGTCTTCCAACTCGCCAAGCTCTTCTAGGACACGCATGTCCGCATTGCCGCCGAGCTGAATATCGGTGCCGCGACCTGCCATGTTGGTGGCGATAGTGACGGCGCCGGGCACGCCCGCCTGGGCAACGATGAGCGCCTCCTGCTCGTGGAAACGGGCGTTGAGAACCTGGTGCGGGATCGGCGGGTTCTTGCCCTTGGTGGTCTTGGCCAGTTCCCGCAGATGCTCGCTTGCGTCTTTCAGGAACGCCGCCAGCGCATCTTCGCCTTTGTCGACATTCTCAGCCTGTTCGCCAAGCTTGTCGGCAATCCCGGTGACGGCCTTTTTGTCGGACAGGATTTGCGAGAGAAGCTCAGACTTCTCGATGGATGTGGTGCCCACAAGGATGGGCTGGCCGCGTCGCTGGCAGTCGGCGATCAATGCGACAATTGCGCGGTATTTGTCGTCGAATGTGCGATAAACCTCGTCATCATCATCGATGCGGGCGACCTGCACATTGGTCGGGATTTCGACCACTTCCAGGCCGTAAATGTCGCCGAACTCTTCAGCCTCCGTTGAGGCCGTGCCTGTCATGCCGCCCAGCTTGTCGTAAAGGCGGAAATAGTTCTGGAAGGTGACCGAGGCGAGCGTCTGGTTTTCGGGGTTGATGCGCACCTGCTCCTTAGCTTCAAGCGCCTGGTGGAGGCCATCGGAGAAACGGCGGACTGGCATCATGCGGCCAGTGAATTCGTCGATGATGACGACTTCATCGTTGCGGACGATGTAGTCCTTGTCGCGCTGGAAGAGTTGGTGGGCGCGCAACGCTTGGTTCATGTGGTGCACGACCTGGATGTTCTCGACATCGTAAAGGCTCGTGCCGTCCTGAATGAGGCTTGCCTCGGACAGGATTTGCTCCAGGGCTTCGGATCCAGATTCGGTAAAGTTCGCCGTGCGTTGCTTTTCGTCGACTTCGTAGTCTTCTTCGGAGAGCTTTGGCACCAGCGTGTCGATAGCGGTGTAAAGCTCTGACTTGTCGGCAAGCGGGCCAGAGATGATCAGTGGTGTCCGGGCCTCGTCGATCAGAATGGAGTCCACCTCATCGACGATGGCGAAGCGATGGGCGCGCTGGGCCATCTCCATGCGGCGATACTTCATGTTGTCGCGCAGATAATCGAACCCAAGCTCATTGTTGGTGGCGTAGGTGACGTCGCAGGCGTAGGCCGCGCGGCGCTCTTCATCGGTCAGCCCATGAACGATCACACCTGTGGTCAGCCCGAGAAAACTGTAAACCTGGCCCATCCAGGCAGAGTCACGACGGGCGAGGTAGTCGTTGACCGTCACGACGTGCACGCCTTCGCCCTCAAGGGCGTTGAGATAGACCGCGAGGGTTGCGACGAGGGTCTTGCCTTCGCCGGTTTTCATCTCCGAGATCTTGCCCTCATGGAGCACCATGCCGCCGATCAGCTGAACATCATAATGGCGCTGGCCAAGCGAGCGTTTGGCGGCTTCGCGAACGGTGGCAAAAACCTCCGGAAGCATTTTGTTGAGCGTTTCACCTTCGCCAAGGCGGCCACGGAATTCATCAGTTTTTGCTTTCAGCGCCTCATCGGAGAGGGCTTCCATCTCCGGCTCAAGGGCGTTGATGGTGTCGACCTGGGCTTGATAGCCTTTCACGACGCGATCATTGGACGTGCCGAACAGTTTCGAGGCGATTGAGCCGAGGCCAAGCATGCTGGGTGAATCTCCACGCACCCTTGAGCCATCGTGACGATGTTTGGCGGGCGCTGTTGTCAAAAACGGTGCATCGCCCAAGGACCTCGAAAAGCCCGATCAGACGGCGAAAAAGCGCAACACAGATAAGAATGGCCCCCAAGCTTGTCAACGTGGGCAATCCACGCCATGGTCCGGCCCCAATTGCCAGGGCAGGTCCCGCGATCGCCCGATATTTCCAATTAAGGAACCTCCCATGACGCACCGTATTCTCTCCGGCCTGGCTGCGGCCGCTGCTGCCGGCCTATTGAGCATTGGCGCTGCTGCACCGGTTTCGGCGCAGGACGCGATGGATCCCAGTACCGTTCTGGCCGTTGTCGACGGCTATGAAATCACCGAGGAAGAGGTGGCGCTGGCAAGCCAGGACTTTGCTCAGCAATTGCAGCAAGTGCCCGGCGAGCAGCGCCGCGCTGTGATTGTTGATGCGCTCATTGATCTGCACCTTCTTGCCGGTGCGGCCGATGAGGAGGGATTGGACGAGACAGACGAGTTCCAGCGCCGCATGGCTTACGAACGGGCGCGCACACTTCGCACCGCCTATCTGGTGGATGTCATCGCAGCTGATGTGACCGAAGAGTCGATCCGGGCGGCCTATGATGAGGCGGTTTCTGAGTTTGAGCCGGTGCAAGAACGCCGCGCGCGTCACATCCTCTTGGAAAGTCAGGATGAGGCGATGGACGTCATCGCCGAGCTCGATGGCGGCGCCGACTTCGCGACCCTCGCCAGCGAGCGATCAACCGGACCGAGCGCTGCCAATGGCGGTGACCTTGGGTTCTTTGGTCCAGGTCGCATGGTGCCGGCGTTCGAAGAAGCAGCCTTTGCCTTGGACGTTGGAGGGTACTCACAAGAACCGGTGGAGACGCGCTTTGGTTGGCACGTCATTCTGGTCGAAGAGGTGCGCGAGAGTGCGCCACCGTCCTTTGAAGAGCTCGGCCCGCAAATTCAGCAGCCCATGTTGCAGCAGCGGTTCACCGATTCCATTTCCACGCTGCGCGATGGCGCTGAGATCAGCTATGAAGTGGAAGGTCTCGGACCGCCACTTGTTCCCTAACGCGCTTCTTGTCTGATCTGAATGGCACCACCGCACTACCCATCCCCGTTCACGCCGGCTGAGCAACCTTCCGTCCTGCCCGTTGACGGTGCCCGCCTATCAACGGCCGCAGCGGGCATCGCGTATGCCGACCGAACCGATGTCCTGTCGACGACCTTCGATGAAGGCACCAGCGTCGCCGGGACTTTTACGCAGTCGGCCTGTGCCTCGGCGCCCGTGGACTGGTGCAAGACGCTTCTGCCTACTGGCAAGGCGCGGGCTCTGCTGGTCAATTCCGGCAACGCCAATGCCTTTACCGGTCTAAGAGGGCGCGAAGCGGTGGAGCTTTCCGCGCGGCTTGTGTCGGAGGCGACAGGTCTGCCAGCGGGCGGCGTGTTTCTGGCGTCGACGGGTGTTATCGGCGAGCCGTTGCCGGCGGAGAAGTTTTCGGCCGTCATGTCAGAGATGGTCGGTGCGTTGTCGTCAGAGGGCGACAGCTGGTTTGAGGCTGCCAAAGCCATCATGACGACCGACACCTACCCAAAGGTGGCATCGCGAACCGTCGAGCTTGACGGTGAGACCATCACGCTCACCGGGATTGCCAAGGGTGCCGGCATGATCGCGCCGGATATGGCCACCATGTTGTCGTTCATTGCGACCGACGCGGCCATTGCGCACGGGCCGTTGCAGTCGCTTATCCGCCACGCGGTTGATAGGAGCTTCAATCGGATCACCATCGACAGCGATACGTCGACGTCCGACACGGTGCTGTTGTTCGCGACAGGAAAGCGCCTCACCGATGATCCCATCGTGGCGCTCAATGACCCCAGGGTCACGGTTCTGCAGGCTGCGCTCGACGAGCTCTCGCTTGATCTGGCCCATGCGATTGTGAAGGACGGTGAGGGGCTGACAAAGTTCGTCACCGTGACGGTTGAAGGGGCAAATTCCGACGAAAGCGCTGATCGGATCGCGCGTTCCATAGGAAACTCCCCACTGGTGAAAACAGCCTTTGCTGGCGAGGACGCCAATTGGGGCCGTGTGGTCATGGCCATCGGCAAAGCCGGCGAGCCTGCTGATCGCGACCGACTGTCGATCTGGTTCGGCGCCAAGGGAGACGAACTGCGCGTTGCCCACCGTGGTGAGCGGGATCCGGCCTATCGCGAAGATGAAGCGGCGGCCGTCATGCAGCATCCAGAGATCACCCTGCGCGTTGATCTGGGCCTCGGCGATGGCAAGGCGACGATCTGGACCTGTGATCTCACCAAGGCCTATGTCGCGATCAATGGCGATTATCGCTCGTGACGCTGCGCCTCGTTCTGGTTGCCGCTGCAGCTCTTATCGACGCTGATAACCGTGTGCTGATTGCCCAGCGCCCCGAAGGTAAGGCGATGGCCGGGCTGTGGGAGTTTCCCGGCGGCAAGGTGGAAGCGGGCGAACGACCGGAGGATGCGCTGCTACGCGAACTCCATGAGGAGTTGGGGATTGAAACGCAGACGGCGTGCTTGGCACCGCTGACCTTCGCCAGCCATGGCTATGACGATTTTCATCTCCTCATGCCGCTTTATGTTATTCGGAAATGGCAGGGCACGCCCTCTCCCAAGGAGGGGCAGGAGCTCGCGTGGGTGCGCCCCAATCGCCTGCGGGACTACCCGATGCCGGAAGCTGATGCGCCGCTTATCGCGCCTTTGATCGATCTGCTGTGAGATTGGGCTCCGCCTTTTTGTTGCCCTGGCGGAAAAGGCTTGGCGCGGGTTGTGCCTTACCCTTCGGTCAGTTCTTCACCCGGATTAAGTGCGTATAAACCCGGCATAGTTTACCCCTTTAAGTTGAAGTTGGGGAGTTTTGCCGGTGTATTCCACGCAAGGGTTGTATCGACCCGTCGCAGCGATCGATCTGCGACGCTATCCTCAGATGCAATCTCTCATCGCAGCCTGGAGTGATGCTTCCCCTGAGGAGGTCTGTGATCTGGTCAACGGACCGGTCGCCGAGTTTGCTTCTTCGCTCGTCCTTGTGGAGGAGGAAGAGGACGGGCATTTTCGCTATCTGCACTATGGCGAGGAGGTCGGAGAGGCGGCCCTTCTGGAGATGCATGGCAAGACAACGCGCGATTTTGTGACCGGCATCGGCAACTTTTTTGCTGAGTCTTATCGCGATTGCTTGGAGCAAGGCCGGCCTACCTTCTCGGTCAATCGCGCCAAGCGAACCCATGTTACCCATAGCTGGCGGCGTCTTTTGCTTCCCCTGAAGGCTGCGCCTGGGAAACGGTCGCGCGTGCTGGCGCTTGTCCATATGGTCGCGGGCGTTCGAGAGGTTCTGACCGACTTTACACGCGACAAGGGCCTCCTTGGCGGGACGCTGGAGCCCGTTGCGGTTGCAGACATAGTCTCGGATTTTGCCGTTCTTTCTCTGACCGACCCGGTCGATCTGTTCGGCCTGCGGCCGGCAAAACTGCTCAGCGATCTCTATGGGCGTCCTCTTTCGTTAGCGGAGATCGATAGCGTGCTTAACGCCCCCGATGGCGTGACCGTCGTCAATCGGTTCCTCCCTGACTCGATGGAACGCTTCGGGCGAAACCTGCTTCTGAAGATTTCCGGCGACGAGCAGCAGCCGCTTTTTCTGATCTCCGATGAATCAGAAATGATGGAGATGAGGTCGGCAGCCGAAGAACGCCGCGAGGCGATGGAGGATTTTGCGCAGGTTGCTTCCGACTGGATGTGGGAAACCGATCAGGACCATGTGTTCACCATGGTCAGTGCAGCCATTGATGACGTTGCCGGGATTTCTCACAAAGCGCTCATTGGAACCTCGCGTCTGGCCTTGGCCAAGTCGTCGGGTGACCTGGACGCGTTCCATGGGCACAAAAAGGATCTTGATGCTCGTCGCCCGTTTCGAGACTTCACCTACCAATTGGTGCGTGATGACGACAGCCGGGCTTGGGTTCGTATTAACGGCAAACCGCGCTTTGACCGCAAAGGAACGTTTTTGGGTTACCGCGGCACCGGGCGTAACATTTCCGCCGAGGTTGAGGCCCGCCAGGAGGCTGCCGATCGCTCCGATGAACTTGCCGAGGCGCAACGCACTGGCCGGCTTGGGTCATGGTCGCGAGCTTTCGACGCGACAACCGTTCAAATCAGTCCTGAGCTTCATGAGATACTGGATCTTCCCTGGAGAGAATCAGAACTGGAACGTGAGCCTCTTGAAGCGCTGATGCCCGATGCGTGCCGACGGGAGATGCTTGCCTGTTTTGAGAAGGTCAAAGAAACCGGTGAAGAGTGCCACGTCGACGTTCAGTTTCGCCAGCAGTCGGGTGAAACAGTTGATCTCTCGCTCACAGCCCGCCCGATGTTTGATCATGCGGGCGACATCATAGGCGTTAGAGGCACGGCGCAAGATATATCACCGCGTAAGGCGGCCGAGCGCGAGCTTGAAAAGCTTGCCTATTTTGATGCGCTGACAGGTCTTGGAAACCGCTCCTATTTCACGCGGGAACTTGAGGCCATTTTGTCAGCCCCGAAGGATGATGGGGAACTTTCCGGCCTATTGGTTCTCGATCTTGATCGGTTCAAGGAGGTCAATGATTCGCTCGGACACGCAGCAGGCGATGAACTGCTTCGACGCGTTGGTGAACGGCTGGTTCTCGCGTCGGGCCTTGAGGCGATCGTTTGCCGTCTGGGCGGTGATGAGTTTGCTGTGATCGTGCGCGGCGTGGTCAACGCTGCTGACCTGGCCATTGTCGCTAACTCGATCCTTTCGACGTTTAGCTCGCCCATTGACCTTGGCGACGATTCGGTTCGCGTTGATTGCAGCATAGGCATGGTCCTGATCCCCACCCAGACCAATGTCGCTGAGGAGGCCATGCGTTTTGCCGATTTGGCGCTTTATGAGGTGAAGTCGCGTGGCCGCGGCCGGGCACTGTTGTTTCATGGTGAGCTGGACGAGGGCGTGCGCGATCGTCTCAACCTTGCACACGATCTCGGCGAGGCTCTGCGTTCCGATGGCCTGGATGCGCACTATCAACTTCAGGTCGATATCGTTCACGGCAAGGCGGTGGGTTTCGAGGCTCTTGTGCGCTGGGATCACCCTGAGCGCGGCATGGTGCCGCCTTCCCAGTTCATCCCGATCGCCGAAAGTTCGCGCCTCATTGCCGACCTTGGGGAGTGGATGGTGCGCCAGGTGTGCCGGCAGGGGGCAGCCTGGCTGGATGCCGGTGGTGCGCCCATCGAGCTGGCCGTCAATCTGTCGGTGGCTCAGCTTTGGCACCGCGATGTTGAACGCGATATCGGTGTATCGCTGGAAGAGACCGGCTTTCCGCCGCACCTCTTGTGCGTGGAGCTGACGGAAAGTGTCTTTGAACGCGAAGCGCTGGGACGGATGAAAGCGCTGTTTGAGAGTCTGAAATCCATGGGCGTCAAGCTGGCGCTGGATGATTTTGGCACCGGTTATTCATCGCTGAGCTATCTCAGCGAAATGCCCTTCGACAAGTTGAAGATTGACCGTTCGTTCGTGCGCAACTGTCATCAGAACACCGAGACGGTCCGTCTGCTTCAAGGCATTGTGGGTTTGGGCAAAGGTCTCGACCTCGACCTGTTGGTGGAAGGGGTGGAAAACGAGGACGAGCTGCTGACGGCGGCCAGCCTGGGCATCGATCTTGTCCAAGGGTTCCTTTTTTCAAAGCCCAAGCCCTTTCATGAGGCTTGTCTTGATGCCGCGGCGCTGGAGTCTAAGCTGGGCCTCCAGCCGGTGATGTGGCGTGATGGCGCAATGCCAAAGCAGATGCCAGAAACGCGACCAGCCTTTATGGAGCGGATGCGACAGCGACTGGGCCTTTCAGCACCTGATATTGACCCGACACGTGATGAAGCAGTGCGACGGACCGGTTAAATGCCGGATTGCAGAAAAGCGGTTTGTTAACGGCGCTGTGCTAAGGCGAAGGAAAGGAGATTGTTGATGGCCAAACTAGCTTGTTTCCTGCGCGATGAAAATGGCGCAACGGCCATAGAGTACGCTCTTGTCGCTGCCGGTTTGACAATCGCGATTATCGGCACCATCGGTTTGGTTGGCGGGTCATTGAGTGACCTGTTTCTTGCAATCGCGGGCGGCCTCCCAGAGTAAACCGCTAAAGCCCGGCTTTCTCCCCTGCTGCTTTTTCGTCCGTTCCTAGAGCCTCAGCCAAACTTGTTCGGGCTGAGCCAGGTCTTAGCGGTTTTTGCTGGATCTCAGAGGGCGCCCATCCAGAAAATGAGATGATCTGGAAGGTCGCGCGAATGCGGCCATCAGGATCGCTATACTTGTCTGCGTAAAGTTGGGCGGCACGCACCACTCGCGATCGGGTCCATGGTCTGCGGGAGCGCTGGCGTAAAATGTTGGTTGCGGCCATGGCGCGCAAATCGGCCATCAGCGAGAACAGCGTGTCATAGCGAACCGTCAGCGTGTCGACATCGGTGACCGGCAAAGCGAAGCCGGCACGCTGCAAAAGGCTGCCAAAATCGCGCACATCGACAAAAGGCATGACCTTTGGGCTGGCGCCACCTGTGGCCTCCGCCTCCTCTTGGGTCAGCACGTCGCGCAACTCATTCAGGGTTGCCCCGCCGACGAAGGTGCCCAGAAACAGCCCGTCTGGGCGCAGCGCCCGGCGTATTTGCACAAGTGTCCCAGGAAGATCGTTGATCCACTGCAGCGCCAGCAGGCTGGTGATGAGGTTTGCCTTGTGCGTTGCAAGCGGCAGGGCTTCCAGGTCGCCGACCAGCGTTGGCGTTCCGGCATCCACCATGACCGGGGTCGCTTCAACCAGTCGGACAAGGCTCTGTACACGCGGGTTTTCGGCCAATCTGGCAGCCACCCGTCCGTCATCGTTGGACAGATCAATCGCCGTATCGAAGGACCGCTCGACAGCGGCCAGACGTTCGTCCACATCGTTGAGAACGTGATCGAGCAGAAAGCCTGGGTCGCGCGCGCCGGGCCTCTGGGCAAGCTTTTCTGCCCGACGTCGGCGCTGGCGCAGCAGGGCACGATCGAAAAGCTTGGGCGCAGCTTCAGCCACGGCGGTCGGATTGTGTTGGAAAGCTCATGGGAACCGTCTCGCACCCGTTTTGACTTGCTGGCAACCCCAATGGGGCAAGTGCTCATGACGCTGGACGGATATTAATCTACGACTTAAGGATAGGGCAATGCAGCATCAGGTGCTGCACTGCACCCTAGCCGGTCGGGGGACCTATGGCTGACCAAATGGCCAAAGACGTGGCCAAGTCTGTGCGTATGCCTACACTGTCTGCACCTCTTATGGGTGCGCAGGCGGTTCAAGGACTGAGATCCGGCCTTGCCGGGCTTTTGAACTTTGTCGTGCCACCAAGCTGTCCGGTCTGCCGCACCATGGTTCAGACCGATGGCGGATTGTGCGCCTGCTGCTGGAAAAAGGTCCCGTGGATCGAAGAACCGGTTTGCAATCGGCTGGGTCTGCCTTTGGCCTATGATCTGGGTCCTGGTGCGGTCTCTGCAGAAGCCTTGGCGAACCCGACCTATTTCGATCGCCTTCGTGCTGCCTGCGCCTATGACGGTGTGGCGCCGCGGCTGATTCATGCGCTCAAATTTGCCAACCAACGCTATCTTGCCGAGTCGCTCGGCGCCATGATGGCGCGGGCTGGGCGCGCGCTTTTGGACGAAGACAATGTAATCCTGGTTCCGGTGCCGCTTCACCCGTGGCGGCGCATGCAACGCCGCTACAATCAGTCGGCACTGCTTGCGGGCGCAATAAGTGCATTGACTGGCGTTCCGGTCGTCTATGCCGCTGTTCGGCGGGTTAAGCGAACCCGCCAACAGGTGGCGCTTTCACGCGGTGAGCGTTTACGGAACCTACAAGGTGCGTTCTCGATCACGCCCAAAGGCCAAGCGGAGCTGGCGGATCGGTCCATCATTCTCATCGATGATGTGCACTCCACGGGCGCAACGTTGAACGCGCTCTCGCAGACCATCACGGCCATGTCCGGTTCGGTTCGGGTGCGCCGCGTCGATGCTTTGGTCTTCTCGCTCAATATTGCTGCTGGCGACCCAGTCACCATATAAGGGCGCTTTAGGGTCGATTGCTTCCCCAATCGGCCCGAAGTGCTGGAGATAGGGCGTAATGGCCAATGTGACGATTTATACCCGCGCCATGTGTGGGTTTTGCGCGCGAGCGAAGAGCTAGTTAACGCAGAAGGGCGCGGCTTTCGTGGAGCATGACGCCACTTTCAAGCCGCAGATAAAAGCAGAGATGATCCAACGCTCAAACGGGCGTGCGACGTTCCCGCAGATTTTCGTTGGCGACACCCATGTTGGCGGTTGCGATGATCTGTTTGCGCTGGAGAACGCCGGCAAGCTTGACGCGTTGCTGGCAAGCTAACGGCACGACCAAGGAATAGCCTGATGCGACTGGGATTGGTGCAGATGCGATCTGGCCGCAGCCTCGATCAAAACGTTGAGGCAGCGGCAACGTTCATATCAGACGCCGCGTCGCAAGGTGCGCGCTACGTTCAAACGCCGGAAATGACCACCCTGGTTGAACGTGATCGCAAACGCTTGGCTGCTGAGATTACGGCCGACGCCTGTGCCCGCGCTGCCGATCGGTTCAGCCAACTGGCAGCACGTCACAAGACATGGCTGCATATTGGTTCAATGGCAGTGCCGGTCGCTGATGGACGGTTTGCCAATCGTGCGCATCTTTTCGCTCCCGATGGCCGGCTGTCTGCGACCTACGACAAGATCCATATGTTCGATGTTGATCTGGACAATGGTGAAAGTTGGCGCGAAAGCGCGATCTATGCACCTGGCGACAGCAGCGTTGTTGCCTCGCTCACGGATGGCTCTGAAGAGGTGCAGGTTGGTCTGGGCATTTGCTACGATTTGCGCTTTGCCGCGCTTTTTCGCCAACAAGCGCAGGCCGGTGCTGATCTTTTGACTATGCCGGCTGCCTTCACGCGTCAGACGGGCGAGGCCCACTGGCATGTGCTGCTGCGCGCTCGTGCCATCGAAACCGGAAGCTATGTCGCGGCTGCTGCCCAAGGTGGCTTGCATGAGGACGGTCGCGAGACCTATGGCCATTCCCTCGTGATCGATCCGTGGGGCTCTGTGGTCGGTGAGAAGGCGGATGATGAACCCGGCGTTCTCTTCGCCGACATTGATGTCGGCCAAGTCGCCGCCGCTCGCCAGAAGATACCAGCCTTGCAGCATGATCGCGCCTTCGAAGTTACATCGGCTTCTGAGAAAACAGATTCTGATCGGGCCGTCGCATGATTTCCTTCCGGCTTTCTTGTGAGAATGGGCATCCGTTCGAAGGCTGGTTCCGCGGCAGTGATGATTTCACGGCGCAATCGGACAAGGGCCTTTTAAGCTGTCCGGTTTGCGGCAGTACCAAGGTCGAAAAAGCGCTGATGGCACCCAATGTGTCGACCGCGCGCGGCAAGGAAAAGGCCGCTCAAGAGGTTCGGCAAGCGATCGCTCAGGCCCATGCGGCCGTTGCGGCCGAAGACCAAGCGGCATCCTCACCGTCCAAGCCGGTCGACGGTGAAGTGTTGGGCGGGGTACCCGCGGCGACCGCACCGGTCGTCGCGATGAAGGATCTGCCTGAACCTGTGAAGGCCTATCGCGAAGCTGTTCGGAAGCTGCGTGGTGAGGTCGAAGCGTCGTCAGAAGATGTCGGCAGGCGCTTTGTCGATGAGGCCCGTAAGATGCACTATGGCGAGGCCGAAGAGCGTGCCATTCGTGGAGAGGCGAGCCTTGAAGATGCTGCAGCGCTCGACGAGGAAGGGATCGACGTTTTCGTTCTTCCGACCTTACCTGAGGACGGCCACTAGAACCGTCAGCCGGCTGGGCGAGCGGCCAGCACCATGTAGTTCACATCCAGGTCGTTGGGGATACGCTTCCAGCTATCTTCCAGCGGGTTGTAACCAACACCTGTGCGGTCGACGATCGCCATGCCTGTGGGCTCCAGGGCGCTTGCAAGCTCCTCGGGCTTCACCAGTTTCTCATACTGATGCGTTCCCACGGGCAGCCAACGCAAAAGGTGTTCGGCGCCAATGATGGCCATGAAGAAGGCCTTGGCCGTGCGGTTAATGGTGGCGATCACCATCAGGCCACCAGGTTTCACCATTGCAGCACAGTCGGCCACGAAGCTTTCGACATTGGCGACGTGTTCGACCACTTCCATGTTCAACACGATGTCGAATTGCTCGCCTGCTTCTCGCATGGCTTCGGCCGTCGTGGCGCGATAGTCGATCTGAAGACCCTGCTCCTGGGCATGGACGCTGGCAGTTCCGATGTTCTTTTCGGAGGCGTCCACGCCAACCACGCCAGCGCCCAGGCGCGCCATGGGTTCGCACAGCAGCCCGCCGCCGCAGCCGATATCCAGCAGTCTTAGTCCTTTGAGCGCTTTCGGGTCTTTGAGGTCGCGATCAAAGTTTTCGCAGACTTTCTCCTTGATATATTCAAGACGTACCGGATTGAACTTGCGGAGCGGCTTGAATTTTCCACGCGGGTTCCACCA
>JBHJIX010000169.1:0-20495 GCA_050043025.1 Cohaesibacteraceae bacterium
AGGTCATCGATCCCAAGTCCGATGAACGTTCCGACTATCGCGCCATCTATGATGTCAGCGGCGATGCCGATCTGCTCGACTCGCTAATTGCGCGGCTCGGCAAAGGCGGGGAGATCGTTCTGGCCGGCTTCTATCATGCGCCGCTGAAGTTTGCTTTCCCGCCCGCCTTCATGTGCGAAGCGCGCCTGCGTGTCGCCGCCGAGTGGCAGCCCGATGACATGGCCGCCGTTCTTCAACTGGTTGCCGAGGGACGTTTGTCGCTCGCCGATCTCATCACCCACACCGTGCCTGCCGTGTCAGCGGACCGCGCCTATCGAACCGCGTTCGAAGACCCGGCCTGCCTGAAAATGGTGCTCGATTGGAGGAGCGTTTCATGACCCCGATGTTGGATGATGCAAGGCCGGTTGAAGACACCGAAGCCCGTCACACGCTGATCGACACGCAGGCTGCGGTGCGCGCTGAGGCAGCGCAGGAGCCGGATCCTGTCCACACCGGGCCGGTGACCAAGGAAACGCAGATCATCGCGATCTATGGCAAGGGCGGGATCGGCAAGTCTTTCACGCTGGCCAACCTCTCCTACATGATGGCGCAGCAGGGCAAGAAGACGCTGCTCATCGGTTGTGATCCGAAGTCGGACACGACCTCGCTGCTCTTTGGCGGGCACTCGACGCCCACCATTATCGAGACCTCCTCGAAGAAAAAGGAAGCCGGCGAGGAAGTTGAAGTTGGCGATGTCTGTTTCAAACGCGATGGCGTTTTCGCCATGGAGCTTGGCGGCCCGGAAGTCGGCCGTGGCTGCGGCGGACGCGGCATCATCCATGTCTTTGAAACCCTGGAAAAACTTGGGTTCCACGATTGGGACTTTGACTATGTCCTGCTCGACTTCCTGGGCGATGTGGTGTGCGGCGGGTTCGGCCTGCCGATCGCGCGTGACATGTGCCAGAAGGTAATCGTTGTTGGCTCCAACGATCTTCAGTCGCTTTATGTGGCCAACAATGTCTGCTCGGCGGTGGAATACTTCCGCAAGCTGGGCGGCAATGTCGGCGTGGCCGGTATGGTCATCAACAAGGATGACGGTACCGGCGAGGCGCAAGCCTTTGCCGAATCGGTGCAGATTCCGGTGCTCGCCTCCATCCCTGCGGATGAGGCCATTCGCCGCAAGAGCGCGAATTACGAGATTATCGGGAAGCCGGACGGCCAATGGGGCGCGCTCTTTGAGGAGCTTGGAGTCAATGTTGCCGAGGCGCCGCCGCTGCACCCCACACCGCTGACCCACGAACAGCTGCTCGACCTGTTCAAGGGCAAGGAAAGCGAGACCGGCTACAAGCTGGAGCCGGCAAGTTACGCCGACATGTGCGGCGTGAACTATGTCGAGAAGCCCTCCCTTGAAGTGATTTACGACGAGGTGTGAGCGGGCGATGGACGGACGAGTGACAACGCTGGATCGCCTCGCCGCCGCGGATGCAGCTGGGCCTGAGGTGTATGAGGTTACCTATGATGACGCCGGGAAGGTGCTCATCAATGGCGCACCGCTCGCCGAAAGCGCGTCCAAATCTGAGCCGGAACCTGCTCCGCAACCTGCCGAACAGCCCGCGCCAAGTGCCGAGAACGGCGATGGCATGGGGTGCCATGCCGGCAAGGAGCAGATGTCGGCTGCCGCGCGCGAAGCAGGCCAAAGCGTGGTGCTTGACCGTTACGCTGAGGATTACCCGCAGGGTCCGCACGATCAGCCACAGAGCATGTGCCCGGCCTTTGGGTCGCTGCGCGTGGGGCGCCGTATGAAGCGCACGGCGACGGTGCTCTCCGGCTCAGCCTGCTGCGTTTATGGCCTCACCTTCACATCGCACTTTTATGGCGCCCGCCGGACGGTTGGCTATGTGCCGTTCAACTCCGAAACACTGGTGACGGGCAAGCTGTTTGAAGACATTCGCGATGCGGTCTTCGAGCTGGCCGATCCTGAAAACTATGATGCGGTCGTCGTCACCAATCTGTGCGTGCCGACCGCTTCGGGCGTGCCGCGGCGTCTGCTTCCCAAAGAGATCAACGGCGTTCGGATCATCGGGATCGATGTTCCTGGTTTTGGTGTACCGACCCATGCGGAGGCCAAAGATGTGCTCGCCGGCGCGATGCTGGGCTATGCGCGCGAAGAGGTGATGAGCGGGCCGGTACAGGCCCCTGACGTTCCGCGCCCTGAGCGTCCGACCATCGCCCTGGTGGGCGAGATGTTCCCAGCCGATCCGGTTGGCATCGATCAGATGCTGGCGCCGCTTGGGCTGGCGGCCGGTCCTGTGGTGCCAACCCGGGAATGGCGCGAGCTCTATGCTGCGCTCGACAGCGTAGCGGTTGCCGGCAGTCATCCGTTCTACACCTCGACCTTCCGCGAGTTCGAAGCGGCCGGGCGCACCGTGATCGGTTCCGCCCCGGTTGGTCGTGAAGGCACCGCGGACTGGCTGGAAGCCATCGGCGAGACATGTGGCGTCGCGCGCAAAAAGGTGCAGCAAGCCAAGCAGGGCATTCTGCCAGCGATCGAAGGCGCATTGTCGGCGATGCCGATCAAAGGCCGCATCACCATGTCCGGCTATGAGGGTTCGGAGCTCCTGGTGGCCCGGCTTCTCATCGAGAGCGGCGCGGATGTGCGTTATGTCGGCACTGCCGTTCCCAAAACACGCTTTGCCGAAACCGACCGCGACTGGCTCGAAGCGCGCGGCGTGCATGTCCAGTTCCGGGCCTCATTAGAGCAGGATCTGGCGGCGATGGCCGAGTTCGAGCCGGACCTTGCCATCGGCACCACCCCGGTGGTGCAGAAGGCCAAAGAGCTTTCGATCCCTTCGCTCTACTTCACCAACCTCATCTCGGCGCGCCCCTTGATGGGTCCGGCTGGTGCTGGCTCGCTGGCGATGGTGATCAATGCTGCGCTCGCCAACAAGGCGCGCTTTGACACCATGACGGAGTTTTTCGAAGGCGTTGGCACAGGCCATGCTGCTGGGGTTTGGGCAGACACGCCAAAGGACAATCCGAATTTCAAGAAGAAATACGCCGCCCGGCTCGCCGCAAAAACCAAGAAAGTGGTGGAGGGCTCGACCGGATGTTGATCCTCGAGCACGACAGGGCAGGTGGCTATTGGGGCTCGGTATACGCCTTCACGGCGATCAAGGGTCTGCAAGTTGTCATTGATGGGCCGGTGGGTTGCGAGAACCTGCCGGTGACCTCCGTTCTGCATTATACCGATGCGCTCCCCCCGCATGAGTTGCCCATCGTGGTGACGGGTCTTGCAGAAGAAGAACTCGGCCAGAAGGGCACCGAAGAGGCCATGCGCCGGGCGCACACGACGCTCGACCCCGATCTGCCAGCGGGCGTGGTGACCGGCGCCATCGCGGAAATGATTGGTGGCGGGGTGACGCCGGAAGGCACCAACATTCAGCGCTTCCTGCCGCGCACGATCGATGAGGATCAGTGGCAGAGCGCCGACCGCGCCATCAAATGGCTGTGGACCGAATACGGCCCGAAAAAGGTGAAGACCCTGCGTCCGCGCAAGGAGGGCCAGAAGCCGAAGGTCAACATCATCGGGCCTATCTACGGCACCTTTAACTCCCCGTCTGATCTGGCGGAGATCCGCCGGCTTATTGAAGGCAGCGGCGCGGAGGTGAACCTTACCTTCCCGCTCGGCAGCCTTTTGGCCGACGTGCCGAAGCTGGCGGATGCGGAAGTCAATGTCTGCATGTATCGCGAGTTTGGCCGGCCTCTTTGCGAGGTGCTGGAGCGGCCCTATCTGCAGGCGCCGAGTGGCCTGCACTCGACCACCAAGTTCCTACGCACGTTGGGCGAACTGCTGGACCTTGATCCAGAGCCTTTCATCGAGCGCGAAAAGCACACGACCATCAAACCCTTGTGGGATCTGTGGCGGTCGGTGACGCAGGACTTTTTCGGCACGGCGAGCTTCGGCGTTGTGGCGAGCGAGACCTATGCTCGTGGCCTGCGGCATTTCCTGGAGGAGGAAATGGGCCTGCCCTGCAGTTTTGCGGTGGCGCGCAAGACCGGCAAGAAGACCGACAACGCCTCGGTACGCGAGATGGTCCAGACCAAGACGCCGCTGGTTTTGTTTGGCTCCTACAATGAGCGGATGTATCTGGCCGAAAAGCCGGCTGGCGGGTTCGGACCGCAGGCCCAGTTCATCCCGGCCTCTTTCCCTGGCGCCATTATACGCCGCGCCACCGGCACACCGTTCATGGGTTATGCGGGCGCAACTTACCTCGTGCAGGAAGTGTGCAACGGGCTGTTCGATGCGCTGTTCAACATCCTGCCGCTTGCCACCCAAATGGATGCCGCGCCGGCAACGCCGACCCGCGTTCAGGAGGCTCTTGCCTGGGATGATGATGCCAAGCAGGCGCTCGACAAGATTGTGGAAGCCGAGCCGGTTCTGGTGCGCATCTCTGCTGCCAAGCGGCTGAGGGACAGCGCAGAGAATGCCGCGCGTGCTGAAGGTCTGCGCCATGTAAGCCGCGCGCTTGTGGAGCGCATCTCCGGACAACGAACAACGGAGATTGCGTGATGAATCTCCGCTCTCCTCTTTCAAGCCACCGCATCAGGGAGCTTAGGCCATGACCGATGTCACCATCTCCACCAGCCGCCACAGAAGCGGCGAGCGGCGTGCCTTCTGGGTGCTGTTCTCGTTCATTTTTGCTGTGGCGCTGCCCGTCGTGGCGCTGGCGCGGCTGCTTCGCCTTTTGAAAGGGCCGGCGGCCGGCACAAGCGCCAGCTGGCGCCCCTCGATTCTGGCGGAAGCCAAGTCCGCGGCGAGCGCCGCAGCTGGTTACGCCTTCATGGGCTGACGCGTCGGCGCCAGCTCAACTGCCAACAGGTTTGGCCGTTTGGCCGAACCCAACAGAATTGGCCAGGCACGCCTGACCAAAGCCAAGCAAGGGTTCGCTTGGCAATCCCCGCCGCGCGGGAGGTGCGCGGTAACGGCCGTCCTCGGTCACACTATGGAGGTCATGCGCATGGCTTCAGACAAGCAGTCCCTCTCGGGACTCTCCCATGAGGAGGCAAAGGAGTTTCATCGCATTTTGATGAAAAGCGCATTTGCGCTGTCTCTCTTTCCCTTCCTCGCCCACATTTCGATGTGGTTCTACAATCCTTGGCTTTAAGGGGCCAAACCACCTAAGGATCTGAAAACATGTGGAGAATCTGGCTCCTTTTCGATCCGCGTCGCATTCTTATTGCGATGGCGGTCTTCCTGTTCACGTTGGCTCTGCTGATCCACTTCATTTTGCTCAGCACCGAGAAGTTCAACTGGCTGGAAGGGTCTGCTGCGATGAGCAGCAGCACACAGATCGAAACGATGATCCCAACCGAGCGCGACATGCTCGGCTAGCGGTTCGTCCGTTTCGCTGCAAATGGTGGCGGCGGGAACGTCGCACTGTGCTCGTTCCCCCCGCTTCCCCACCGTTTAAGAGGACTAGCTTGAGCTGACGTTGCGCCATGCTCGGCTAAGGAGGATACCATGGCTTTGCTCAGTTTCGAGCGGAAGTACCGTGTTCGCGGCGGTACGCTGATCGGGGGCGACTTGTTCGACTTCTGGGTCGGCCCCTTCTACGTCGGTTTCTTCGGCGTAACGGCGCTGTTCTTCGCTATCTTGGGTACTGCGCTCATCATATTCGGTGCATCGCAGGGCCCGACTTGGAACATCTGGCTCATCAGCATCAATCCGCCGGATGTGAACTACGGTCTGGCACTTGCGCCGATGGCAGAAGGCGGACTTTGGCAAATCATCACCATCTGTGCGGTCGGGGCCTTTGGCTCCTGGGCGCTGCGCGAGGTTGAGATCTGTCGCAAACTTGGCATGGGGCTGCATGTGCCCTTCGCCTTCTCCGTCGCGATCTTCGCGTTCGTGGCGCTCAATGTGATCCGTCCCTTCATGCTGGGCGCATGGGGGCACGGCTTTCCGTATGGCATTATGAGCCACCTCAACTGGGTGTGGTTCACCGGCTACCAGTACGGGAACTTCCACTACAATCCGGTGCATATGATCGCGATCACGTTCTTCTTCACGACGACGTTCGCGCTTGCCCTTCATGGGGGCATGGTCCTGTCCGCGGTCAATCCGCAAAAGGGCGGCGAGGTGAAGACGCCGGAACATGAAGACACCTATTTCCGTGACACGATTGGCTACTCCATCGGCACGCTTGGCATCCACCGTCTGGGCCTGCTCCTGGCGCTGATTGCCGGGTTCTGGAGCGCGAGCTGCATCATCATCTCAGGGCCGATTTATGCCGGCTCCTGGATCGACTGGTGGGAGTTCATTCGTGAATGGATCACCTGGGCCGGTGCGTAGGAGGGCATGACGATGAACAACTATCAAAACCTCATCACCCGCGTTCAGGTGGCAGGCCATGTCGAGCCTGGTATCGACATCCCGCTTGAGGATACCGCCTATGAGCGGTCCGGCGGCCGGCTGAGCTATCTGATCGGCAAGATCGGGAATGCCCAGCTCGGGCCTATCTATCTGGGCTTCCTGGGCGTTGCCTCGCTGATCACCTTCTCGATCGGCTTCATCATTATCGGCCTTAACATGGCCGCTGATGTGAACTGGAACCCGGTTCTGTTCGTGCGGGAGTTTTTCTGGCTGTCGCTTGATCCGCCAGGACCGGAATATGGGCTTCAGGTCTTACCTCCCCTGCGCGAGGGCGGCTGGTTCCTGATTGCCGGCTTCTTCATCACAGAGTCGATCTTGCTGTGGTGGTACAGGATGTACCGCAGGGCCATCGCGCTTGGCCTTGGCCTTCATGTCTGCTGGGCTTTTGCAGCTGCCATCTGGCTTTATCTGGTGCTGGGCTTCATTCGCCCGGTGATGATGGGCTCCTGGAGTGAAGCGGTGCCGTGGGGCGTGTTCCCGCATCTGGATTGGACCAACAACTTCTCGCTCATCTACGGCAATCTGTTCTGGAACCCGTTCCACATGCTGTCGATTGTGTTCCTCTATGGCTCGGCGCTGCTGTTCGCCATGCATGGTGCGACCATTCTTGCGGTGACGCGGTATGGCGGTGAGCGGGAGATCGAGCAGATCACCGCTCGTGGCACGGCCTCTGAACGTGCGGCCCTCTTCTGGCGCTGGACCATGGGCTTCAACGCCTCCATGGAATCCATCCACCGCTGGGCCTGGTGGTTTGCCATGCTGCCGACCCTGACGGGCGGTATCGGCATCCTTATCACTGGCACGGTTGTCGATGACTGGACGCTGTGGGGCATGAAGCATGGCGTGGTGCCGGTGGATCTTTCCTGGTGGCCGATAACGCCAGACTCCACGGTCTCACAGTGGGGCGTTGAGCCTGCGCCACCGCCGGTTGTTGAGCCGGTCGCGGTGGAAGCTGCACCCGCTGCTGATGCCGCGCCGGCGGCCGAAACACCGGCCACGGATGACGCGACTTCCACGCAATAAGGCGCGTCGTCATGTGACCGTCAGAGTTGACCCGGGCGCACCCCAGCGCCCGGGTTTTCTTTTGCCGGAGTGGTTAAAGCCTTTCTGGCACCTGCGCCGGAATCTAGATTGGGTGAAGTTGGGCCTTGCCGGCTGCCGCCATGGCCTTTGTTAGTGGCTTCAGCGGTTCGGCTACCATCCGGCTGATCTGCCAGTTGAGAGGTGTTTGAAAGGGTTCAGGGGATAGAAGCTCAAGATCGCCGTCGGTGATGAGGTCGCGCACCAGCATATCCGGGTTCATGCCCCATCCAAGGCCCAGGCGGGTAGCCGTTACAAACCCTTCTGTGCTTGCCAGGTGATGTACTGGCAGTGGAATGCGCTGACCCAGCGCATGCTCCACAAATTGGGTCTGCAACATGTCCTTGGCGTTGAACGCCAGGGATGGCGCGCGGCGCAGCGCCTCTGCCGTTATGCCATCGGGAAAATATGTCTCGGCAAATCTGGGGCTGGCGGTCGCAAGGTAGGCAAGCGCGCCGAGCGGCGTGACATCGCATCCTTGGATCGGCTCTGCACGGCTGGTGATTGCAGCTGCCACCTGGCCAGAGCGCAACCAGCTGGCCGAATGGGCCTGATCGTCAATCACCAGATCGAAGAGCAGGCCCGGGGTGTCGGCGAGAGCGGGCAATACCCAGGTTGCCAGGCTGTCGGCATTGAGGGCGAGGCGGATGGTTGAGGGCGTGCCGGATTTACCCAGATCCTTCAGCGTTGCGCTCTCCAAGACCGCGACATCCTGAGCGTGACGGATAAGACGCGCGCCGGTGGTTGTTGGTTCGCAGGGTTGGCTGCGTATGAGGACCGGCGCGCCGATGCGATCCTCTAAGCCCTTGATGCGTTGGGAGATGGCCGATTGGGTGACCGAAAGGCGTGTAGCGGCCCCGTCGAAGCTTCCCGTTTCAGCGACGGCCACCAGGGCTTCAAGACTTGCGCGGTCGATCATTAGTTAAACTAATTTAAAATTAGATGATGGAATTTGCCTAATGTTGCTACGCACTCTAGTCAAGGCGCCATGATGACCGCCTTTGTGGCTGGCTTTGGAGTCAGCCTTTCCCTCATTGTTGCGATCGGAGCCCAGAACGCCTTTGTTCTGCGCCAAGGGCTTCGGCGTGAGCATGTGCTGCCAGTGGTGGCGATTTGCGCACTCTCCGATGCCGTTCTCATTTCTATCGGTGTAAGCGGTTTCGCGGCGCTGGCGCTTGCGGCGCCCTGGGTTGAGTCCTTCTTCACCGTGGCGGGAGCACTCTTTTTGGTCGTTTATGGCGCGCGCAGTTTCCGAGCTGCCCTCAAGGGTGGAGAAGCTTTGATGCCATCGGCGGATCGGCCTGTGCCGTTGCGCACGGCCCTTATCACCTGCCTGGCGCTGACCTGGCTCAATCCGCACGTCTATGTCGATACGGTTTTGCTGCTTGGCAGTCTGAGCCAAGGCTATGAGAGGCCAGAGGGTTTTGGGCTGGGTGCCATCCTGGCCAGCGCTTTGTTCTTTGCTGTTCTGGGGTACGGCGCGCGTTTGCTTGCCGGCGTGTTTGCGAGTCCGCGGAGCTGGCAACTTCTTGAGGTGCTGGTCGGCCTCACTATGTGGGCGATCGCTTTCAAGCTGTTGGTCTTGTGAGGTCACGTGGTCGAGCTTTTGCGCGGGCGGGGCAGGTCCTCGCGTTTCTGCGGGTTGCTCGTGATCAGCTAGTTAAGACTGGCCGTAGCGCGGTTATCCCCAGCAGCGAGATCCAGCAGCACGAGAACCGCGCCGGTATGGATCGGCCCGAAGGAGCTGAGCCGTACGCTGCGGCCCGTTAGCGGGTCGGCCAGATAGATGCCGTCGCCTTCAAACCGCTGCAACAGATAGGGCGCTGATGGGTCCAGTTCCGATGATGCTCGGGCCCCGCCCATGCCGCGCAAGGCGCCGCGCAGCAGCCCGTCCGTGCCAGCCTCGACGATGGCGATTTGGTCACCGGTGAGTGCATCGCGTACATCAATGCGGTCGCCATCAAGCGGGGCGAAGGTGATGGCCTGTTCATAGACCGGTGTCACAAGGGCTGTGGCGGGGTTTGCCAGCTTGTTGAGCTGGAATGCGCCGACGCCGATAACGGCGATCAGCACAAGGCTGGCGGCCATAACCAAGGGTGTCTTGGCAATGCTGTGGGCGTCGTACGGTTTTTCGGTCGCATCATCGTCTTTGGCGGCATTTGTTGGCACCGCTGCCGCTGCTGGGTTGGCCGCGGCCTCCAGACCTTCTTGGGTGCGCACAAAGCTGGTGTAGGCATCCGTCAGGCGCCGGGCGACCTCATCGACATTTGGAATGGCGCGCAAGGTGGGCTGGGTGTTGCCCATCTTCCAGGGGCGCGCGTGCGGCCACAAAATGAGATAGGCCAGCGAGACACCTGGTTGCAGTTCAAGCGAAAGGCTGCCGCAGCCGCCTGCCTGATTGCGCCCATGGCGTTTCATCGCGATGCCATCGGTGACGGCAAAGGGCACATTGAACGTCTTTTGGATGGCTACGCCAATGCGCATCAACACGCGCTTGTTGGTGATGGTGTAAACGGTGGTGCGTTCAACAAGCCATGCAAGCAGATAAAGAATGCCGATGCCGACAGCGCCAAACGCGACAATAACGCCGGCCTCTCCCAATGCGGTGCCTAGGGTCGCGCCAGCCTGGACGGCTAGCACGGCTTGAACTGTGGCACCCAGAAGAATGACGGCGGCAATCGCTCGGGTGTGGAAGACCTGGTGGGCGAAACACGTCCAACGCGGCGCGCCCTGCCAGATCATAAACTCGCCAGTCGGCAGGGCCGCAGGCAACCCGCGGACCGGCTCTGTGGCGTAATCATCCTGGTTATGGATGTAGTTCAAAGCAGCGGTTCCGCGCGATTGGGTGTCGCGTAGAGATAGCCAGCGCCGAAGTAGCCCATCACCTTCTCTTCTTCCAAAAGGGTGATCTGGTCTGCTTTGGCGGTCAGTGGCACATCTTTGAACTGCGCGCCGGTGATGGCGTGCACATAAAGATGCTGCTCAGGCCGGTTGCGCACCACGGCAAAGTTGGCTGGCATGAGAACCGTGCGTGGGGCGGCCTCGCCCTCACCGACGGCGCCTGCAACCTCAATCTCATAGTAGCGAATGACGCTTTCTGCTTGATCGACCCATACATCGACGACAGTACCGCCAACTTCCTTGTCCACACCGCGAACAGGCGACCCGATCGGGTTGGGATCCTTGTCAGGAATGCTGAAGGCGGATGCCATACGCATCGGGCGAATCTTGACGTCACCGCTGTTGAGCAGATCCGGCACATCGGCGCGCTCGGCATAAGCACCCGGGCCGATACCATCCAACATCGGGGTCTCGCCCGATGGATACTTGGGCGCACCTGACCAGGGTTCTTTCTGGGTCAGTTTCAACTCGCGTGTTTCGCGCTTGTCGTTGGGCACGCTGACATCGCCATGGCCATGCGGCATGCGGAAAGTCTTCGGCTCCGGCATGTAAACCACGCCGTGATTGTAGAGCTGGCCAGTTTCATCGGACTCCAGCGGATAGCCTTCGCGGCGCGTCTCTTTTTGTAGGTAAAACAAGAGGTAAGCAAAAAAGAGCCAGAAGACGTACAAGAACACCTGCGCCAGATCGAGGTGAGTTGTAAGATTGACTAAATCGAAAGCGGTAAAATCCGTCGCGCCCTCCCATGCGCCCTTGCGGCGTGGCTAGTTTGGCCTCGCGGCCGTTGGCTAACGCCGGCACGTGGGCGAAAGGCGCGGGGCTGCGCGAGCAGCCCGCCGGTCTTCCAGCCGCCAGAACATGGCCGACCTTCCCGATCAGGCTTTCCGCTGACTGTGTTGGTAACCGCACAAGCCGACAGATTGGCCCTCTCAGACAGCTGTGAGACTAGTCCGTGAAACGGCTATATGTCAAATAAATTGGACGTCTTGTTTGATTTACACAAAGCCCAATGCCACGATCATGCAGCAGGCGCCCAAAGATCGGACCAACGCTCGATGTAGAGCGAGAACCAAGGGGTGAAATTCTCTGGTTTTTCAGCGAGTTCACGGCGCAGGTCCGCCAGATCTACCCAGCGGAGCTCGGCCACTTCTTCAGGGTCAAGAACGGGAGAAAGCGTTGCCGGTTCGGCTTCGCCAGCGAACATGTGCACCCGTTCGTGCTCAATCAGCCCATTGCCGACATCTGCGCGATAGTCGACCTGCCCAATCGCCCGCAAAGGCAGGCTGAAGCCAAGCTCTTCCTGCAATCGGCGATGCGCGCACGCGGCTATGTCCTCTTCCCAGTGCGGATGGCTGCAGCAGGTGTTCGCCCACAGGCCACCGCAATGGTATTTGCCGTCCGCGCGCCGCTGGATAAGCAGTTTGCCATCGGGGCTGAACACGAAAACCGAAATCGCCAGATGGAACTGCCCCTTCTTATGGGCTTCCAGCTTTTCGATCGGGAACAGGGTGCCGTCGTCGGCGATTGCCGGAATGATGATGTCGGTCATGGATCGTGATCGCTCCGGCGGTGAAAGAGGCTCACCAGTTTAAAGCAAAGTGGCGCGCGCGCCCATCCGGAAGGGCCTGATTTTGCTGGTCCCTTTGAACCGCAGTAATGTGCGCGTTGGGGTGAACGAGCGCCTTGAAGAGGCCGGCAAATGTCGCCTCGAAGTAGGAGCTGGGTTCGTCTGCGCCATAGACTTCCCGGCAGGCCGGGCAGTCGGTCAGCGTGATGTGGGTGGGCTTGCCCGATCGGTAGGTAAACCGTCCGCTGCCGACAAATGTCCAGGCATGTTTGCTGATGGCAGCCAAAAGCCCCGACGCTGCGAAACGTGCTGGCAGAGCGCGGAGCACGGCCTTCGCTGGTGACGGGATACGGTTGGCGAGAATGTAGCGGGCTGTTTGGTCCCCGGCCTGGCGAAGAACCTCCAAACCCGCCGCCCCAGGGAGGTGGGTACGGACGCTTTGGTGCAGGCGAACAACCTGCCGCTCATCCACCATGTCGGTTGGTGGCGCATCCAGATAAGTCAGCAGGTCGGCATCGGCGATGATGGCGTGCCGCGTGGCCTCATCTGTTTGATCCGTCAGGGCGTCCAGCACCTGGGTGATCGCGTTGGGACCGATACGTGCTGTCGCAGGTTCGCTGGCTCCTTCCACTTCGCCAGCCAAGGAGGGCTCTCCGTGCGGCAGCGTGGCTAGCCCGCTCATGGCGTTTCAGCTGGCGCCCGCTGCTCCGACAGGGTGTCGATCAAGGTCGTCTTGCGACTTCCCATGCCGCCCTTGGCTTCGACTTTGGCCATTTGATCGTCGGAAAGCTGCATGGGCGCGCCGCCACAAGCCATGGCGCGGGCCGCCTGCTTCATGGTGGAGGGCGGGCGGTTGTGGTTGGTCTGCCATTCGACCTTGGAGGCGTCGAACCGCTCCTTGGTTTCATCGAAATGGAAGTCGACCTTGTCCTTCGATTGCGGGCCCCAATAGCCCACGCGCCCAAGGTCATAGAAGGTGCGCTCAAAGCCGGCTTTCAGAAAGGCTTTCAGGCAGCCCAGTAGATATTTGCGCCGCTGGCCGGTGCCCTTCCACGGGTAGGAGAAGAACGCCTTGTTCATGTAAAAGCGGCGGTAGTTGTGCATCACGCGGTCGAGCAGGGTGGCGCGGTCCATCGACTCCGGCTTCATGATGGGCGTGACGAAATTGTATTTGTCGAAGTCGAAAATCTCGACCTTGTCGCCTAGCTCGCGGAAGAGATCGGAGAAGGGCCAAGGCGTGTACATCGCCCAGTTGGCAAGATCCGGCTCCCAGTCGCGGGCCATCTGATAGGTTTCTTCCAGCGTCTCGACGGTCTCGTTTTCGAGCCCGACGATGAACTGTGCCTCGGTGACGATGCCGGCATCGCGCAAGAGTTTGATGGCGCGCTTGTTCTCCTCAATCGTCGTTTCCTTGTTGAAGAGATCAAGCTTCAGCTGGGCTGCCGCCTCCGTGCCGAGCGAGATGTGGACGAGCCCCGCCTTGCGGTAGAAAGGCAAGAGCTCCTCATCGCGCAGAATGTCGGTCACGCGGGTGTTGATACCCCACAGAACGTCCAGATCGCGGTCGATCAGCTCCTGGCAGAACTGGATGAACTTCTTGCGATTGATGGTCGGTTCTTCGTCGGCCAGGATGAAGAAGCCGATATCGTGCTCCTTGACGAGAATCTCGATCTCATCGACCACCTTTTTGGGGTCGCGGATGCGGTAATCGCGCCAGAACTTCCATTGCGAGCAGAAGGAGCAGGTGAACGGGCAGCCGCGCGCCATGTTGGGGATCGCGACCCGCCGGTTCATGGGAATGTACATGTACTGGTCCCAATTGAGGATCGACCAATCGGGCGACAGGCCATCAATGTCCTTCACCGTCGGCGCGGCGGGCGTCGCCACCACCTTCCCATCGTCCAGATAGGCGATGCCGCGCACGGCTTCGCGTGCGCCCGGCCAGTTGCCGGCATGGATGGTCGCTATGAGATCGACGAAGATCTCTTCCCCTTCGCCGCGCACAATGCAGTCAATCCAAGGCGCTTCGGCGAGCACCTGCTGGTACATGAAGGTTGCATGGATGCCGCCGAGCACGGTGACCGCGTCCGGGTGGATTTCCTTGGCGGCTTTCAAGATGCCTTGGGCCTTGTAGATCGACGGCGTGATGGCGGTGCAGCCAATGACATCGGGTTTTTCAGCAGCGATGGCATCGCGCAGGTCCGCGTCGCTCATCTTGTTGGTCATCGCATCGATAAAGCCGACATCGGTGTAGCCGGCCTTTTTCAATGCGCCAGTGAGATAGGCGACCCAGGCCGGTGGCCAGTTGCCGGCGATCTCAGCACCGCCGGAATGGTAGTTTGGGTGAATGAACAGGATGCGCATGCCAAGTTCTCCCAAGATGTTCCCGCGAGAGGGACGTCCGCCTTGTGACGGGGTCGCGACCAGGTTATGTCAACAAAATGGACGTCCAGTTACGTTGACACTTATCAAGGCGGGGTTCGGAAACCTGGGGGTTTTGGCCGCTTTGCATCGTCGCAGACATAAAAAAACCGGCGCTTTAAAAGCGCCGGTTTTGAAAAACTCTGGGTTGGTGTTCTGTCGGCGTTACATGCAGCCGTAATTGTCGGTCAGCACCGGTGCTGGATCGACTTCGTTGCCGTCAGCATCGAAGCCAGCCAGGTATTTGATAACATCGCGAATCTGCTGCTCCTGACGTAGCCCTGCAAAAGCCATCCGGGTCCGTGGCACCATGGCGCGCGGGTTCTGCAGATATTCGGACATGATGGAGACAGTCCAAACGCCGCCCTGGGTCTCGCCGGCTTCAATGTGGGAGTCGGAGTAACGGAAGCCTTCGAAAGAGGCCCACTCGCGACCGATGATGCCGTTCAAGGGCGGGCCAACGCGTTGCATCGCGTTCGGGCCAACCATGTGGCAGGCGCCACATTGGCGGAACACCGCTGCGCCGGCGGTGGCATCGGCTGCAATATAGACTTCCGCATCCTGAGCGGATGCCATGCTGGCACCGCCCATCATCATTGTGGCAGCAGCCACAGCGATCCCGATCGATCGTTTCATATTGTTCTTCTCCCTTGGGCGCTTGGCCCATTTCCTGGAACGCCTCTCCGTCTAAAACCTGATCCCGACAATCAGGCCGTGTCAAGGCACCGGCCAGCGCCGGCAAGGTTCGCGGCGCTGAACATGGCCACTATGGTTTCGGACCGGTCAAAAAGGCACCGGGGCCGATGGTCGCGGGGCGCGGCAGAGCCGCGACACCGCACTTAGCGTTGTCAGGATATACGTCCACCCGACACGGGTGGATTGCTCGCCTTTTGGCCAAGGCTCGCGCCTCAGGCGACCGCCCGGCTGAGGGCGCATTGCGACCAGAGCGTGTTGAGCGCGTGGACGAGATGGGCAATGTCGGCATCCGAGTGCAATGGCCCGGGCGTGATCCGCAGCCGCTCGGTTCCCTTGGGAACTGTCGGATAATTGATCGGCTGGATGTAGATGCCGAACTCATCAAGAAGCACGTCGGAAATCCATTTGCACTTCTTGGCATCGCCGACCATCACCGGGATGATGTGGCTGGGGTTGGGCATGTGCGGAATGCCCTCGCGGTCGAGCGCAGCGCGCACCTTGGCGACCCGCTCTTTCTGCCGGTCACGCTCCACAGAGCTTTGCTTCAAGTGCTTGATCGACGTTGTCGCGCCTGCAGCGATGGCCGGTGGCAGCGCGGTGGGGAAGATGAAGCCGGAAGAGAAAGAGCGTACATAATCGCACAGCGCTTCGGAGGCCGCGATGTAACCCCCCATGACGCCGAAGGCGTTACCGAGCGTGCCTTCAATAACCGTCAGGCGGTCCATAACGCCGTCGCGTTCGGCGATGCCAGCACCGCGTGGTCCGTACATGCCGACGGCATGAACTTCATCCAGATAGGTCATTGCGCCGTGGGCATCGGCAACGTCGCAGATTTCCTTGATGGGTGCGATGTCGCCGTCCATGGAGTAGACCGATTCAAAGGCAACGATCTTGGGCCGGGATGGGTCAAGCGCGGCGAGCTTGCGATCAAGATCTGCTGGATCGTTGTGCTTCCAGCTCACTTTCTCCGCGCGCGAGTGGCGAATGCCTTCGATCATGGAGGCGTGGTTGAGCGCGTCGGACAGGATCACGCAGTCCGGGATCGTCGAGCCCAAAGTTCCCAGCGAGGCCCAGTTGGAAACATAGCCAGAGGTGAAGATAAGCGCCGACTCCTTGCCATGCAGGTCGGCTAGCTCCTCTTCCAGGACAACATGGAAATGATTGGTGCCGGAGATGTTACGGGTGCCGCCCGCACCAGAGCCGCAGCGGTCGATCGCTTCGTGCATCGCGTTGATTACTGACGTCTTTTGACCCATGCCGAGATAATCATTGGAGCACCAGACCGTGACGTCATGTGTGCCGTGCTCGGTGTGCCTCACGGCGCGGGGGAAAGCGCCCATTTTCCGTTCCAGATGGGCGAACACGCGGTAGCGGCCTTCATCGCGCAGCCCATCAAGGCGGCCGCGAAAAAAAGCTTCGTAATCCATGAGCCCGTCATTAGCCGCTGTGGCATGGGATGTGTCGCGGTGGACCAGGGTCGATGCCGGACAACGGCCGGATCCGGTGATAGTCGGTTGGATGGTGTCGGTCATGGTCAAATGCCCCCGATCGTTGGGCGCGCCCCGTTCAACGCGCAAGGTGCTAGAAAGGTGAGGATGATTGGTGATGGGTTCGACGTTCGCCATGTTGGTCCGGCTTTGGTCGACGGGTGAGTGGGTTTCACCGGCAGGCAGCACTGCCGGATGTTGGGATGTCTCTTCTTTGCTGGTTTCGCCGCTCGCGTGATCGGCGGATGCAGCCTGCTCGCCAGGCCGGCGCTTGAGATACAGGCGCCACAACTGGGCATCGCGCCAGGGCAGAACCAGAAACCAATGTTCGATCACGCCGAGTGCGGCGATCGCCGCCAGCAGCCAAAGTCCGGTCGCGGCGGCGGCATCGCCGGTCTTTTCCGCGTCCAAAGCCGCTTGGCCGCGCCACAGCGTCACGGCTGTTCCCGCCGTCACCGTGAGAGGAAACAGCAGGTTGAGCGGGCGCTTACGGAAGTAGGATTTCAAATGATCCAGGTGGCCCGGCAGAAACTCCTCGGTGATGTTCGGTACCCCGAGGAAGATGTTGAACTTGGTTGAAAGCCGCATGCCCCACAGGATCATGAAGGTCCAAAGACCGACCTGGTTGGCAGCACCCCATGAGAAGATGATGAGGGCAACAGCCGTCAGCGCGATCGCGACCTCATGGTAGATGAGGGTCTGCGCCGCATAGGTAAAGCGACGCCAACCCTTTGCATCGGCCGGGCAGTCGGTTTTGCGCGGGCCGGTGAGGACCCCTGACAGAAAGCTCACCTCGTGCCAGCCCCACAGCAGCACGCCGGCGGCAAAGCCTGCGAAGGCGGTACCGGCTGTGAGTGTATCGCTGACGAACCAAAGCCCTCCGATCGCCACCAGTGCCAGGGCGGTCGACGACAAAAGCGCCGCCCGCACCGTTATCTGTGGCAGACGATCAGCCAAGAGGATCAGCCCGGTGGAGAACCACCACAGGAAGAGGGCAAATCCGATTGGGGCGAGGGCCGTGGTCACATGGGTTCCTTACTTACGGCCCTTACCAGGCCGGTTGCAGCCGGCTGGTTGGCGGGATGGTGTTGGACTTCGGCTTCATCAGGTACAGCCCAGCGAAGGTGAGGGCGGCTTGAGCCCCAAGGCCCATCTTGCGCAGGCGACCACCAAGGCCGCCGGCTTGGGCGGCTTTGCCCATCGCCTGGTTGATGCGGTTCAACTTGCGCAGGCCGGCCATGAACTTTGGATTTTCGATGTCCAGAAGCACCGGGAAGCACTGCTTGGTGATCTCCGTCGTCGTGCGGAAAACCTGCATGTCGTACTCTTCGACATCGACGCCGAGCGCTTCGTGGAACGCTGGCCGCGCTTCGTCGCGCACATGCATGGTCGCGAAAACGGCGAGTAGGAAGAAGCGGATCCATAGCTTGTTGGCGCCGGACAGAAGCTTGGGATCGGCGCGCATGAGAAGCGAGAACGCTTCGCCGTGCCGGAACTCGTCGTTGCACCACTCTTCGAACCATTTGAAGATCGGGTGGAAGCGCTTTTCAGGATGCTTTTCCAGGTGGCGGAAGATGGTGATGTAGCGCGCGTAACCGATCTTCTCCGACAGGTAGGTGGCATAGAAGATGAACTTTGGCTGGAAGTAGGTGTACTTCTTTGCCTTCGTCAGGAAGCCGAGATTGACGCCGATGTTGAAGTCTTTCAGCGCATCATTGATGAAGCCGGCATGGCGGCTTTCATCTCGGGCCATCAAGGCGAAGAGCTCGCAGATTTCCTTGTTGTTGCCGCGCTTTTTCATCTCCTTGTAAAGCACGCAGCCGGAGAACTCCGCTGTGAGCGAGGAGACCAGAAAGTCGACCAGTTCCTTGCGCAGTTCAGGTGTCAGCGCATCGATGTCGATAAGGTCCCACTCCTCGTTGCGCTTGAAGTGACCCTTGTTGGGGTCGGAACGCATCTCTTCAATCAGGGCGTCCCACTCTTCGCGCACTGGGCTGACATCAATGGCATCAAGCTTGTCGAAATCAGTGGTGTAAAAGCGCGGCGCAAGGAGGGTGTCCTCCTGTGCCATGCGGGTGGTTTCGTTGACCGGCTCCAGCTTTTTCTGGGCAGATGTGCGGCTGGCGGGAGAAACCGGTGTGCCATCTTTAATCGGGGTATGGACATTCATAGTGCGGCCTCCTCTGAGAAGCTGAACTCACACAGTTCCATGAATTCGAAATCGCCGGTCATGCGCGTCCAAAGGCGCTCAATGGCACCGGCGCGGCGCACGGTGGCCTGGCGGCGGAACACTTGATGTTCGCCATAAGGCACCTCGACCGGTTTGCCGTGGACGATCACTTCATCGCCCGGCTCGATGGCGACATCGCCATCCAGTTCGACATAGGCATGCAGGCTATCGAAGGTGTTGCGTACATCGACTGTGCAGCCGACGTCGAAAGTATTACGTGGACCAAACAAAAGGGGCATTGCGTCTCTCCTCGTCTGTCCTTGAGCTATCAGCCCGGGAACTGAGCCAGCCCGAATGACTGGCCTTCGGTGGAAGTTTCAGTTGTGTCGCGACGCCCGCCGACCAGCGGACCCAGCACGATGAGCGTTGCGAATAGAAGCAGAATTTCTAAGTGGTAGACTGCGCCATATCCGAAGGCGGGGTCGGTGATGGTGCGGCCGAAAAGACCCGACGATCCAAGCACGGAGAAAAGGTCCCGTAGGGCGCCGCCGGCCGCCAAGCCAAGCCCGGCCGCTGTCGCGTTGACAGCGCCCCAAGCGCCCAAGGCAATGCCGCTTGTGCTCGATCCGTCCTCACGCCTGCCGCCCAATTGCATGACGGCGGTGAGCATACACACCGCGAACAGTCCGCTGCCGATCCCGACCAGGAAGGTCGCGATCTGGAAGACCAGCGCGGAGGATAGCGGATTGGCGAAGATGACCAGCGAAAAGCCGATGACACCCACAATCGTGCCGATCGCTGCATAGCGATGCGGGTCGCGATTGGACGTTAGGCGTTGGGCCGCGACGGCAAAGCCGAGCAGCGTGCCCGGCGCGAAGATCGCAGTCAGCAAGGTCGTCGCGCTTACCGATAGCCCGAGAACCTCGCCGCCATAGGGCTCAAGCAGGATGTCCTGCATGGAGAAGGCGAGCGTGCCAAGACCGACAGCGAGCAGCATGCGGCTGGTGCGTTTGCCAGCGGAAAAACTGCGCCAGGCTTCGCGGAAAGCCGGTTGTGGAATGTTGTGCGCGGTGGCGGCAGGGTTGCGCGCTTCCTGCTTCCACAGCGCGATAACGTTCAGGAACAATGTGACGAGCGCTGCCCCTTGGATGACCCGGATCAACTGGCCGTGGGTGAAATTGCCCAGAAGCCAGGAAAATGCGAGGGCGCTGGCGACCATGCCGACAAGCAGCATGACATACAGAAGCGCGACCACACGCGGGCGGCTTTCTTCGGGCGCCAGATCGGTTGCGAGCGCGAGGCCAGCCGTCTGCGTGGTGTGCAGACCGATGCCGGTCAGCAGGAAGGCCAGGGCCGTTGCCATCTGGCCAAGGAAGAGTGGACCGCCTCCCTCGCTCATCAACAGGATCGCAAATGGCATGAAGGACAGGCCGCCAAACTGGAACAGTGTACCGAACCAGATGAAGGGTACCCGGCGCCAGCCAAGGTAGGAGCGGTGCGTGTCCGACCGGTGACCGACCAACGCCCGGAATGGGGCAAACAAGAGCGGCAGCGCGACCATAACCGAGACAAGCCAAGCTGGAACCGATAGCTCCAGAATCATCACGCGGTTCAGCGTGCCGGTCAGCAGCGTGACCGCCATACCGACCGAAAGCTGGAACATGGCCAACCGCAACAGCCGACGAAGCGGCAGCTGATCGCTGGCCGCATCGGCAAAGGGAAGGAAGGCCGGACCGACCTTCTTCCAGGCAACAAACAGGG